>NC_018721.1:3087022-3395725 GCF_000153485.2 Psychroflexus torquis ATCC 700755 | reverse complement strand
TTAGCGCAATTATTCAACAAATCTCAGTTTGTTTATGCTAATGTTCCTTACAGGATAAAGTCATATCAGGATATTCTAAACGATCCAAAAGATACCATAGAATTTGACCATAAAGCCGATGCTAAAATTAGAGGTAAACGCGATAAGATTGGAGCTGATGGTGCATTACTTCAAAATAAAAGAGGTAAAATTATTCACGTCAATTTTGTTGAAAAAATACTAGCTACTACTTTAGCCAAATTATCCAACTTTATTCCTGAAGCGGGAATATGGATGAATACCCAACGCCCAGAATGGAACGATGCTAACAATGCTTTAGTCGGCAATGGTGTATCTATGGTCACCTTAGCCTATTTAAGACGATTTTTAGACTTTTTTAAATCGGTTTTTGAAGACGTCGATGCCTCAGAAAACTATGAAATTTCCGAAGAATTAGCTGAGATGTTCACCAAAATGGAAAAAACATTCGCTAAGAATAAACATTTAACAGAAGGTAAATTTAGTGATCACCAACGTAAAGAGGTTTTGGACGAACTAGGTGAAGCAGCTAGTGTGTATAGAACTCAAGTTTACACTATTGGCTTTACAGGACGTAAGACTCAAGTCTCTTCACTACAAATTGGTCATTTTATCACTACCAGTTTAGTTTATCTAGAACATGCCATTGAGGCTAATAAACGTACTGACAACCTATACCACGCTTATAATCTAATGACGGTTAATCAAGATAAGGTCTCCATAGATTACCTTTCTGAGATGCTCGAAGGTCAAGTAGCTGTGTTAAGTTCAGGCTACCTAGATTCAAATCAAGCTTTAACTTTACTTGATGCCCTAAAACAAAGCGCTTTATTTAGACCTGACCAATACAGTTATTTATTATACCCCTACAAAGATTTAAATGGCTTTTTGGACCGAAATAATGTTCCAGAAACTTCTGTAAAGTCATCAAAATTGCTTCAAAAGTTGGTGGAAGATGAGCATAAAGGTATAATTGAGAAAGATGTAAAGAACAATTATCACTTTAATGGCAATTTTAATAATGCTAAGAAATTAAAAGAAGCTTTATTATCTTTAGAAGACGAAGCCTATTCAACTTTAGCAGAAGAAGAAATAGACCAATTACTTAAGGTCTATGAAGAAGTTTTTAACCATAAATCATTTACAGGTCGTTCCGGAACTTTTTATGGGTATGAGGGCTTAGGTTCTATTTATTGGCATATGGTATCAAAACTGCAATTAGCGGTTTTAGAAACCTGTATACAAGCCATAAATGCTAAAGCATCTGCCGAAGTTATCGGTCGATTACTAGAACACTATTATGAAATAAATGAAGGCATAGGTGTTCATAAATCACCTAACTTATATGGCGCATTTCCAACGGATCCTTATTCTCATACACCGCAAGGAAAAGGCGCACAACAACCTGGAATGACAGGTCAAGTGAAGGAAGACATTTTAAGTCGATTTAGAGAATTGGGTGTACATATTTATAAAGGAGAAATTCAATTTAAACCCGATTTGTTGCGAAAAACCGAATTTTTAGAAGACGAACATATTTTCAGATATGTAGACCTTAGCGATGAAAAGCATCGTCTTCAACTAAAACATAATTCACTAGGATTTACCTTTTGCCAAGTCCCAATAATTTACTCTATTTCAGATCAAAACAAAATAGAAGTAGAATTCTATACTAAAAATTCAGAACAGATTGAAGGACTTCATTTGCCTAAAGAAATTAGTCAAGACGTTTTTAACCGCTCAGGTAAAGTTAAAATAATTCACGTTTATATCAAAGCGTCTATTTTAAAATAAAGAGTCATGAAGCCAGTAAAAAATATACTTTTAGTAATAAGCTTTGTTTTACTGGTTTGTTGTCAAACATCTCAAAAAGAGAAAAACCCTATGCAAAATAACAGAAATCTAACCGCTAAAGAAATTCTTAGTAAACCAGAATTTTTAGCAATTTCTTATGGTGGCTACAGAAAAAAGACGCGCAAAGAGCAACCCACCATTCAACAGCTTAAAGAAGATCTAAAAATTCTTCATGCTATGGATATTCGCATATTACGAACCTATAATGTTCGTCTCCCCCATGCCGCCAATATTTTAAAAGCGATTGACGAACTGAAGAAAGCTAATCCTGAATTTGAAATGTATATGATGCTCGGGGCTTGGATCGATTGTAAAAATGCGTGGACCGAAATGCCACTCAACCACAACGAGGGAAGCGAACATAACGCTATAGAAATCGACAGAGCTGTAGAACTAGCGAATCAATACCCAGATATTGTAAAAATAATTGCGGTTGGCAATGAAGCCATGGTAAAATGGGCTTCTGCTTATTTCGTTCAGCCACATATTATTTTAAAATGGGTAAAATACCTACAAGATTTAAAACAAGAAGGCAAAATAGATAAGGATTTATGGATTACGAGTTCAGATAATTTTGCGTCTTGGGGCGGTGGAGAACATGAATACCACACTCCAGAGCTTGAAGAGCTTATTAAAGCGGTAGATTATCTTTCTATCCATACCTATCCAATGCATGATACACACTATAATCCTGTGTTTTGGGGAGTACTTCCAAAAGAAAAAAAATTGAGTAACACCAAACAGCTAGATAAAGTGATGACTCGTTCCTTGAGTTATGCTATCTCTCAGTATGATAGTGTTGTGAACTATATGGAGACTTTAGAGGTGAAAAAACCAGTACACATTGGAGAAACAGGATGGGCCACTGTCTCTGCTGGTTTTTATGGTGAAAATGGCTCTAAGGCATCAGATGAGTATAAGCAAGCTTTATACTATAACAAAATGCGAGAATGGGCCTCAAAAAACAAAATAAAATGCTTCTATTTTGAAGCCTTTGACGAACCCTGGAAAGATGAACACAACCCAAAAGGTTCTGAGAACTTTTTCGGCCTATTTACAGTAGATGGAGAAGCTAAATATGTCATTTGGGATGAATTGGATAAAGGCACCTTCGAAGGTTTTAAGCGCGGTAAAAACAAAATGACCAAGACCTATAACGGAAGCTTGGAAGATCTTCTTCTGGACGTGCAAATGCCTCCAGTAAAAAATGAAATTATGCTTAATCATTAAGCCAATCATAAAAAACGGTATTTATGAAAAGTCTGAAAATTTTATCTATAAACTTAATAGCTCTCATGGTGATTAGTTCTTGTATAGAAACAGAAAAATCTTTAAAGGTTGACGTTGTTGAAACCTCCAGAAGTGGAAATAAACTCTCTAAAGTCGATGTCTTTAGCGAAGGAAAACCAACTTCTAAAATCAATTTAAACCCTGATAAAACGTTTCAAACCTTTACGGGTTTTGGCGGATCATTTACAGAATCTTCCGCTTATTTACTGAATCGATTGAGTAAAGAAAACCGTCAAAAAATCATCGATGCTTATTTTGCGGAAAGTGGTGCACGATATTCGTTAACAAGAACTCATATGAACTCAAGTGATTTCTCTTTAGGTCAATATTCATATGCCCCCGTTGAAGGCGACACCTTACTGACTAGTTTTTCTATTAAAGAGGATAAAGACGATATTATTCCTATGATTAAAGAGGCTATGGAAGCCTCAAAGGAAGGATTCAAAATTATATCTTCTCCTTGGACTGCTCCACCTTGGATGAAAGATAATAATGAGTGGGTTGGTGGAAAATTAAAGCCAGAACATTACGACACTTGGGCTCTTTTCTTTTCTAAATATGTTGATGCTTATGAGGCTGAAGGGATTGATATATGGGGTTTTACTGTGGAAAATGAACCACATGGTAATAGCAATAATTGGGAAAGCATGCACTATACCCCAGAAGAAATGACTGATTTTGTGAGCAATCACCTTGGCCCTCAATTAGAAAAAGACGGTAAAGGCGATAAAATTATTTTAGGATATGACCAAAATCGCGAAGGCATTAAAGAGTGGGTGGATGTGATGTATAAGAATGAGAAAAATGCTAAATATTATGATGGAACTGCCATACACTGGTACGAAAGTACCTTTGAAGTGTTTCCCGAAGCTTTGCAATATGCACATGAAAAAGCACCCCAGAAATACTTGATACAAACTGAAGCCTGTGTGGATTCCGAAGTTCCTAAATGGAAAGATGACGACTGGTATTGGAGTAAAGAAGCGACAGATTGGGGTTGGGATTGGGCCCCCGAAGATCAAAAACACTTACATCCAAAATACGTTCCTGTTTATCGCTATGCTAGAGATATTATAGGATGTATGAACAATTGGGTTGATGGCTGGGTCGACTGGAATATGGTCTTGGACCGACAAGGTGGACCTAACTGGTTTAAAAACTGGTGTGTGGCTCCAGTCATTGTAGATCCTGATCAAGATGAAGTCTATTTTACCCCACTCTATTACACCATGGCTCATTTCAGTAAATACATAAGACCAGGTGCGAAACGAATTGATTTCGAATCTACAGATAAAGACTTGCAAGTGAGCGCTGCCACAAATCCAGATGGAAGTCATATCGTTATCGTTTTTAACCCTTCAGAAGAAGAAAAAGTATTTGAACTTAGTATGAAAGAAGCAGAACAAGTAGTTTCTATAAGCCCTCAAGCCATTCAAACTATTGTATTAAAACCTAAAAAATAAGCCTTATGTCCCAAGAAAAAACATTGGCAAAAGATAAAGTTCCCATTAAACAGAAGGCAGCTTTTGGTGCAGGCCATTTAGTACTCAATTTATTACCAGGAGCTTTAGCCGTTTTCATGTTTTTCTTGGTGACAGCATTCGGTATGGATCCATTTTTAGCAGGCTTGTTAGGTGGTTTGCCACGAATATTTGATGCTATTACTGATCCTATAATGGGATTTATTTCTGATAACACGAAATCTAAATTAGGAAGGAGGCGACCATATATATTTGTTGGGGCTATCTTGAGTGGTATATTGTTTGCCCTTTTATTCCAATTGAGTGAAGACAACTCCGTTACCTTTAACTTTTGTTATTTTCTTTTAATGTCTTTGGTATTTTTAGTTGGTAATACCATGTTTGCCACACCATTAGTAGGTCTTGGTTATGAAATGACTCCAGATTATAATGAACGTACGCGCTTAATGGCATTTGCAAATACCATAGGTCAAATTGCTTGGATGATAGTTCCTTGGTTTTGGGTAGTTATCGCAGATCCTACTGTATTTCCATTAAGTGACGTAGCCTTGAGAACAATTGGCGAAATGGGACTAACTGGTGACGAATTACAGAAAATAACGAATGAAAAATTACAAGCTAATGGAGTCCGACAATTATCATTAATGGTAGGACTGGTTTGCGCTGTATTGGGTATTCTTCCAGCCCTATTCTGTAAAGGAATGGATGCAGGACAAATGGAAAACCGTAAAAAAATTAGCATGGGTACGTTATCCTCTAGCTTCAAAGAATTGTTTCAAGGGATTGTACAAGTTTCTAAATGCAAGCCTTTCATAAAATTATGCAGTGCTACTTTTCTTGTTTTTAACGGTTTCCAAATGGTGGCTTCATTCAGTTTTTTTATTATTGTTTTTTATATTTATAATGGGGATTATGGTCAAGCAGGAACATGGCCTGCATGGTTTGCTTCAATCACCGCGCTAGTTACTGCATTTTTAGTTATTCCTATTATATCTAGTATTGCAAATAAATTTGGAAAACGCAAAGCCTTCCTTATATCTACCGCAATTTCTATAGTTGGTTATGGACTTAAGTGGTGGGGATTTGATAATTCATTAAATGCTCAATTCAACGCATCGAGTGCTGGTCAAGGTTTAAATAATTTTGTGGCCTCCATATTTAATGCGATAAATCCTTTCTTAGACAGCATTGGGATGTCTTGGTTTAGCATCGACATCAGTCAAGGTGCACCTTGGTTAATGTTTGTTCCTATTCCTTTTATGGCTTTTGGTTTAGGTGGTTTATTTACCCTTATGATGTCTATGACAGCAGATGTTTGTGATCTAGATGAATTAGAAAATGGATTGCCAAGAAAAGAAGGAACTTTTGGAGCAATCTACTGGTGGATGGTTAAAGTAGGACAAGCTATTGCGCTAGTATTAGGAGGAGCCATATTAACTTTAGTTGGGTTCGATGAGGGTGCTGTCACCCAAACTGTAGAAACGATGAACCAATTAAGAATAGCTGATATTATTCTACCAGTATCAACTGCTGCTTTAGCCTTTATTGTGATGTGGAAATATGATCTTGATGAAAAACGAGTTAGAGGAATTGGCGCTGAGCTCAAAATAAGAAACAGTAAGCCTAAGCCAAGACAAATCAGTTCTTTGTATTACCAAAATCAGGAGCCATGGTCTTTAGGTTCTATTCAGAGGGCACCAAATCCAAAATATGATATCGATTTTTCTGGAAAATCAATTGACGAGATCAAAAAATTATTTTTAACAAACTTAAACAATGGTATGCATGGTATGTGCTTTAGCCCATATATGGATGGCCAAGATACCAGTGATATACTTTCTGAAGAACAAATTATAAGACGAATTAATATTATTAAACCTTATACAAAATGGGTGCGCTCTTTCTCTTGTACAAATGGGAATGAACATATACCAAAAGTAGCTAAAGACAATCATCTTAAAACTATGGTAGGTGCTTCGATAAGTGCAAATATGATTCAAAATGAAAATGAAATAAAAAAACTGATAGAACTTGGTAAAGCTGGGTTTGTAGATATAGCAGTTGTAGGGAATGAGGTCCTTCTTCGTGAAGAATTATCTGAAAAAGATGTCCTGGATTACATTTCAAAAGTTAAAAAAGCTTTACCTAACATTCCAGTGGCTTACGTTGATTCTTATTATATCTTTAACGAATATCCATCACTTATAGATATATGCGACGTTATTCTAATAAATTGCTACCCTTTCTGGGAAGGCAGTGCTATAGAAATTTCGCCTTCTTATTTAAGGGATATGTATAAATTAATTAAGGACAAAGCGAATGGTAAACCTGTAATTATATCAGAAACTGGCTGGCCAAGTGAAGGTGAAAATACAGAAGAAGCTGTACCTTCAGGGTACAATGCCATGAAATATTTTATTAATGTCAACAGCTGGGTGAATAAAGAAGATATTAAATTATTTTATTTCTCCTCATTTGATGAATCTTGGAAGATTCATCACGAAGGAGATGTTGGCCAACGCTGGGGAATTTGGGATAAAAACGAACAACTTAAATTTAAATAAAACATGACTTACAGAAAAGAACAAGAACTATCCAAACAACAAGAAAAATTTTTAGCGTCTATAAAAACGCAGAATTTTTTAAAAGAATACACCACTGAAGAACTTCACGATGTATTTAAGACTATCATGTCACAAGGTTTTCATGGCATGTGCTTTAGTATGTATGAAGATGGACAGGAACCTGGACATCATATTACAGAAGAACAAGTACTGAGACGAATGAATATTTTAAAACCTCACGTCAAGTGGGTACGCTCCTTCTCCTGTATTGAAGGAAATGAATTTGTGCCAAAAGTAGCTAAGCAACTTGGATTAAAAACCTTAGTTGGAGCTTGGCTAAGTGATGACAAAGAGAAAAACAGGGAAGAACTAGATAGCTTAATCAAGATGGCCAATGAGGGTTTGGTGGATATTGCTGCCGTAGGTAACGAAGTTTTATATAGAAACGATTTATCTATTGAAGAACTTATGCAACACTTGGATGAAGTGAGAGCTGCTATCCCATCACATATTCCTGTTGGTTACGTCGATGCCTATTATGAGTTTACAGTTCATCCTGAGTTAACCGCTAAATGCGATGTTATTTTAGCTAACTGTTATCCCTTTTGGGAAAGTTGCCACTACGACTATTCGTTGACCCATATGCAACATATGTATGGCCAAGCCTTAAATGCTGCAAAAGGTAAAAAAGTAATAATTACAGAGACCGGCTGGCCTAGCAAAGGGGAAAGTCTCGGCGATGCACACCCCTCGGAGATGAATGCCTTAAAATACTTTATAAATACCCAGTTATGGAGTAAAAAAGCAGGCATTGAAGTCTTCTATTTCTCGTCTTTTGATGAGTCTTGGAAAGTAGGTGATGAAGGTGATGTTGGTGCATATTGGGGAATTTGGGATAAGGACGAACAACTTAAATACTAAATAGCCTTAAAGTCAAACGATTACTACCTATACATAAACCATACAAATTTTAAATCTATCTTTTGAAAGTGAGTAAATGCAGGGAGTTACAAAGTTCGAAATTAAATAAATTATCTAAAATAGTGTATGCTTTTTGTAAGCTCTAAATTATGATATTAATAGAAAAATAAAGGTATATTTAAGGATAACTAAATTTTATAAACTATAAATTAAAAACAATGAAAAAAATTACATTTTTACTTATGATGATGCTAACCAGTACTCTGGTTTTTGCACAAACACTTCCTCTTGACTTTGAAGTTCCCGAGGACGATACTTTTGAACCTTTTAATGGTGCAATAACTTCTGTTGTAATTGATCCTACAGATGGTTCAAATATGGTTTTAGAGTTAATAGGAAATGGTCAGCCATTTGACGGAGCTACAATAACTATGGCAACCTATATAGATTTGTCTGATGATGCTACCAACACTATTACATTTGATTTTTGGTCTCCCGTTCCAGATTTGAGAACACATTTATTAAAATTAGAGGGTGCTACAAATGGACCTGGAGCAGTCGAATTAACTTTTGATTCTAACGCGCAAGGATGGCAATCAATTTCAATTAACTTTGGACCTAACTTAGCAGATGACTATCCAAAAATGTCTTTTTTTCCAGACTTTAATAATGGGGAATTAGGTACTTACTATTTTGATGATATAACTGGTCCTAATGGAATAGTTATACCTGTTGATCCTATACCAAGTGTAGCGGCTCCAGTGCCAACTGCACTAGATGATGAAACTTATAGCATTTATAATGATACCAACGGTTTTACTACTATATTCCCTGTCGTTTATTCATTTGGAGTTTTAGCAGGAGAGCCAGACCTAGACCCATCAGATGATATGAATAAAGCATTGAAATTTAATTTTGGTGTTGCAGGTTGGGGACAAGGTGAAGGCGGACCTGACGATGTTTCTGCTTATGATTTTGTATCATTTGATTATTGGGCTGGAGCTGGAGTTGTAGGATTTGACTTCGTTATGATTAGTAATGATGCTGGAATTACAGAACACAAATATCAAATAAGTATTCAAGAGCCTGTTGTTAATGGAACTTGGGTAAAAGTTGAAATTCCTATGTCATTTTTTACTGATCTTGGTTTTTCTGAGACAGCTTTCTTCCAATGGAAGATGAGTCCACTTAATGATAGTGTTGACAATGATGGTATAGTTTATCTTGATAATGTACTATTAACTCAAAACTCAACATTAAGTACCAACCAATTTAGCCAAGCCGACTTTACAGTATATCCAAACCCAACTCGGAATGTTTGGAATATTAAAACAAGTGTAAATATTTCATCTGTAAAAGTTTATAATTTACTGGGTAATCTTGTATTAGACCAAAAAGTTGATGCTAACGAAGCTGTCATATCTTCTGAAGGATTAGCAACTGGTGTTTACTTTGTTAAAATTGAGAATGAAGCCAACTACTTTAAAACAGTAAAAGTTATTAAAAACTAAACTAGTTTTAATTTAATGATCAAGGCTTGTACTGATGTACAAGCCTTTTTTTATGGGATAAATTAAGAGCATCGTTTATCTTTTGAATACAAGTAATACCAATTTAGTTATTAAATGCCGTATGAATAAATTGAATTATTTTTGATGAAAAGCAGGCGAAAAAGAAACGATTTATTGCGTCATTATAGGTCTAATTTGGTATAAACCTTTAATTGAAAGTATTTACAAACCATTTTAGAAAAAACCAAAAATCATTAAGCCATTCAGGTTATTGAGCAGATCTTTTACAAGGCCGATTGATAAAAAATTAATGATAAGGCCCGATTGCCCAATATAATCTAAGGTCTTTTACTTCCCATAGACAAGCTGGTGTAACGTTCGATTAATGGTGCTATAAGCTTCTCAAAACATTCCCCTGCAATTCTCACTGAATAGTACCACTTTCTAATGCAAAGAATTTTCCATGAGACCCTTATGAATAGTATCTGCCGTCATCACTTTTTCGTCAAAAATGGGGACCCTTCATATAATTTCAGATTTTATTTTGTAGGCATATCATTTTCACCTAAGGATCGCAGAGCAAATTCCAAATTATCCATATAATCTCCATTCTTGGTATTTACGATATTAAAATTATGAAAAGTCTTTGTGCTCTCCAATTTAAGTTCATTAAGTTGATTTGAATCCACTTGTGCAGTGTATGCTCCAGATTTTAAACCCAAGAAACTAAAATAGCCATCGGGCTCAGATATTAAACGTGTAATGGTTTGCTGTTTATGATCCTTGATAATGATTTTTATGTTCCCCATACCTGTTCCTGATTTATACACGTAACCTGCCACTTCTCCAACAACATCAATAGGAATTTCGATTACTTTCAATTGATTTGGATTGACAAAAATAGTTAAGCTTTGGTTTTTGAGTTTCCAGTCAATACGCTCCAAACTAATCGTATTCAGTTTAAAATGATGATCTATAAAAGGCTCCAGTCCTCGGTAAATAGTAGACCCATCAATAGTTACCTCTTTGGTTCCACCTTTAGAAGAACGCACCTTGACACCTTCTATTTGGGGCTCCGATTCGTCTTTTCTTCCATTTTGATTTATGTCTAAAAAAGGAATAAATTTTACACTGCCTTGTCCTAGGGACGATCTATTATTAAACTTTACACGCTTTTGACTAGGATCAAAAATCATAGATCCTCCCAATGCTTCAGAAAAGGAAGTTCCAGATTTACTTGTGTTGGTGGAAAAACTACCTCTTGCAAAGCCTAATTCAAAACTTAAACCAATATTTAGATTAAACTGATTAAATTTAAAATTTTGATCACAGGAGGCCTGTACATAAAGATCTTCACCTATTTTTTTTCTAAAGTTTCCTCTGATGGAATTAACTCTCCCACCGTTATAATCATATTGAATCTCGGGAGAAAAAGCAATGCCTTTTGGTAAGTTAATAGTTGTAGATAATCTACTGAAAACTCTTGGCTCATTTAAGGAGGTGCTTAGATATGCATTGGTGATAAGGTTTAGATTAACTCCAAAAGCTCTTCCAGATAAAAGCCATTCTGCATTGGTATATCTCATGTTACGAAGAAGATTCTGACGCCATACCAAACGTGAAAATCCAGAAAATTTTCCAAAATGCAGCTGCTTGGAAAGAATAACACTACGCTCTTCGCTTCCGTTAAAAAGAACAGCCTCTTGATCTTTATCATAGTTGACATAATTTAATTCCAGTTGAAAGTTGGAAGCCGATCTGTAACTGAGGTTTCCTTTGTAGCCTACTTGATGTAAATATTCACTAGAAAAGATAATGTTATAGGGTAATCGTATAGATGTCCTTGCAAAAGGAATTAAAGGGGTTTTCTCAATTGCCGTATTTAATTCAATGCCACCCTCTAGAGTGATTTTAGAAGAGAGTCCATAATTTAATTGTGCCTTGGCAAAAATATTTTTTTGGCTGTCTTCGATAACACCTGCGTCAATATTGTATTCAAGTTTGCCAGTAGGTAAAAAATTGTATGGGATGTTTAAATGTCTAGTGGTGACCTCTTCCTCACCCCAAGGCCCATAATATTTAAGACGCACAGAGGTGTTTCCATAAACAAGTGGGATATCAAATGAAAAAAAGCCTGTAGAATCTGCTTTTGTGTAATCTACCAGTTCATTATTAATATAAACTTCTACTGTCCAATTAGGATTTGTGTATTCACTTAACAGATAGGTACCGAATGAATTTCTAAGATAAGTAGTGCGATTGGAAAGCTGAATACCAACCACCGGACGGAAAATGGAAGAAATAGACTGGTTTCTGATTTTACCAACTGTAACCTGCCTTAATACATTATTTTCATTATTTACATAACGCCATTGGTAAAATTGATTTCTGAGTGATAGTGATTGTGTGTCATTGTAGTTGAGATTGGCGATAAATTCTCCACCACCTATTAGGCCACCAAGTCCCAAAGAGGCCCGATTAAATTGAAACCCATTTGTATGTTGTTGAGAATTAATATCCCAAGTTACCACGCCTAGGTCTAGTAAAGGCCGTTCTCTGGCGATTGTGGTGTCTGCGGTAAAATTTTTCTGTAAGGATTGAATATTTAGCCGCATTCTTTCTCGCCTTGCTGCTTTTACAGAAGGTAATTCTATGTCAGATATACAGGAAACAGATAGATTTCGGAAGTTAAATTCACAATGAAGGCCAAAAACTGAACCAAAGTAATCTTCTTTTAAATACAGATTGTTTGTTGTGTAGATAAGGTCATTTTCTTTTAGCTGAATCTTCTTACCCTTATAGATGATATGATGGAGAGGTTGGTTAATCGCATATGTGTTTTCTTGATTTATAAAAAAACCCTCTGTTAACTTAAAGTCACTCGTAGAAACATTTTGTATTTTTAGATAATCAAAAATTTCAGAAACAGATAAATAAATGTCACCGCCGCATATAACGGAATTAATTTCTGTGGTACCGATTTCGTCAACGTGAAAGGAGATGGATACTTCATCACAGACTGGGTCTTGAGAAGCATTGACTTCGTTGATATTTAGTAAAAAAAGTGGGAAAATAAGAAGTAAAACTCCTTTTGATAGCAAGAAGCATGTGGGTGATTGCTTTTTAGAATGCATTCTTTTACACCTACTCCATATGGACAGTAGCAGTGATAGAAATATTTCCTTGATAATCTCCCCGATAGTTTTTATTTTTTGGTGTGACCTCTAGATTTGCACCTCTAGAGATAGTTACAGGAAGCCCTTTCTGAACTTTGTAAAACTGGATTCCAGAATCTTGTGGATTAAGAGAAATAGTGTATCCATTTTCGTTACTCAAAGTACCTGTCATAACTTCTACTCTAACATTAACAGGGGTTTTACTTTTTGTTGAAATATTAAAAACCGCTGGCTGATGATTTGATAGTAACTGATGAATATTTCTTGAAGAACTCCATTCTCCTTTATTGGAAAGAGATACAGTTCCACTATCAGTTCCGTTGGAAAGGTAAAAATTTCCAAAAACTAAGTTCTGTTCTACAGTTATATAAATGTTTTGTGAGCGCACTGTCGAGCAGACAAGAAATAGTAAAGCAAGTATCAGGGACTTCAATAGGTTCAAATCGTGAAATTTTATGAACTCTTTAAGTTCAATAATTCTGTAGCGTAGATTTCCCCCTCTGCATGCGAGGTATGAATGACTTTCAATAGTCCTGAACTGTAATCCACATCTTTGCTAGTATTAAGTTTAACACGAACCTTTCTTGTAGCACTTGGAACATAAACTGCAAATCCTTTCATTACGGCCACCTCTGTTTCTTTCCCTTTTTTGGAGGTATGGTAAACTCTAAAATTACCGTAGACTGAGTATTTTCCCTGGCGATTAAAATTCATAGAAATAATTGGGACGTTGTTCTTTAAGACTTCAAAATTCAGATCAGATAAGGATACATCAACCTCAGGCTCTCCAATTTGGATAATATTTGCAATACTAACTCCATATACTGGAGTCAAACTAATATCAAACCCCTTTTTGTCATTGGTTTCTTTGTTTTTTTGGTCACTCTTAGTTTCTGGAACTGCCCTAAAATATAAATGGGAACGGTATTCTCCAGGTTTAAGCTCATTAGTTTTGGTGAGCTGTACCTTTACTACTTGTGCCTCATTGGGAGCAAGGGTAATGGTACGAGGATAAAACCTCAAATAGGGTGAAGCAAATCTCTGACCAGGATCTGGTAATTTGATGGTTTCAAATTGACCTTTAGAACCCATACGAATCTCCAGATAAGATACTCTATAGGTTTCTATCTCATTGCCGTTGTTACTTAAATAGAGGGTCTGAGCTCTTTTTTGAGTGCCTTCAAAAACAAGACGTTTTGGAAAAATCATCAAGTCTCCCTGAGCAACGGAATTGAGGAAAAAAATAATCGAGAAAATAACTGTGAATAGTAACCTCATTTTAGTGTTTATCTAAGGATGTTTTAAACTTATAAAAAGCGTCTCGTAGGAATTGGTAAAAAAAAATGTGCCACACAAAATTGTGGCACATTTTTATAAAACAACTTTTTAGTTATAGTTAACCGTAACTGTTAAGTCAGTCGAATTTGTATAGACTCCAGCGGTTTGTCCACCTGTTACGTTTAGAATACCACCCACGTTTACTGTCTGTGCTCCTGTAGTCAAAGTTCCTGTAGTATCAGGATCGCTCTCAAACGTATCAACGGTCATTTCCTCTGACCCTTCTTCCTCTACAAGAGTAATTGCATCACTAGGTAGCGTAATACTGTACGTGTAATTTGATTCACCAGTCACATCAAAGGCGGCAGCGGTCACTGTTCCTGTGTTATTTGGTAAGGTCACTCCTCCTGTAAGACTGGTAGAACCACCTGTTGTCATAACTACAGTACCGTCTGCAGAACTCACAGCAACATTTCCAAAATTCATATCGGCAGCTTGTGCAATTCCAATTGGAGCAACAATCGTTGCTGAAGAACTAGCGGTTGCACTTTCTTGTGCCATTGCACCAGTAGTAATTGCGATAATAATAATTGTTATAAGCGAATTAATCTTTTTCATGATTAATTATTTATAAATTTATATTAATTATTCTACAAATCTATGCGTTATACATTGGAAACAGTCTTAAAATTGTTGTAATGCCTGCTTTTTTAACAGATATTCGTACACATTGGCTGTAGTCAAAGGTTTACATTAATTGATCTGTTAAAAGAATTTCAAGTTATCTTTTATATAGTTGCTACATTTGATCTACAGGTCTAGTACACTTACTTTTTAGGACTTCAAAAGCATTATTCCTTCACCTATTTCTATTATTCTCTTAATTAAAAATTTACTTATATCAGTTTTTCATAGAGAAGTACAAACTGAATTATCATTTTGAATACATGACCAATACACAAAAAATTATTAGAATTATAAAATAAAATTTATCCTCTACAAGCACGTAGTAAAGAAAACTGACAACCTCATTACTAGCCCAACTAATTCCTTCAACTCTTCTATCTACCTCAAAAAAAAAGCCAAAGCCGAAAAGAGTAGGACTATTAGCTGTGAAAAAAAAAGAGAGAGATATGCCTCTTAAAACAGCTAAAGCCTGTACGGTCTCGGTCTGTAAGTGAGATAGGTGTGAGGTTTTTCATAAATTAGGATTTAATCTAGTAAAGAATCCTCGAGACAAAACAGCATTAGGCAAGCCTCAGTGATTAAAATTGAAAATAAATAAACTGCTCACTGCTTCCTTGCGAAATGATAATTAAGAACAAAATCACCGCCCAAATAACCCCCAAAATCCAGGGATGTACTTTTAGGGAAACGTCTTTCATTGAGGTGTTTCTCATCAGCCAATGGCATATAAACAAGATGCCTACTAGCAAAAGCACTTTTGTTACGTCAAAAGTTTCAATGATTTTTTCGCCTTCACTATTCATAAATAACATAGAGGTAATCATGTTTTTGGCAGTTGAAAACTCTCGTGCTCTAAAAAATACCCACGTAAAATTGACCATAATATAGGTAAGCAATGCAAGCAAAACCCCGTTAAATACATTAATTTTTATATGAATTTTAGACCTTAGTATTCTTTCAATAACAAGATAAAAACCGTGTAAAGCACCCCAAACGACAAATGTCCAAGCGGCACCATGCCATAAACCACCTAATAGCATTGTGATAATTAAAGCAGCATACATTCTGGTGATACCATAACGATTACCACCCAACGGAATGTAAATATAATCTCTTAACCAAGTGGAAAGTGTAATGTGCCAACGTCTCCAAAAATCTGAAAACCCAATGGATGCATAAGGATATTTGAAGTTGTCTGGTAACACAATACCCAACATTAAGGCTATACCAATAGCACACGTAGAATACCCTGCGAAATCGAAAAATATTTGTCCTGAAAATGCCAATGTGCCCGTCCAAGCGTCTAATCCGTGAAGGATGGATTGAGAACCGAAAACTTTATCAGACGTGTCTGCCAATAAAATGTCTGCTAAGACTATTTTTTGAAACAAGCCAATAGTCAGTAGGAAAGTTCCCCAAGCAAATTGATTAAAAGTAGCTCTTTTTTCTTCGTAAAATTGGGTAATCAGATCTTTGGCTCTTACAATTGGCCCTGCAACAAGTTGTGGAAAGAAGGTGACGTAAAGTGCAAAATCCAAAAAAGTATGGGCAGGTTTTATTTGACGTTTATAAATATCTATGGTATAAGACATGGTTTGAAAGGTGTAAAACGAAATACCCATAGGCAAAATAATATCCATAGGTTGCGCTTCATAGCCATAACCATATGCATTTACAACACTTGTAAAATTATCTAACAGAAAATCTCTGTATTTAAAAAAAGCTAAAAAACCGAGATTAACAATTAAACTTAGCAATAACCAAAGTTTTCTTTTACGTTGATTTTCTTCTATAGCTAATTTTTTTCCAGCAGTCCAGTCTACAAGTGTTGATATCCACAATAAAATCACCAAAGGTGGATTCCAAAGGCCGTAAAACAAATAACTAGCTAAAAGCAGCATTCTTTTTTTACTTGTCCAGCTGAAGAATTTTGAATAATAAAGTGCCAAAACTATCACCAAAAACACAACAAAACTCAATGAATTAAATAACATAATTAGTTGGTTTTAATGTTAGTGATAAGTCCATCCTCTAGAAGAATTTTTACAAAATTTTCTGTAAATTGATCTGCATCTTTAGCCGATAAATGAGACCATTCTATGGTTTTAAATGCGCTTAAACTTTCATAATCTTGGTAATGATAAGCGGGAACATTTGCTTTTGTAACCAATTCGTCCCAAAATTCTGATCGCGGCAAACCCTTGCTTTCTAGTTCTTTAAAAAAACCATCCGAAGGGCTTCGTAACAAGATGATTTTTCCTCCTCTAGAGGTGAACTTTTCAGCATCTTTCAGGAAGTATTCGATTGTTGCTTCTTTTTCTGGTGGTGGCATATCTCCAGATAACATAGTCTTCCAAACTGTTTTAATAGAATTTGCAAAGGCCGTATCACTCAACATTCGTTCTTTCATTCTAACATTTCTGTTGATATCTATATCTTGGAATCTTCTAAATGGAGATTCTGGAAGTTTTTCTGTTCGAGATGGCAGTTGAATAGTTTTGAGTATAGCTTTTAGATTAATGTCATCAAACCAAGCTTCGTCGTCATTAGATACAAAGGCTAAACAATTTTGAATTGGAATAGACAAGCTATGATTAAGGCGTTGTGCATAAGTACGATTTTTATAAAATACTGATAACGAGGATGCTCTGCTCCAAGGTGGGGCTTGTTCAAAAGTGGTTGAAAAAAATAAAGGTGGTGTTACACCAACGATTACAGTTCCTTTAAAGTTAGTATTTTCAACAATATCATGAAATACTGGCAACGGGGTAGCGCCTGCATTTGCTAATTGAATAGGCTTGATACCAGTTGATGTTTCCCATTGACCAAGCTGAATATTGAAGAGCACTCTGGAAGACCCTATAAGTACTACATCATCTCCAGTTGCCTTGTCCACATTGGCTCGTGTTTTTGCCCAAAGGTATTTATCGTCGTCTAAATCTGGGAAATAGCCTTGAGAACGCCAATAGATTTCCCATGCTGCTATGCTTAATATACTTAAAGAAACGGCAATGACTAAAGATTTTTTAAGATTCATATGAGTTGGTTGTAATTGAGTTATCTATTCAAATCTTAAAATGATCCATTATCTACGTCTTTGATAAACTGTATCAATCCAGTAAAATAAGTTTCTGGGTCGTCAAATTGTGAGACATGTGATCCGTTGGTGGTCACACTTCGTCCATTTTGGACTTCAGTGGCCATCCATTCCATATATTTTGGATCCATAGTGTCGTACGTTGCACCGAGCATTAAGGTTGGGACTTTTATTTCTTTGAGTCTATCGGAAACATCCCAATCACTCAATGTTGCTTCATCGGTAATACCAAATTCGCTTGGGCCTTGCATATAGATGTAAATATTTGGATTAAGATGTTCGAACATGAGGTGGATGGATTTTGGCCATTCCTCTAAAGGTTTGCGTAAAATATGCTCCGTATAATAATGAGTCATCAATAGCTCTTCGTATCGGGGGTTGGCATAGTCTTTAATGGCTTCAATAGCTTTGATTTCTTTCAACACTTCTTCCGGTAATTGTGGTCCTAAAACTTCTTGGGCATATTTGTTATATTCAGCAACACTAGCCACCATATTAGAAATGATAAGCCCTTTTAAATTGTCCTGATATTTTAGAGCGTATTCCATAGCTAATATGCCACCCCAAGACTGACCGAGTAGGTAAAAATTGTCTTTGTTAAGGTTTAAGGCTTTCCGCACTTGCTCTACCTCTTCAACAAAATGTTCTGTGGTCCAAAGCGAAGGGTCGTTGGGTTTATCGCTGTAATAGGAATCTAGTTGGTCATAATAGATATATTCAATTTCCTCGTTTGGTAGGTAGCCATCAAAATTTTCAAAGGCTTCGTGAGTTCCTCCTGGGCCACCATGTAACAATAAAACACGCATTTTGGGATTGTTACCCATGCGTTTGGTATAAACGTTGAAGGTGCCTTTTTTGGTGTCTATAGGAATCATGTTGATGCCACCTGTAACTTGGTCATCGCTATTGGAATAATCAAAATAGCTAGATTTTTTAGTGGATTGAGGTTCTACTGAATTTTTGGGTTTTTCAACACAACTCAAGATGAAGAATAAAATAACTAGGGTTAAAATGATTTTTGTTTTCATGCTTAATTCGATTTAATAATTATGCTTTTACACCATCCCAATCGGTAATTTGAAAACTTTCTAAAACACCTATTCTAAAAGGTTCCATGGCATCGTTGATGGCTTGTACTCCAAAGTCCATACCTGCAATGGTTCTTAAGGGTCTTTTGCCTTCTGGGGTATCGATAAGTCTTTCAAAGGTTTTAACAACAATCATCGGATCGGTTGGGGCATTTTCATCTGCAAAAGCGGCTTGAGCATTGGTTGCAAAACCTTCGCTAAAAGCGTTCACATGCTCATAAGCTT
Organism: Psychroflexus torquis ATCC 700755; assembly: GCF_000153485.2. NCBI lineage: Bacteria > Pseudomonadati > Bacteroidota > Flavobacteriia > Flavobacteriales > Flavobacteriaceae > Psychroflexus > Psychroflexus torquis. Next base: position 3,376,535 of record NC_018721.1, on the reverse strand, counting down.
TAGCCACTTCTTCATTAGTCGCCAAGACTAGACCTGGTAAAAAATTGGTTGAAAATGGTCCAGGTTGCACCATGGCCACGTCAATTCCTAAAGGTCCAAGCTCACATCGTAAGGATTCACTTAAAGCTTCAACAGCCCATTTACTAGCATGGTAAATGCCAAAACCAGGAACAGCCAAACGACCGGCAACGGAACTCAATTGAATGATTAAGCCCGATTTTTGGGCACGCATTCCTGGCAACACAGCTTTGATCATTCTAACATTGCCTACTACATTTAAATCCAATTGTGCTAGACATTCTGCTGAGGTAAAACTTTCTAGAGGACCGCCAAAACCACGTCCTGCATTGTTGATGAGGACATCTACCGTTGGTATGTTGCTCATGGCTTTAGAGACACTTTCATCTGAAGTTACGTCAAGTTCAACCACATCAATTTTAAGGGTGTTTGTCTTTGCAAAATCTTTTAAAGTTTCTCCTGCCTCAGCATTTGAGGTGTTTAGGTTTCGCATAGTAGCGTAAACTTGGTGTCCTTTTTTAGCCAAATATTTGGCAGCTTCAAATCCGAATCCGGTACTACAACCGGTGATCAATATTTTTTTCATGTTTAATGTTTTTAGTTTAAAATTTAATTTGTTGCGGCATCAGCCAGCTTCTTGGTATCTACATACTGTTGAAAGGCTGTGATTTTACCAGCTTTTAAAGTCCACAAATGAGCGGCTTGCGCGTTGTATGTTTTACCTGTTTCCTTGTGTTTGGCATTGTAGCGTAAAGTGGCTAGCACTTTGTTATTGATCATATCGTGCAACTCAATGTCCTCTAAAGTAAAGTAGTCATGCTCTGCAAGAATTCTTGCGAAAACACCATTTAAAACCGCCTCTGGGCCAATGTATGGGTTACCATCGGCATAGGCGTTTCCTTCGGCTTCGTTCCAAACAATTTCGGCATCCATTAAACCCAGAACCGAAGGCACATCTCCTACTGAAAAGGCTTTGTAGAGACTGTCTATAATGACTGCGTTTTGATGGTCTGTGTTTTCTTGGCCGTATGCAATAACATTAAACAGTACCATGAATAGTGTTGCTAATTGTATTTTAATTGTTTTCATACTACAGTTTTTAATATGACTATGATTTACAAATTCGATTTATGTGATCCACCATCGATAGCTAGGCATGTTCCAGTAACCAAACTGGCACAGGACGAAACTAAAAAGGTGGCAACTTTTGCGATTTCATCTGGGGTTCCTAATCTACCTAAAGGACTGGCATCGATTGCCATATCGTAAAATGGGCGGTTATTTTCTTTAATCATTTCCCAAAGCCCACCTTCAAATTCAATTGCACCTGGCGCAATGGTGTTGACTCGAATGTGTTGTGGAGCCAACTGAACAGCCATTGTTTTTGAATAACTTATAAGCGCTGCTTTTGCTGCGGCATACGCCGGCGGAGATCCAGACTCTAAACCAGAGACAGATGAAATAAATAAAATGTTACCACTACCCGATTCACTCATCCAAGGCACTACTTTTTTTGTCGCCCTTACGCTTGCCATCAAGTCAATTTGTAGTGATGCTTCCCAATCTTGATATTCATCACCCATAGTGAGCGCCGAGGCATTATTGACCAGAATATCTACACTGCCAAATTCATTCTTTACAGCGGTAAGGAATAAATTGAATTGTTCTGAATCACCAACATCACATGTCTGTGTAAAAACTTTTACTCCTTTTTCAAGAAGTTCATTTTTTGTTTTTTGGAGGGCCTCTTTGCCACGTGCACAAATGGCGATATTCACACCTTCTTCGGCAAGATGTAAGGCGATGCTTTTTCCTATGCCTTTGCTACCCCCAGTGATGATGGCATTTTTTCCTTTAAGCTGTAAATCCATACTTTAAGTTATTTTGACACTTATTCAGCTTTATACACTTCCAATTCAATTTCAATCATAAATTCAGGGAGTGCTAGTTCTTTGACACCCAACCACGAGCCAGTTGGGAAATGGTTTTTATAAATTTCAGTTCGGTAGGCAGCGTGTTCCAAAAATAAAGACATGTTGGTAGTAAAGACATCTTCTTTAACCACATCATCGAAAGTGCAATTGAAATGTTTTAGTATTTTATCTAAATCTGCATAGCAGTTTTTCATCTGCTGTTCAAAATCCCCTTCAGCAGTTGGGTTTCCTTCATCATCCATACTTACAGCACCAGAAATTTTGATATGATTTCCAATTTTTACAGCATGTGAATAGCCGTAGGCTTTTTCGACCTCTGGTCTTAACAGAAAATAGTCGGGTGTTTCAGGACTACTATTATCGTAGGCTAGTGTAGTCTTTACTTTGCAACTGATTACAGAAAAAGACAAAATTAGTGTTAGGATTGAAATCGAAAGGAATTTTGTTTTCATTATTGTAGATTTATAGTCTTTGTTATTTTAAACTCGAACCAACTTTGGTATAAATGGTAGTGTCATAAACAGTAATCCATTTTAAATTTTGAATTAGCGAGTTCGTTTTTTTTGAAATTAATCATCCTTTTAAAAAGGTATTGAAAGTAATGGTGTAATGGCAAAACATAATCCAGCATATTGATTTTTTTTGGTTGCCAACTCAACCAGATCCTGCTGCTCTTCCAACATTTGATAGCACCACAAATAGTATGAATTGTGAAGCTGCAATCGTCAACCAGCATAGTTTTATAAACGTGGCGCATAGACCTATTACCGTCAAAGTGCTGAACAAATAATAAAACAGGATGAATGCATTTATTAGTCGATCGCATGGCCATAAATCTTGTACAAAAAAGATTCAGTTATTAAAATAGATGCTATTACCAAATAGGTATTCAACATTTTTTCATCACCACAAAAATCAGCTAGGATAGGAATAACAAACATCTTGAAAATACAGCCAACTCTACTAAAAGCTGAAAACGATAAATAACAAAGCACCGAATTTTTAGAACGTATTAAATTTTACTTTTTTAAGCGCTATTTTATTCATGATAGATTAGTGGTTACAAAATAGTCTGATGCGGACATTTATCTCATTCAGACGTTAAACTGTCTATTTTAGTAGTCGCTATTCTCTCCATTTCCTGCATGTCTAAAAGAATTTCTGAAGTATTCCAATAGCCATTTTCTCTCACAATTTTACCATCGACAAATCGTGCTGTCATATGGCATGGAATCTCATAGGCTTTATTATTAGCCTTCAAATTCCCTTTCCATAAACCCCAGAAGTTTACCCAAATTTCGTTATCATCGGTGATAACCATTTCATAATCGCCTTCATCTTCGATAAAACTCCAGCTGTTGAAAAGTTCTGCACCTGCTTTATTTGACGCTATAGCTTCCGATAAAGTTTGCCCCTTGTCTTTGGTGGCATTGTTAAATATAATAGTAGTATCGGCGTAGTGAGTGGCAAAGCTTTTCCAGTCTTGAGCAACATAATTTTTAATCACCTTTTTATAAGACTCAATTTCAGTGGATTGCTGTGTGTATCTCTTTTCCTGATTACAGGCTGTAAATAGCATTATTGAGAGAGCTACAAAAAATAAATTTTTCATGTTAGTATGTATTAAGTGAGTTAAAAATTTTAAAGTTGATTGATAAACAGGTTTTTTTTGTAAAATAGAATACTTAAGGATTAAAAACCCGGATAAATCTTTACTATGTCTCCGGGTTTAAACAAATCAAAAAAAACATAAAAAATTAATTAGATAACTCTTCGTTGAATTCCCAGATATAAGACCAAGAGCTACCAATAGCCATACTCCATTTTTCCATCATTTGTTTGGCTTTTTTATCGCCGTGGACTTTTTTGTATAAGGCAAAGGGGCCATCTTTTTTATCATCTTCATCTATGGCTGCATAACTGCTAAACAAATCAGTTACCATATAATTAGGATCATCTTCACCTCCACCCATAAAAGAGTACCAGTAACCTCTAGCCTCACCTTCTTCTGCAGCAATAGTAGTTGTTACCTCTTTTATGATCTCAGAAAATAAAGCTCCATTTTTAACTTTAAAATAAGTGGCCCAAACCAGCTTAACGTCTGTAGCTAAAGTTTTTTTACTCCAATCTGGTAAAGTTTTAGAAATGGAGTAATGCGATTTTTCAACGTGAGGCACTATAAAGGTCATTGCTAACATTCTACAGGACTTACCAGCCATATCCTCTTTGTCCATATCAGCCCAGTTTGGCATGTAACCAGTTACACCGTACACGTTATTCTCGCCTTGAACTCTTGACCAAAAACCCCAAGAATTAGTTCCTTCATTTTCGTTGTAGCACTCTTTCCATTTTTTAACGCCCTCCATAAATTGAGCAGTGTGTCCCTGTTTGACCGTAAATTCGGTCATGGAAAACATTTTCTTTTCAAAAGTTTGTGACATCGCCATTAGCGGTAACACCAATAAAATAATAAACAGCTGATTCATAATTTAATTTTTATTTTGATAATTAAACAACTGCAAAGTATTTAACATTCCATTACGAGTCAATCACATCTTCATGTGGTTTTGAGTTTTAGGTATTTAAAATTTAGTTTAACTACCACAACATTTTAGTAGTCCAGGTTTCAAATTTCAATAGATTGAAGTCTCTGTTTTAAATAAGTTTATTCTTAAAGTATTTTATAGATATTGAAACTAACTCAAAAAAACATTTTGGAGTTTAAAGAAGGTGACATAACGATGACCGCTATTGCAATTGAGACTAAAAAGACTGAAAAAAGAATTGAAATTCCGATTAAAAGGGATCTTCAGAAGATTCTTGATAAATACGATAATAATTTCCCCCCTAAAGTTTCCGATTCCAGGATCAATCTATATATCAAAAAAGTTTGCAAAGCAGCAGGACTTAACGAAGCCGTTAAAATGAAAATTATAGAAGGGGGAGAAACTTCTTTGACTAGCATGCCAAAGTACCAAAGAGTTGCAAGCCATACAGCTAGAAGAAGCTTTTGCACCAATGCTTTCAACGGAGGAATGCAACCCATAGATATTATGTCTATCTCTGGTCATAAAACAGAAAAAGCATTTTTTATTTATATAAAATCAACATCGAGGGACCGCTTTAGTAAAATTAAAGGTCATGCTTTTTTCCAGTAGTCTATAATTTATTAAAAAATATGATTAACCATTGGCTTCTCAGACGAAGGTAATTGTAGAGCCATTGTAGGCCATTAGATAGCTCCGAGACTCCACCGTTTATTAAATTATATTTTTAATACCATGACTTTTAAGACAATAAAAAAATACTAAATTCATACTATAAATAAAATAGAAATAACACAACTTGTTTTGTTAGCTGTAAGTGTAGCGGACGACCTACGACAAAACGACAATGAAGAAATAAATGAATACAATATACTTGACACCATATTCAATTATTGAAAATAATAACTACCCTATTAACACTAAAATTGTAATTAGGAAATCCGATTTTAATGGTATTCAATTTCAAAACGGAAAAATTACTTTTTCATTTATCAACTGTAAATTTAGAAATCTGGAAATTGAAAACAATGAAACAATTAATTTTAAAGGCATCAGTATTCAATTTATTAGTTGCTTCATAGCACAAATTAATGTAGAGACTTTTACTACAACTAACTTTTCATTATTTTTTGGTAGCTCAATATTACAAGGACGAATAAGGAATAGTAATTTGCAAAGCGTGACAGTTAACAACTGCTTGCTAAACAACTCACTTTTCCTGTTGAACCTTAAGAACGCTGTTGTTTCATGTACCGAAGACAATATTTTTCCCATCAGGTGGAAAAAGCTTTTAAAGAGCATCAATACAGACCTTAAAACTCTTTTAGAGGATAAACACTCATACTATATATACGACACCAAGAATATTGTTTTTAGCCTCAATGAAAATGCTACTGAAATGAGAGGAATCTATAAAAGACCATATTCCAATGAAGTTAAAAATAAAATAGGTTACTATTTTACCGATGAGGAAAAGGAAAAATTCAAAATCAGTCTATGCCTCCAATATTCTGCGAACATTAAGCATAGACTTACAAAAATCGTAAATGCAAAATTATCTGCTTTATCAATAAAAGGTTATTCAACTGGTGAACTCATTGTAGAAAGTTCAAAAATTGACAACTGGTATATTAACCTCGCACTTAAAGATCTTTAATTTTATGCAGCATATTTGATGCTCTCATGTTTAAAATATTTTGCTACCCTTTCGCTATCATTTTGAAGCATTTTCATATGATTCTCTAAATTTTCTTTCATTTTTTCTTGTGTTTTTGGTGCCGGTTTATCCGAGAGTCCATACTTTAAATCGCAATTCAGATATTCATCTGGGTTTCGCTCAGGTGAGTATGATGGCAGGTAAAATAGTTCTATGGTTTCGCCATTTTCTTCCGCCCATTTCTTTACAACTTTACTATGATGGACTCGTAAATTATCAAGGATTAAGAATACTTTGGTTTCTTGCGATTTGATGAGCTGTTCTAAAAATTGAATAAATACATCTGAGTTCATATTTTCTTTATATATCATAAACTGAATTAAACCCTGATTTGTAACTGTAGAAATCATGTTGATTGAAAACCGCTTCGACATATGTTTTTTAACAGGAGTTTTTCCTTTTGGAGCATAGGAACGTCCATGATGATTATTGTTTTTTACACCCGTTTCATCCCCCCAATGAATAGTTGCCTTCTCTTGTTTTGCCTTCTCTTTTATTGCTGGATATTCTTCGTCTAACCATTTTTGAACTTTTTTGGAACATTGTTCATAAGCTCTCTTTTTTGGCTTTTGAGGCGTGAATCCCCAAGCGTTGAGATAATTACCGACAGCTCTTCTTCCGATTGTAATACTAAACTCTCTTGCTATCAAATCCCTTACTGCCCTTGTAGTCCACAAAGCATAATCTAACTTTAGTTGATCGGGCATTACATCAATAATCATTTTTTGGATTGCAGCTTCTTGATCTTTATTGAGTAGTTTTCGATCTTCTGATTTGACTCCTCGTTTTTGATATGACAAAGATTTATGACCTTCTTTATTGTAAAGCTTCCACCAATCTCTAACAGTATTTACATGAACACCGTAAAACAGAGCTATGTCTTTTTTTTTATCTCCACGTTTTATCATTTTTACAGCATCCCTTCGAATTATACCTCTTTCCTGATCAGAAACACTCCTTAAGTCTATTTTTTCCATCTATAAATATACGAAATATTTAACTATAAATAAAGAACTATTGATTCGAAGTTAATATCCATAATTTTTCAACTCAACTTGGTTCTAATTTTTACAACATAAAACCATTTAGAAATGAATTGACCGACAAGAAATTTGAAATTCATAAATCAAACCTTGACAATGTATGGTTTGACAATATTTCCTTTAACGACTTTTCAATCATTTCATTTTACAGAAACAAGTTCGGACAAACATCAATCACATCTTGTGAGTTTCCCGACAATTATAAAGGGTTTGACAAATTCAAAACTGTAGAGAATATTCATTACCCTGACAAACTTGATGATAACTATTATAAAACAAGATATGAAACCTTCCTGCAACTAAAGAAGCTATTAGAATCATCAGGTAATTTTTATGAGTCTCAAAAACTCCAAGCAGTTTCAAATGAAGCTTTACGGAAAATTGCAAATCTTCCTTTTTGGGACAGACTAATTTTAAAAATTAATAGTCTTTCAAATAATCATGGACTATCAATCAAAGAACCGTTTTTCGCAACCATAATTCTCTCTGTAATTTTTTACATTTTGTATCTATGGACTTTAGGAAGAATGTTCGATAGCAACCAAATTGACTATGACTTAATAGGTTATTATTTTGCATTTCTCGATATCACTCACAGAACCGATTTTTTAGTCAAAAAGACAGAGCTTAGTGGACTAAGCGTGACAATTGACTACATAAATAAAATCCTCGTAGGTTTTTTAATTTACCAATTCATTGCAGCATTTAGAAAATATGGAAAGAAATAGAACACTAGCAGCTAACAGCAGCTAGAAAAAATTGGCGATTCAGTGCTCCGCAGACTCATTTGTGGTTAATCAAACATTGGTTCTTAGCATAAACATTTATGGTGAAAATCGCCAACTTCTCGAAGCTGAAAACGTTGCAACAATACCAAAAAACTACATTTGATAAAATGAAAAGAGTCAAAACCACCACAAAAAAACTATTAGAGGAATTAGAAAAAAATGTTGATATAACGCCAATTCTATCAAAAGTATTCGGTATTAAAAATAATTCTATCGAGAAAAATACTAGGACATTATTAAACTATGGTTGGTATATTTCTGCCCAGATGAAAATGAAAAAAATATCTGAAGTAATTGAATTAATTAAATCAGGAAAAACAGAAGAAGCAGAAACTATTTTGATGAATTTCTTTAAAGATAATTTACAAGAAATCGAAGAGCGGTTAATTACAAAACACTCAGATAGAAAATCCATAATTGAAGAGGCATTTAAAGCTCATAAGTCTAATATGTTCTATTCTTCTACAATTTTATTTTTGTCTCAAGGAGATGGAATTATAGATGGGAAGATTTTTCATAATAGAAAGAATTTAGATAAACACTTGGACAATAAAAAAAACCCAAGCTTTGTGAAAATTTTAAAAGACGATAGTTCTTTAAATGTTCCATCGATTAAGATTAATAAATCAAAATATTTTAGCAACCTAAACAGACACTCTGTTATGCATGGAAAATCGACTGATTACGGAAAAGAATAGCTTAAAAGCACTTTCACTTTGTTGTTTTGTAAGTGATTGGTATAATAGATATGAAAAATAAATAGAGAGGCTAACAAAGAACTGAGGTAAAAAACAACTCTTTTCTACTTTAATGTGAAACACTAGTATTCTAAGCTCATGGATTCACATTTGTGATTCTTTGTTGTGTTTTTCTTCCATTCATACGCATCCAATAAAATAATCATCATTTTTTCCTTTTAGAATCTCCTTCGGTATATTTTTTATATCCAGTACCTAAAGATAGAGTTTATAAATCTTTAAATATTTTACCTAAAGCTTTTAAGGTTTCAATATCACCTAATTAAGTAGGGTTGTTGGTCATCACGCCTCCATCAATTTTATTATAGAAAGATTACTCTTTTCCTTCTAATTTCTTTATGATCTAAAGTGTAATAATTTCATTTAGTATTTCTACATATTTTTTAAGTCTTACTTTTTCAACAAGCTCAACTTCTTTTAATCGCTCAATTAATTTAATATTAAAGTTTTGTAGAAATTCTTTTTCAGTTCCTATGTATTCAGCGCTTTTATAACGTTTATGTTTAAGCATTTCCAAAAAATTTAATTGACTATCTATACCTATCAAAAAAAACTTGTTGTAAAGTTTATCTGGATCAACTCCATCAAAAATATTATGCGACCAATAAACTTTACTTCCAAAGGCTTGTCTAGTTTGCAGATCTTCTTCTAGTTTATCAATATTTCCATCACAAAGACTTTCTACTATTTCTATTATTTTTTTTTGAACTATTTTAAATTCGTGTTTACTGATGAGTTTATTAACTTTTCTAATTACTCCCTCTACATCTTTAATATTATCTATTTCAAGATCACGATTTTGATAATTTAAGTTAAATGCAAACTCTTTAATTTGAGGTTCAAAATCATTCGAATTATTCAATATTATTTCAATATTTTTAATGTACGACGTATTAATATCATTTTCTTTATCAAAGATTTGATGTTTTTTTAAATTATGAAATATGTAGAACAAGTGAGTTAAAACTCCAATATTATCAATCTGCTCTTCTACAAATTTTTTAAATTCTAAATCAAGTAAACTCGTAAATTCTGTATTGTCAAGTTTACCCCATTTATATAGTTTTCTCCAACTTGGTATTTCATCTTTTTTATTGTTTAATACCTCTTCAACTAGTTTTGTTACATCAGAGTCTAGATAATCATTTTTACCTTTATTTATGAAATCTGAGAATATTAGGTAGTCTGGGATAATTGTAGTGAGATTTAGATTAAAGTTTCTGATAATTTGCCCGTAATTAGTATCAAAATTAATTTCATAATCTGGTACTTTTCTATCTATTAAAGAAAAATAAAAACCAGTTGCTATAACACCAATATAAGATGAAAGTTCTTCAACTTTATCATTTCCAGACTTATACTCCAAATACAGGATTAGAAAGTTAACCATCACAGGAACCTTCAAACTATTAATTTCTTTATCCCGTCCATATTCATTATCAATAGGTTGTATGAAGCGCTCAAAATCAGAAAAAAATTGGCGTAAAATTCTTAAGTTATCAGTTTTTGATGCTTTAAAAATTTTTAAAATCAGTTCTATATTTTCATTAAAAAAAATCTTTTGTTTATCTGCTTTCTTATCTATGAAAGTTGCAACAGCAAGTTCATAATCAGCTTCTATACTTAAGGTTTGGCCTACTAATTTTTCCTTGAAGTCTTTGTATGCTAATCTATAAGGTGTCTTTTCCTCTTTTTCCTCTTCCTGATTATCTTTTATAGATTTAGCCAAGTTTTGATCAATCAGTTTTTCTTCATCACATACCAAAATCACTTTGCATTGATGGTGTTCAACGAATTCATTAATAAAACCAAATAATTGATTTAATGGAATTTCAGAACGTTCTAAATCATCAAAAATAAATACCTTTTTGCCTTTTATATTTGCATCGTTACTTTTAAATATACTTATTAAATCTAACTCTGATTGTAAAGAATAAGTACCTTCATCATTAGAATTAAAATCTACTTTTATAGCAGTTTTTATAATACCTGCTCCAATTTTCTTTAGAATTTCAGCACTTTTAGAATATAATAATGGTGAAATTTTTTCTTTTATTTTTTGAACAAGTTGCTTGATATTGCTTATTCCATAAACGCTTATATAAATAGGATTTCGTTTTAACTCATCATCACTTATTTTATCTCTATTTATCCATGTTTCGAGTTCGTCTTTGACGAAAAATGTTTTACCACACCCCCATTTACCTGTAATCATTACAGCGTATTGTGGATTTTCCATTTTAATATAATCATTCAAATAGTTCTTAACATTTTGATTTATATCACTTGTATTCTCTGAAGTTTCCATTTTTAATTTGGATTTTAGATTTTTTATAATGTTATAAAGCAACTCCCACATAAAAAACATTTTTTACCAAATCAACGATTGTTGAATTAATCCATTTTGTACAATTGGAGTTGGAATATTTGTTGCTCTTACAGTTCTAATTTCTTACTTAGTTCAGTAAATATTCCATCAAAGGTAATGACTATTTAAGATATTTAATCGACAAGAAGTTAGTTATAATATTAATGACTTTTAAAATAAATTAACAAATTCCGTTCCAAAATATAATTCTTTCCTAAACTGACATTATGATATCTTTAGTAGGGTTTACAGGCTAAATACAAAAAGGATCCTCAACTAATTTTAAAATAAATAGATTCAATTCTTTTTAGACCTGTAATAATCATTCAGAGTTGAATCAGGTTTTTCTCTTTCTATCTTTTAAAATAATCACTTCGATTATCCTTATTTAAGGTGGTTTTAACTGGTTTAGCATATTTATCATCACTTCTCTCTTTAAAGGATTTTGAAGCTCTTAAAAAAGATTTATAAGTAGCCTTTTTGGTGAACATCTACTCAAAGATTTTAAAAATAATCCTATAGCTTTAGTTGAAGCTCCAAAAACAGCTATATACGGAGCTTTGTATTTTGGTTTACCTAAAACTCCTTCAGACTTGATTTGGTTAGCTGTGTATAATCTTTCAAGTCTGAAATTTGAAAAGTGTAAGATCTTAGAAGGAAGAGATGTTATTTTGTTTCCAGACTTATCCAAAGAAAGCAAGGCTTTTGATCTTTGGTCGAATAGAGCAAAGGATTTTGAAGAACGATTAACAGATACAACCTTTAAAGTATATGATTACCTAGAACATGTATCCACAGAAGAAGAGAGAAACGATGGGAATGATTTAGCAGATTATTTGATCCAGAAGGATTGGAAAGAGTTCAATTCTGACTTATACGACCCTGAACTAGAAGCTAAGGAATGGGATTTGTTTGTTACTTCTTTAGAAGAGGAAAGTGAACCCTCTTACATAAGTCAAAAGGAGATAATGGACCTCATGCATTATTTTGAAGGAAAGAATCTTTCTAAAAATACGATGATATTAAATTCAGGAGAAAAAATTCTAGATTTAAAAAATATGATAGAATCCCACTTTCTGATTATCGAATGTAAAAATTCACCAACCATTATTCCTTATGTTGAACGTTTGCAAAAGGTAAGAGAGAGGTTAACGAAAAGATTAAGTTTTTAAATCGGGCGCCACATAAAATAAAAAACCCCTCATTATGAGGGGTTTAGGTAGTAAATAAGTGACCACGGCAGGATTCAAACCTGCAGCCTTCTGAGCCGTAATCAGATGCGCTATTCAGTTGCGCCACGTGGCCTGTTTTGAGTTTGCAAATATATTTATTTTTATACTTTTACCAAACATTATAAAGTAAATATCATGGAACTTAAAAATTATATTAGAACTATAGAAGATTTCCCTAAGGAAGGCATCTCTTATAAAGACATCACACCCCTACTCCTCGACCCCACTGCGTGCTCTTTTGCCGTTTCAGAAATCATAAAAGGCCTTGAAGGTCAACCTATCGATAAAGTCGTAGGCATAGAATCTCGAGGTTTCCTCTTGGGGATGCTTATTGCCAAAGCGCTAGACGTAGGATTTGTCCCTATTCGTAAACCTGGGAAACTACCGGCGAAAACCATTTCTCAGTCCTATGACTTAGAATATGGCAGCGACACGATCGAGATTCATCAGGATGCTATTCAAAAAGGAGAGCAGATTTTACTCCACGACGATTTATTAGCTACAGGAGGAACAGCAGCAGCAGCTTGTCGACTTATTGAAACTCTTGGAGGAGAAATCAAACAAGTCAATTTCATCATTGAACTCGACTTTCTAAAAGGTCGACAACTGCTTCCAAAAGACAAAGTGAAGTCTTTAATTCATTTTTAATCTAAATCAAATTCAGAAAAACTACAAAAGCTTAGTTAATTTATAGCCGAAAACCCCGATAAATAAGTCCTATGGGATAAGAAATTTGGCAAAAAACCTATCTTTGCAAATTCTAATTATACAAGACAGATGAGCGATCAAAATAAAGAAGATCTAACTGAAGAACTAGGAGATAATCACATAGCCACCTCATACGAAAATCCTATAAGAGAGGATGCTTTTGACATGAGTGATGATGAAAAGATTGAAAAAATAAAAGGCCATGTTCATGAAATCATGGAAACCTTAGGTATGGATATGACCGATGACAGTTTACAGGGGACTCCAAACCGAGTCGCTAAAATGTATGTAAACGAAACCTTTGGCGGTTTGCGTCCCCATAAAAAACCTAAAGTGTCTACGTTTGAAAATAACTATAAGTATGGTCAAATGTTGGTTGAGAAAAACATTACCGTATATTCTACTTGTGAGCACCATTTGCTCCCTATCATTGGTAGGGCTCATGTCGCTTATATTTCCAGCGGAAGGGTCATTGGTCTTTCAAAAATGAATAGAATTGTGAATTATTACGCTAAACGCCCACAAGTTCAGGAACGATTGACCATGCAAGTGGTGAAAGAGTTGCAAAAAGCTCTTGAGACAGAAGATGTAGCCTGCGTTATAGATGCTAAGCACCTTTGCGTGAATAGTCGAGGCATCAATGACATTGAAAGCAGTACGGTGACTAGTGAATATGGAGGGAAATTTAAAGATGAAGATGTGAGGAAAGAACTTCTCAGCTATATCAAATTAGATACTAAATTTTAATACATGGCTTTATACGAGCACCAATCCCTGAAGATTTATAATTCCATTACAGGAGAAAAAGAGGACTTCCAACCTATCACAAAAGGCTATGTGGGCATGTACGTTTGCGGACCAACGGTATACAGCAATGTTCACTTAGGGAATTGTAGAACCTTTATTTCTTTTGATTTGGTGTTTCGTTACTTAAAGCATCTAGGTTATAAAATACGTTACGTCCGTAATATCACCGATGCGGGACACCTAGAAAACGATGGTGAAGAGGGAGAGGACCGCATTGCTAAAAAAGCTAAAGTGATGGAGTTAGAACCAATGGAAGTGGTTCAAAAATACAGTATTGATTTTCATCAAATTCTTGAAAAATTCAACAACCTACCTCCTAGTATTGAACCTACAGCTACTGGTCATATTATTGAACAGATTGAAACTATCAAAACAATTATCGACAAAGGACTTGCTTACCAAGTTAATGGTAATGTGTATTTTGATGTCCTGAAATATAACGAAAAACATCACTACGGAAAATTAAGCGGCCGAAAAATTGAAGATCTTATTTCTAATACCAGAGAACTTGCGGGACAATCTGACAAGAAAAATCCTCAAGACTTTGCCTTATGGAAAAAAGCAGAACCTCAACACATCATGCGTTGGCCCTCTCCATGGGGTATTGGTTTTCCTGGATGGCATCTAGAATGTACCGTGATGAGTTCTAAATACCTAGGCGATGAATTTGATATTCATGGTGGAGGCATGGACCTCAAATTCCCACATCACGAATGTGAGATTGCACAGGGTCAGGCAGCGACGGGTAAAGATCCCGTAAACTACTGGATGCATGCTAATATGCTGACCCTCAACGGTAAAAAGATGTCTAAGAGTACGGGGAATAATATTTTACCCCGAGAATTATTTACTGGCGACAATGAAACACTTTCCAAATCGTATACAGCACCAGTGATTAGGTTTTTTATGCTTCAGGCCAATTATAGAAGTATTCTTGATTTTTCTGATGAAGCATTATCTGCATCAGAAAAAGGCTTTCAAAAACTGATGGAGAGTCTATCCACTCTAAAGGTCTTAAAAGCTTCAAAAACTTCAGATTTCAATGTGAATACCTGGAAGGACAAGTGCTATGAAGCGATGAATGATGACTTTAATAGTCCCATTCTTATTGCCCATTTATTTGAGGCAGTCAAACAAATTAATCTCGCAAAGTCTGGCGATAAAAGATTGAGTCGAGAGAGTCTTGATCTATTGTCGAAAACCATGAATGACTTCATCTTTGAAGTGATGGGACTCGAAGATTTGGAAGACACCTCGAAAAGTGAGGCAAATACAGATGATTTCAAAGAACTTATTGAATTTATGATTCAGATGAGAAATCATGCTAGGCTTAATAAAGACTTCGAAACAAGTGATAAAATAAGGGATAAATTATTAAAAATGGATGTGGAGTTAAAAGACCAGAAGGAAGGGACTAGCTTTACGATCAAATCCTAAAGATGATGTGGCGAAAAGTATTAATTTTTCCATTTTTGGCACTCATAAAAGCTTACCAATGGATACTTTCTCCACTCTTAGGACCTAGTTGTAGATTTCAACCAACTTGTTCTCATTATGCTTTCCAAGCTTTTAGAACACATGGTGTCTTGAAAGGCTTATACTTGAGTATCATACGCGTTTCAAAATGCCATCCTTGGGGAGATTCTGGGTATGATCCAGTTCCAAAGCCCAAAAAACAGCAAGATTAACCTCTCAGGTTTCAATTATAATTATATTAGCATTTTTTAAATAACAGAATTATGCTCCATGCTATCCAGTGGGACCCGTCTTTAGGTCTAGATATAGGTTTTTTTATGATTCGATATTACAGCCTTATGTTCCTCATTGCGTTCGGGACTGGGTTTTATATCATGAAAAAGATATTCTTCAAAGAAGGGGTTTCTTTAGAAAAGCTAGATAAGCTTCTCATTTACACCATACTTTCCACCTTAATTGGGGCTAGATTGGGTCATGTTATTTTTTATCAACCCGAATTGTTTCTAGAAGACCCTTTATCTGTTTTTCTACCCGTGAGCTTTGTTCCCGAGATTGAATTAACTGGCTTTAGAGGTTTAGCAAGCCACGGAGCTGCTATAGGAATTGCTATTGGTATGTATTTCTACAGCAAAAAGGTAATGCAAAAACCTATTTTCTGGATTTTGGACCGGATTGTAGTCCCCGTATCCTTGGGAGCAGGTTTTGTAAGAGTTGGTAATTTTTTGAATTCAGAAATAGTAGGTAAAGCCACTACTTCCGATTTTGGTGTTGTGTTTGTGCAGCTTGGTGAAAGTTTTCCAAGACATCCAGCTCAGCTGTATGAGTCCATTTGTTATTTTATTTTATTTGCCGTCTTATCTTTCCTCTTTTGGAAAACTAACTTGAAACAAAAAAAAGGAATTCTTTTTGGAGTCTTTTTTGCAAGTTTATGGACCATCCGTTTTATTGTAGAATACGTCAAAGAGCCTCAGGTTGCAGATCGTGCCGATTGGATATTCAACACTGGACAACTCCTGAGTTTACCTATGATTTTAATTGGCTTAGGGATTATTTATTTTTCTTCAAGGTCTAATGCAAAAGCTTAAAATTTTAGTGGCCTTGAATATCATAGGTGCCTTGTTCTCCTGCCAGACAGATAAAAATAAGGAAACTGATCTTACTCAAGCATTTTCTTTCAGAAAAGATACATTGCTCAAATTCGTAAAGGATATGGATACTCTCCCTTTCACTTTTGAAATTGAATTAGCTAAAAGCGATTACCAGAAGGAAACTGGCTTAATGCATAGAAAGCAAATGAAGACTAATCGAGGAATGCTTTTTATATATGAGGATCAAAGAAAGCGACAAACGTTCTATATGAAAAATACGTTTATCCCTTTAGATTTGATTTATCTCAATTCAGAATTAGAAATTGTTGATTTTAATTTGGATACTAAACCACTTTCAGAAGACTATATTTCATCGGAAATTCCTTCAATGTTTGTTTTGGAATTAAATGCTGGCCAAGTCAACCAACTCACTATAAAAAAAGGGGACCAAGTTGTTTTAAAGTAATAAAAGATGATTTTTTAAATCACCTTTTATCAAACAAGCTTTATCAGAGACTAATCCAAATAATAATACTTAATTATATAACGCAAAAAGATAAGGTTTGTTACAGTTATTAACAGACTTTAACAAAATAGTAATCAAAAGCTGATAATTTTAAACAAAATTTTGATTAAAGTAACTTACAAAACTCTAGTGATTGAAGCTTCAAAAAAAAGTAGTCGATATGCTAATAGAGCGATACTCGCCTTGTTGGAGAAGGAACATAATTGACAGCTGTTGGAAAGCGAAAAGGTCGGGGTAGTGTCGTGGAGATTGTAACTAATACCAAATTACATTTATAATGCCGTATGAATAAATTAAATTATACTACGACGTAGCTCAGCACAGGTTTTTTGATTAATTGAAATTAAAAATACAGGCGAAAAAAACCTATGCCGAATTCGTATCGGTAAAACGACTTATTGCGACATTATAGGTCTAAATTGGTATAAACCACAAAAGGGAACCGATATTCATACAGTAACTTTAGACATCAACACGAGTTTACAAAAAGAGTACGAAGACTATTTACACCAGCTTAAACCAGAGCGTGTCATCTTTAATCCCGACACAGAGAATCTAGAGTTGAAAAGAAATTGAAAG
This sequence comes from Psychroflexus torquis ATCC 700755, assembly GCF_000153485.2. Taxonomy (NCBI): domain Bacteria; kingdom Pseudomonadati; phylum Bacteroidota; class Flavobacteriia; order Flavobacteriales; family Flavobacteriaceae; genus Psychroflexus; species Psychroflexus torquis. The sequence continues at coordinate 3,358,947 of NC_018721.1, read as the reverse complement.
CTTCTGATATTGATGCTTTAGAAGTTTGCACCTTGGTTCTTTTGGCGACGAATCAATAGTAAACCTAGAAAAGTTAAAAGCCCATTCAAAATCAGTATGAAAAAGCCAAATTCAAACTTAAGATAAGTAAAACTGAGCTGACTGATAACATAAGATAAAACTGGAGATAGTATAGCAATAACAGGAACCCATTTATCCTTTACGTTCCATCTTGTGAAAAGACCAAAAGCATATAATCCCAAAAGAGGGCCATAGGTATACCCCGCAAATTCGAATAACTTGTTAATTACGCTTTTGTCTGCTACAGCATATTTAAAAATCATCATAACCGCTATAAGAACTAAAGAAATGATAATATGAATGTATTGACGAACTTTGATTTGTGAAGCTTCAGAATATCGCTTTTGAATATCTAAAATATCTATACTAATAGAGGTCGTTAATGAGGTTAACGCACTATCTGCACTTGAATAAGCCGCTGCGATAAGCCCGAGAATAAAGGTAATAGCTACGCTAATTCCCAAGACACCAGAGGTGGCAATAGCTGGAAATAAATCATCTTTGATTTCATTAATTCCGGCAACATCTGCGAAATCTGTTAATAGCAGACCTAAAAGAAGAAATAAAAAGTTGACAACAGTCAAAACTAAAGTAAACCAAAAGATATTTTTTTGAGCATCCTTGAGTGTCCTGCACGTCAAGTTTTTTTGCATCATATCTTGGTCAAGTCCAGTCATCACAATAGCGATGAACATTCCTGAAATAAATTGCTTAAAAAAGAAATCTGAACTTTTATAATCCTCAAAAAAGAAGATTTGAAAATTATTATGAGTCTCTAAATAGCCCCAAAGACTTTTAATTTCCAGAGCATCAGAAATATAATATATAGAAAACCCTAGCGCTATAAGCATAAATAGGGTTTGCAAGGTATCTGTCCAGACAATAGTTTTGATTCCACTTCTAAACGTATAAAGCCATATCAATAAAATAGTGATACTCACCGTCACGTAATAAGGAATACCGAGAGCATCAAAAACAATCAGTTGCAATACATTAGCTACTAAAAAGAGCCTAAAACTCGATCCCACAATTCTAGAAAGTATAAAATAAGAGGCGCCTGTTTTGTAGGCATAATTTCCAAATCTAGACTCTAAATAAGTGTAAATTGAAGTCAGATTCATTCTATAATAGAGAGGCATAAGAACCAAGCTTATAACCGCATAACCAATAGTATATCCTAATACCACTTGGAAATAACTAAAGCTATTAAACTCTACAGTTCCCGGGATGGAGATAAACGTTACCCCACTCAGGGAGGCTCCAATCATACCAAAGGCGACCAAATACCAGGGAGATTGTTTATTGGCCTGAAAGAATTCACTGTTATTCCCACTTTTATTGGTCAGAAAAGAGATCAAGATTAAGACGATAAAATAAGCTAAAACGAGGAGTAGAATTTGGTAAGCCTGCATACTTTAATTTTGGAAAGCGAAAGTACAAATGTTTTGATGAGATTTTTATAAAAAGAAAACTCAAAATTGTATTTTAGCCCTCATGGATTTTTCATCTAAGTTTCTTGAGACAGCAATTGAAGAAATTGCTTTACTTCCGGGTATTGGAAAGCGAACTGCACTACGTTTGGCTTTACACCTTTTAAAACAACCACAGTCTCAAACCACAGATCTTGCAAAAGCCTTGGTGGATTTAAAGACAAAAGTGAAACAATGTAAAAGTTGTCATAATATCTCAGATAAGGAGTTATGTGGAATTTGCGCAAACCAAAGCAGAGACCATTCTATAATTTGTATAGTTGAAGATATAAGGGATGTCATGGCTATCGAAAATACAGAACAATATAAAGGGATTTATCATGTATTGGGTGGAAAAATAAGTCCAATGGATGGTGTTGGACCTAATCAATTGAACATTGAAAGTCTGGTTGATAAGATTAAAACTGGAAAAGTTATAGAAGTAATTTTTGCTCTGAGTAGTACCATGGAGGGAGATACCACTAACTTTTATATTTATAAACAAATACAAGCCTCAAAACACTCGCTTAAAACCTCTACAATAGCTAGAGGTATTTCAATTGGAGATGAGTTGGAGTACGCAGATGAAATTACGCTAGGAAGAAGCATTCTTCAACGCGTCCCTTTTGAAAATTCATTAAAAAACTAAGCCAATTGAAACTTTCAATCGTTATACTCAATTATAAAGTACCACATTATTTGATGTTATGCTTAGACAGTGTTACTAAAGCTATAGAGCATCTAGATGCTGAAATTATTGTTGTCGATAATAAATCTGAAGATGAAAGCTGTAAGTTCGTCAAAGCATTTTTTCCAGATGTTATTTTAATTTCAAATACTGAAAATCTAGGATTTTCCAAAGGAAATAATATAGGGGTAGAACAGGCAAAAGGTGAGTATTTATGCATTTTGAATCCTGACACTGTATTACCAGAAGATTGTTTTACAAAGCTAATAGGCTTTCACAAAGAACTCCAAAATCCAGGGGCTATTGGAGTCCAATTGATAGATGGAGCGGGAGAGTTTTTAAAAGAGAGCAAACGAAATGTTCCCACGCCAAAAGTAGCTCTAATGAAATTATTAGGTGATTGCAGTCAGTATTATAACCTTAAATTAAATCAAAATAAGAGAGGAGAAACCGATATTTTAGTTGGTGCTTTTATGTTTATGAAGACCTCCTTGTACAGACAAGTTAATGGTTTTGACGAAGATTATTTTATGTACGGAGAAGATATCGACTTAAGTTATAGAATACTAAAAGCAGGTTTTAAGAATTATTACTTTGGCGAAATTCAAGCTGTTCATTTTAAAGGAGAAAGCACTACAAAAGATCAAGTTTACTTAAAGAGGTTTTATAATGCCATGTATATTTTTTATAAAAAGCATTTTAGGAATTATAAAACATCTTATAAGCTAGTAAAACAAATTTTGAAGCTTGCCAAAATTATTGAGAAAGTAAGACTGAAAAGCCTAAAATCCATAGATTCGTCTAAAAGAAATACACTTATCATAACTGAAGACTCTTGTCTTACAAAACAAATCAAATCAAAAACAGCTTCTGAAGCAAACTTTGCTGTTAAAATACCTGAAGAGTGTACTAATACTCTTATTGTTTTTGATGCTGAGTTTATTTCTTATAAAGAGTCTATAGAGGCACTGATTAAAACTAAGCATAAAAATAATATATTTCGATATAGACCAAGAAAGCAAAATTTCATTATTGGAAGTGAGAGTAAACATTTTAAGGGTGTGATTTTAAAACTGAACGAATAAGTTAATGTATTAAAAATATAAGTGGCTTAAATTTAGTAAATTTGCAATCTTAAATATAAAATTACCTTTTAGGTTATATATATGGCAAAAAAAGAATTGAAATTACCCAAAATGGGAGAAAGTGTTGCTGAAGCAACAATTACCGCTTGGTTAAAAGAAGTTGGAGATACCATAGAAGCTGATGAAGCTGTTCTCGAAATTGCTACAGACAAAGTAGATTCTGAAGTTCCAAGTGAATATGATGGTGTTTTAGTTGAAAAATTGTTTGATGTTGATGATGTAGTCAAAGTTGGCGAAGTCGTAGCTATTATAGAAGTAGAGAGTGAAGATTCTGATGAGAATGAAGGGGAAGCTAGTTCTACCTCCGAACCTGAAGAAGTCTCAGAAAATGAAATAGAATCTGCCTCTGCTATTCAAGATAGTGTAAAAAGTGCTAAGAACACAACGGCTTCCGCATCAAATTATTCAGACTCTTCCAAATTTTATTCTCCGCTAGTTAAAAATATTGCTGACAAAGAAAATATTTCGGTAGAGGAGTTAGATAAAATTAAGGGGACTGGCCTAGATGAGCGAGTGACCAAAGACGATATTCTAACTTATATAAAGACTAAAAAAGAAGGTGGAGCTTCTGCTCAAAAATTTGTTAATGAGAAGTCTCCAGAACCTAAAAAAGCAGTAGAAACTGTCGCTAAACCTAGTACTCCTGTGAATATAAATGCAGGTGACGAAATAATGGAGATGAGTAGAATGGGTAAATTGATTTCTAGCCATATGATTGCTAGCATTCAAACTTCTGCACATGTGCAATCCTTTATTGAGGTAGACGTCACAGACATTTGGAATTGGAGAGGAAAACATAAAGGAGCTTTTCAAGAAAGAGAAGGTGAAAAACTCACCTTTACTCCTATTTTTATGGAGGCCGTTGCTAGAACCATAAAAGACTTTCCCAAGATTAATATCGCAGTTGATGGTGATAAAATCATCATGAAAAAACATATCAATTTAGGAATGGCTGCAACTCTACCAGATGGAAATTTAATAGTCCCTGTTATAAGAGATGCCGATCAGCTTAATCTTTTAGGCATGGCCAAGAAAGTAAATGACCTTGCAGGAAGAGCCAGAAATGGAAAGCTGAAACCAGACGAAACTCAAGGAGGAACTTACACTGTAACCAATGTAGGAACTTTTGGAAGTATAATGGGCACACCGATTATCAACCAGCCACAAGTAGGAATATTGGCCATAGGTGCTATTAGGAAAGTTCCTGCTGTTATTGAAACCCCGGAAGGTGATTTTATAGGTATCCGCTATAAGATGTTCTTATCTCACAGTTATGACCATAGAGTCGTTAATGGTGCTTTAGGTGGACAGTTTATTCAAAGGATGAAAGACTACTTAGAGAAATTTGATACCAATCAAACTATCTAATTGGATCCTTACTATTGAACAAAAAAAATCCCTTTTAAAATAAAGGGATTTTTTTTTGTATCTAATTTACTATTTATTTGATTAAGCATCTTCTGGAAAAGTAGGATCTAAATAATCTGGGGTGTCGTTTCCATTGGAATCTGGAAGAATAAGATTTCCCTCAGCATCAATTTCAATTTCATCTTCGGTAAGTGTTCCATCACCATCGTCGTTTACATCTGCAAAATCTGGGATATTATCCCCATCGGTATCATCATTGGTTAAACGCCTATCCTCATTAATATCTTCCATCCACGACGGGACACCATCTTGATCATGATCAGCTTCTATAGACCTATACAATTGAATATTGAAAACTATAGGTTCATAAGCTGCAATACCAGAACCTGAAGGAGGCGCTGAGTAATAAGCTATTCCAGAAGGAATAAATACGGTTCCAATACCAAAGTTGTCATCAAAACTGATAGTACCATCAGGGTTTTCTTGAAAACTTGTTGACCCCTTGAACTCATCCATGACCTCATAAAATCCTCTAATATTATTAGTTAAATCAAACCAAAGTGGATTAGGTGACCCATCAAATGTTTGATTGTTAAATAAAGAGAATCCTCTGTAGGTAACTAGAACAGAATCTGCAAAGGTTGGGGTTCTAACAGACTCCGCTCCTTCTCGAAATTTTAAATAATATAATTTAAACTCTACGTCTTGTTGAAAAACAAGTTTGGATTTTAAAAATTCTGAATTTATAACAGGCTCTTCGTTTGCATTATCACCAGCAATTGTGTCGAATATTATATTTTGAAAATTCGAATTTTGAGGATTATCTTCAAATCTATAAAAATGGGTCTCCAAAAAACCTTCTATTTGAAGCATATTTTCATCCCTCACTTCTTCAGGATCTCTAAGCTCAAGTGGTTCCCCGGTATCGTCATCATTACTACATGAAAAGATAAAACCAAGCATTAAAATAAAAAGCAATCTTTGTAATTTCATTTAACTGTAATTTTTGTTGCAAGATACGATTTTCTTCTATTTTTGTTAGACGATAAAAATTTGATTTTAATGAGAGTTGATAAATATTTATGGTCTGTAAGGTATTTCAAAACAAGAAATATTGCAACAAGTGCTTGTAAAAAAGGCCATGTCAAAATAGGTGGGAATTCTGTAAAGCCCTCAAGAAATGTGTTTCCTACCGACAAGCTAGAAATAAGAAAAAATCAAATCAATTACAAAATAGAAATTCTAGACATTCCAAAGTCGAGAGTTGGAGCTAAGCTTGTTGCTATTTATTGTACTGATATTACTCCAAAAGAAAGTTTAGAAAAATTAGAATTACTCAAATATTCTCAAGACTATTATCGAAAAAAGGGTGCAGGAAGACCTACCAAGAAAGACCGTAGAGAGCTAGACGATTTAAAAGAAGACACTAAAGACGATATTGAATAAAACGAACATGGAAACAAGCCCAACCTTAATTTTATCTGATGAGGATATCTCCATTAAAATCAAACGAATTTCTCTTCAAATTTTAGAGACTTGCTTGGAGGATAAGGTAATTATTATCGCTGGCATTTATAAAAATGGCGCTTTACTTGCAGAGCGAATTTCAGCACAGCTAAAGCAATTAACAGATACCGAGGTAGTCTTAGCAACTGTCACTTTAGACAAAAAGAATCCATTACATTCTGTCCAAGTATCTATAGAGCCCTCTCTATATAAGAACAAAAGCGTTATCCTCGTCGATGATGTTCTAAATACGGGCTCAACACTCATTTTTGCTGCAAAACACTTTCTGGATGTGCCTTTAAAACAATTTAAAACTGCTGTATTGGTAGATAGAAACCATAAAAAATACCCGATCAAAGCAGATTTTAAGGGGATTTCGCTATCCACATCTCTCAATGAAAGGGTTGAAGTAGACTTTAGTTCTCCATCTAAAGCAGAACTGATTTAAGTATTCTGATTTAAAAGAGACGTCAATTCATCCAAACTTACAGATTCAGTCTTTCCTGTCACATTTAAAACGTGGTCGGCCATAAAGTAAAACTGCTGGCGTTCGAACAAATGCTTTCTTAGAAAATCATCAAAATCACTTTTTGAACTTAAATGAGCTATCACGGGTCTTGATTCTTTTTGTTGAAAAAGCCTATCTCTTAATTCTTCAAGATTTAACTTTACATAAACTGACGTGACATCTAGAGCCTCCATAATACTCTTCATATTATCCGCATAAACTGGAGTACCCCCACCCAGAGACAAAACATAATCTTCATTTTTAGAGAGAATTTCGATTAAGGCTTCCGCCTCGACCTTTCTAAAATAAATCTCACCTTTGAGTTCAAAAAGCTGTGATATCGATAATTGCTCTTTATTTTCGATGTAATTATCGAGATCTATAAAAGGGATATTGAATGTTTTGGCAATAAGCTTACCTAAAGTTGACTTTCCAACCCCCATATATCCTAATAAAACTAACTTCATATCTTGTATTTTTGAATAAATTAAAATTCTTTCAAATTTAATTTAATTTTACTTGAAATACCGAAGGAAGATATTATATTTGCACCCGCAAAAAGACGTTAAAAGATCTGATAGCTCAGTTGGTAGAGCATCTCCCTTTTAAGGAGAGGGTCCTGGGTTCGAGCCCCAGTCAGATCACAATAATTAGGTTATGATTTTGTTTGGTGAGAAGTTTATCCTGAGCAAGCCGAGAGGTGAAGTCGAAGGAAGCCCCAGTCAGATCACAATAATTAAGTTTTGATTTTGTTGGGTGAGAAGTTTATCCTGAGCAAGCCGAGAGGTGAAGTCGAAGGAAGCCCCAGTCAGATGAATTTTTAATTTTAAGTTCTTAGTTTATTACAAGATCTGATAGCTCAGTTGGTAGAGCATCTCCCTTTTAAGGAGAGGGTCCTGGGTTCGAGCCCCAGTCAGATCACAATAATTAGGTTATGATTTTGTTTGGTGAGAAGTTTATCCTGAGCAAGCCGAGAGGTGAAGTCGAAGGAAGCCCCAGTCAGATCACAATAATTAGGTTATGATTTTGTTTGGTGAGAAGTTTATCCTGAGCAAGCCGAGAGGTGAAGTCGAAGGAAGCCCCAGTCAGATCACAATGATTAGGTTATGATTTTGTTTGGTGAGAAGTTTATCCTGAGCAAGCCGAAAGGTGAATTTGAACAGTATATTATCTATTAGATTTTACTTAATTTCTTTTTGAGGGTACACCTCCTTCATTTATAAATACATATTTTCATTTATGATTGTATTGATAAATTCTTTTAAAAATTATCAAAAACAGCTTTGAGTGCTTATATTCGTATTTATTATGCCCAGGTGCTGGAATTGGTAGACAGGCATGGTTGAGGGCCATGTGTCCTTCGGGGTGTGCGGGTTCGACTCCCGCTCTGGGCACTTTTTAAACTCCTACAAAACTTTTGTTTTGCGGGAGTTTTTTTATGAAAAATCTTTATTCACTATCGTTTAAACAAAGTTTTCTAATATTTAGATGCACTCAACCCTTAAGGCAACTTACTTATTCTATATATAGCCCATTGTTTTATGACACATTAGAAACGGAATAAAAAACATAGCAACGTGATTTTATAACGGAACATTCACAAGTAGACGTGAAGTTTTTTTTGATATAACGAATTGGCGATAATTTTAAAACAACCGTTAATGTAAATTTATATATCTAAACTTGAATTCAATAAAACGACGCAACAGACCAAACCATCTAATACTCTTTAGACCCTATCGAAAATTTAATAGATTTAGAAGTATAGAGGCCACCCTGTAACTTCATACTTGCTGTATAGTATAAACTACTAAAACAGTAATTATATGATTAATTTTGAAAGACAAAATGCCCAATAGTCCTATGTTCGGTCCAATTCGGTGGAACCTTCTAAGGAATATCTATCAGAAATCAAGTGGGAAAATGGTTTAAATGCAGTCATACCTCGTGTCTAATCCTTCCTAATTATACTATCATCTCCAATAAATACATCCATACGGAGTCACCTTCAGCAAACACCCTTTTCTATAGAGTGAAATTCAGACTGGATAAGGCTTTTACCATCAGTTTTAGAATGGCAACTACCACTCGAAGTTTATCAGCAAGCTACTTGGCAAAACGAGTAGACATTGCACCGTAACTGCCCGAATGTTCATGCACTAGGTTCGTAACTCTGTGAAGTCTACTGTAAACTTCCTAATGGTGAATAGAGTTGAGATAGATGAGTCTGTAGTAGGGGAAAAAGAAAATAGCAAGGTTAGGAGAAGCTGTGATACCAAGATAAAAAAATCTGGGGTAGCCCATGAGTTGACAGATGATGGATAAGTAAAAAATGTAAGGGAATCAAATAAATGACTTTTCTACTAAAGAACTACGTCCACTATTTGATAAACACATCTCAAAAACTAAAAATATAAATACAAATTTATGGCGACGACATAGACCCATAGCCACTAAATACAACATTAAACCAATACCTAGTGATTCTGGAAAAACTTCAAAATCTTACATACTATGATACGTCATACCAAATCGTAAATCAAAACTACATTTTTATATGAAAGTTCTTTTCATATTAATGGATATTTTGATGAATTCTATTACCGATTGAGCAGGTCTAGAACTAAGAAAACCATCTTTCACAACCTTATTTCTAGAATGATTTATACACAAAAATATATCATTCCAAATTAATATGTGCTTAAATAGCGGCCTCTATAAAAGTATTTTGTGAAAAATGAAAATACTTGTTTATTTTTACTGCCAAATTATAAATAATACAATCTCTATTACGTTTTGAGGAAATACTGTAAACCTTAAAACTGACTTAGTCTTAAATTTAAAAAAAAATGAAAAAAATCGCACTCCTTTTATGCCTTTCCTGTCTCTATCTGGGATTTTCTCAAAGCTTGCCAATTAATTTTGAAGAAGATATAACTACTGAAAACTTTGTCGATTTTGATGGAGGAACCGCTACTGTAACTATCAATCCAATGGCTTCAGGAATCAATACCAGCAACTCTGTAGCTCGAATAGTAAGGGATGGAGGTGCCGCTTTTGCGGGAAGTAAAATTTTATTAGTCGACAATCTTGATTTTTCTGTACTAACGAAAATTTCGATGAAAGTATACACTGATGCGCCTGTAGGAACTACGGTTAAGTTTAAGTTAGAAGGATCAGGACCATCGGCAGATGTAAATGCTACCACAACTGTTTCTAGTGCATGGGAAACTCTAGAATGGATCTTTGTTGGCACCGCTAACAACCTCAATGAACTTGTTTTTATGTTCGATTTTGGAAATATAGGTGACGGTACATCAAACTCAACCTTTTACTTTGACGATATCGAACAAGTCGAGGGACCATTAGCGCCAGTTCCAGCTTCTTTACCGATAGATTTTGAAACAGGAATCGTTGATACCGATTTTCTGAGCTATTCAGGAGCAACATTAAGCGTGATTACGAACCCTGAAATGAATGGCATCAACACTTCTAGTAAAGTAGGTCAAGTTGTTCGAGATGGAGGCGATTTTTGGGCTGGAAGTAAAGTGTTTTTTGCTAATAATCTAGACCTTTCTACATTATGGCAAATTTCTATGAAGGTGAATACAACAGCTCCAGTAGGCACAAGAATAAAATTAGAGCTTCAAGGGCCTTCTGGCACTACCAATTTAGATTATCTAACTACAGTTTCTGGAGAATGGGAGATTGCTAGCTGGAATTTTCACGGTCAGTCTAACGAATACGATAGAATACAATTTATGTTCGACTTTGGCAATGTTGGAAATGGTTCAGCCACCTCTACATTTTTGTTTGACGATGTACAACAAGAAATAGGTCCTTCTATACTAGAGCCTGAGCCAACCAGTCTACCCATTGATTTTGAGAACAGTGTCGTCACTTCAGACTTTACCAATTTTTTTGGTGCAATAGCATCTGTCATTCCGAATCCACAGATAAACGCAAACAACCCTAGTCTTAACGTTGGGCAATTTATTCGAAGTGGCGGTGATGGATTTATGCGGAGTAAGTTGGCCTTAACAGACTTTATTGAAAACATGTCTACTTTTGGAACTATCTCTATGAAAGTATATACCGATGCCCCTGTAGGCACTTTGTTGAAATTTAAGTTAGAAAGTAATGTAGAGGATTTCGGAAAAGAACAAGACGTCTTCACTACCGTATCGGGCGAATGGGCAACCTATACTTGGGACCTTTCAAACGGGGATAACCCAATTTATAATGTTCTGACATTGATGCTAGGCTATAATGGACCAAACGATGCCTCTGCTAATGCGACATTCTTATTTGATGATATTGAGCAAGTATCCAATACACTCAGCGATGGCTTTGATCAATTATCCAATATTAAGGGAGAATTGAGCAGTTATCCAAACCCAGCGAAAGACCAATTGACCATACGCTCAGAAAATAAAATCATCGAAACCCTATATCTGTTTGATATTCTTGGTCATCAGATTAAAGCTCTTTATCCAAACAGCCTAAATATGAATATTGATGTCTCCGATTTATCTAGTGGTGTCTATATTGCAAAAGTTATGACTCTTTCAGGAACAGGCAGTATAAAGTTAATCATCGAATAGCAAAAAGGAATGAACAAAGGACAAATATCAAATACTCTTCGACAGTATAGACTTCTCTATCCTCTTGATAAATTGAGGTACGTATTAGAGAGAAATAAAAATAAAAAACTGAATAAAAAATTTAAAAAAGATAATCCGGAAATTTTACTGCCGCCTGATTACTTAATGTATGAATCTTTTCAAATTGATTACTCAAAATATTATTTTGGGGGTAAAACAACTGCTGAATGGATTTTTAAACTATTAGGAAAACACATAAACTTGTCTGGAGGAAAAATTTTAGATTGGGGGTGTGGTCCTGGAAGAATAATTAGGCATATGCCTTATATTTCTAATGACCAATCTAGTTTTTATGGAACAGATTATAATAAAGAATCTATACAATGGTGCAAAAAGAATATTCAGAAGGTGAACTTTAATCACAATAATTTGGAAGCAAAACTTCCTTATGAAGATAACACATTTGATGCCATTTATGGAATCTCAATTTTTACCCACCTTTCAAAAGAAATGCACTTTAACTGGTTTAATGAATTAAAAAGAGTCTTAAAACCAGGCGGGGTAATGCTTATAACAACTCAGGGAGAAAATTTCAGGCCAAAGCTGATAGAGGAAGAAAGGAAAAAATTCGACCAAGGAGAACTAATTATAAAAGGAAACGTAAAGGAAGGGCATAGAACATATTCTGCATTTCATCCAGACCTATTTTTAGAATTATTATTTAAAGAGGTCAACATACTTGATAAAATTGTGATTTCACCTAAAGGTAAAGACTATCTACCTCAAGATAGATGGCTATTGAAGAAGAAGGCTCTAGTTTAAACCAGCTAGTATTTATATGTTGAGTTTATAGAAACAGAAAAGATTAAAAAAGAAATACGCTCACTGCTGCTTTGGCACTAAAGACTTTGGATGTTTGGGCATTGAAGTGTTTTGCGGACGTCCACCCACACTATAAACACTTCATATCTACGCGATACTTTGCTCAACTAAGAGGAAATAAAAAGTGTAGAAGTCAGTATTTAATTACTTTCAATTTCCTTCTGATTTATTTTTAACGAAATTCACTATTTTGATTATCAGATTAAGCTGAGTCCTAATCAGCGTATTCAATAGTTGTTGTTCACACTTAGCATGCGCTATTTGAAGCAAAGGCATTGCCTGTGAGTGTTGATATTTTACGGGTTGAGTTCTTGATTTTAATAAAGACCAATTCAAATAATACTGTAAGTATTTTGTGGCTACACAATTGAAGGCATCCCTTTACGCTGAAGGTCTCATATCTATATAATTTTAGATAAACATTGGACACATTAATCTTAGAACACCGCTTTAAATCAAATGGAAAAATTCAGTGAGAAAGAATTTAATCACCTAAGATAGAGGAGTTATATTTTTAGATCCAGAGAAGTGAACATATATCAATTTTCATAATTCTTAATTTACATATTTCTTTAATGCCAAATTAAACCTATAATGTCATATAAATAAATTGAATTATACTACGACGTAGCTCAGCACAGATTTATTGATTATTTTTGATAAAAAGCAGGCGAAAAAAAACGGTTTATTTCGAAAACATAGATTTAAAACTTGATGATAATAGCATACTAGAAATGTCAGTTCGAGTGGTTTTAACGAATTTTTGTTTGAAAAAATCATTGAAATTGTATCGAGAACGCTTCAGATAACAAGACACATCTCGATACATCCCGACGAAAACGTCGGAATACTCGATGAGACAAAACAACTTAATATCAGTTTTTTTATAGATTTAAAACTTGATGATAATAGCATACTAGAAATGTCGGTTCGACTAGTTTCAATGAATTTTTGCTTGAAAAAATCATTGAAACTAGTCGAAAACGCTTCAGATAACAAGACACATCTCGAGTATCCCTACGAAAACGTCGGAATACTCGAGAAGACAAAACAACTTAATATCAGCTTTTTTATAACTTTAAAAACTTGATGATAATAGCATATTAGAAATGTCAGTTCGAGTGGTTTCAATGAATTTTTGTTTGAAAAAATACCTTTAGTCTAATATGAATAGGTCTTATATATTTTTTAACCCCTTAATCTCAAAATCAATATTATAAGATATCTCCTTAGTTGGAAGTTGTTAGACGACCCTATTTCCTGCATATAATCTATCTTTAAACTTTAAAATAAACATCCATGAAATACATTATATGTTCTATAGTCTGCCTTTTAGTAGTAAATTTAGGTAAGAGTCAGACCCCTAGTCGGCAATTAGATTCCATCGTTCAGACCTATCAAGACCATAAAGGGTATGATCTAAAAACCTATCCCTTGGGTCTATACACAAAAACTTATTACCAACAAGAAGCTGATTTTGCGAGTCAACTCCTTACCGATTTAGCTGAAATAGATAACAGTCAACTTTCAGAAACTGAACAGATTTCATTAGAAATGCTAAAGTTTAAGCTTAAGGAAACAGTGGACTTCTATGAGTTTGAAGCCTACTTAAATCCACTACTGTCCGATTCTGGTTTCCATCTTAGTCTATCTTATGAAGTGAGAGACCTCAACACTTATGAGCAAGTGAAAGTTTATCTCAACAAACTCAACGCTATTCCTACATATGTCGACCAACATTTTAAACTTCTGAGACAAGGCTTAAAAAAAGGCATCACCCAACCCCGAGTGATTTTTGAAGGCTATGAATCGACTTACGATTCTCAAATCGTTGACCAACCTGAAGACAGTTACTTTTACGAACCCTTTCAGAACCTCCCTTCTACTCTATCAGAATCTCAAAAAGACTCTGTGATTCAAGCAGCAAGAACAGCCATAAAGGCCAATGTCATTCCACAATTTAGACGTGTTAAGAGCTTTTTTGAAGTGGACTATTTGCCCACTACTAAAACCACTTTAGGGGTCTCAGAAGGACCACAAGGCGAAGCCTACTATCAAAATCGGTTAAATTACTATACAACCTTGGATCTAACTGCTGAAGACATTCATCAAATTGGTTTGGATGAAGTGGCGAGAATCCATACAGAAATGAAAGCCATCATAACTAACCTTGGTTTTGAGGGGAGCTTTGAAGAGTTCATCCAATTCCTTAGAACCGATGAGCAGTTTTATGCTAAAACTGGAGAAGACCTTTTAAAAGAAGCCCGTGATATAGCCAAACGTATCGATGCCAAGCTCCCGGCCTATTTCAAGACTTTACCTAGAAAACCCTATGGTGTCGCTAAAGTCCCCGATGCCATTGCTCCTAAATATACAACAGGCCGCTATATTGGCGCTTCTAATGACACTCAGCCGGGGTATTATTGGGTCAACACCTACAACTTAACCAACCGACCTTTATATGTCTTACCGTCCTTAACTGCTCACGAAGCAGTCCCTGGACATCATTTACAAAACGCTCTTAATGCAGAGCTTGGCGATAGCATCCCTGATTTTAGAAAAAACATGTACTTATCCGCCTATGGAGAAGGCTGGGGATTGTACTCTGAGTTCCTTGCTGAAGAAATGGGGATTTATACCACCGCCTATGAGCGATTTGGGAAACTGACTTACGAGCAATGGCGTGCTTGTCGTTTAGTTATAGACGGGCATTCATGCCATGGGATGGACTCGAGAGGAAGCTGTAGACTATTTCACCAAAGAGACAGCCCTTTCGTTACACAATATAAATACCGAAGTAGATCGCTATATTTCATGGCCAGGACAAGCCGTTTCTTACAAGATTGGTGAGATCAAAATTCGTGAATTAAGAGCGAAAGCTGAAAAAATACTAGGTAGTGGCTTTGATATCCGTGAGTTTCATGAAGTTATTCTTGAGCAAGGAGTCGTCACCCTTCCTATTTTAGAACAACGCGTTACCACATATATTGATAAAAATAAAAAGTAAACTCAAAATTAAAAAATTAGTCTCCCAACTTATAAAAATGATGAATTGGACCTGAGCCTTTGCCTAATTTATAATCACCACCCGCTTTGATCGCTTGGTAA
The DNA here is from genome assembly GCF_000153485.2 of Psychroflexus torquis ATCC 700755. Classification (NCBI taxonomy): domain Bacteria; kingdom Pseudomonadati; phylum Bacteroidota; class Flavobacteriia; order Flavobacteriales; family Flavobacteriaceae; genus Psychroflexus; species Psychroflexus torquis. The sequence goes on along the minus strand of NC_018721.1, from coordinate 3,343,609 downwards.
ATAAATGTTTTTGCTTTTTGAGAAGCGTCTTCTAAACTAAAACCTTGAGCCAAATAACTTGCTAATGCAGAAGATAAACTACATCCTGTACCATGTGTATTTTTGGTTGTGATTCTTGGTGAACTCAATTTTGTTATCTGTTTTGTTTTTACATTGAATAAAATATCGACAGATTTATCACCTTTTAGGTGTCCAGCTTTAAGTAAAACAGAGACCTTAAACTTTTCGGCCAAAGCTCTTGCATAGTCCGAAAACTCCGTAGTATTTTTAATAGTTTCACCTAGGAGAAGCTCCATTTCGGGCACATTAGGTGTGATTACTTCTGCCTGGGGTATTATTTGATGCATCAAGGCCTGTATGGCATCTTCCTGAAGCAAAGGATCACCAGAAGTAGCTACCATAACAGGATCTAAAACGATATGTTTTGCTTTATAATGTTGAAGATGTTTTGCAACTTCTTCGATAACCTCTTTAGAATGAAGCATCCCTATTTTTAAGGCGTCTGCTCCAATATCATCCATCACCGCTGTCAATTGGTTGGCTATCATCTGAGGAGAAACACCTTCAATAGCGTTTACACCAAGGGTGTTCTGGGCTGTAATAGCAGTAATTATGGTTGCAGAATAAGCTCCGCAAGCTCCAGCCGACTTAATATCAGCTTGTATGCCTGCTCCACCACCAGAGTCACTTCCTGCTATGATTAAAAGCTTTGGGTACGTTTTCATTTTTAGTCATTTATTATTGATGGTTTTTTAACTCAGACTGGCCATTTTTCCTTGCGATAAGCACTATCCCAAAACATCCATTCCAGTTGTGCAGTCTTTAGAAAAGCTTGTGTCATTTCTTCTCTTACTTTGGGCGTGGTATTTTGAGCATAATACTCTGTAATTTCAATAGCGCGATCAACAGACTTTGAAAAATCCTCACCTCCATAGGTATCTATCCACTTTTGGTAAGGATTATTATTTGTGTTGGCAATTGACAGCAAATAATCCCCGACTTCTTTATAAATCCAGAAACAAGGCAAAACAGCAGATAAGCTCACTTCTATAGAATCGTACTGATAAACTTCAGTAAGAAAACCAGTATACAAGCTACAAGTTGGAGATTTCTCTGGTGCCTTAAATCCTTTCAATTGAGTTATAAATTCTTTGTGCAAATCTTTTTCAACTTCAATAGTTCCATTCGCAAAACTCATATAGTCCAACGAATGATAAGGATCTTTTAATTGGGTAGCAATATTACCTAATACCTTCCCATAAATAGATAGATAAAAAGAATCTTGGTACATATAAAAATGAAATTGTTCAGCACTTAAAGTTCCTTCACTTAACTCTTTAATGAACGCATGATTTTTAATTTGGTTCATTAATGGATGTACTAAATCAACTGTTTTCAAAAACCATTTATAATTCATAATTCATTTATTTTAATAGTGGACTAATCGCATGGTATTATACCAATTTAAACAAATTCAATCTTGGATTTATCTCTCAAAATGGTGTCATTAAGTTTATATATTTCATCGATAAGAAATACTCTAAAACTCCCAGGATAACACCCTCTATTGTGCTGGGCAGCATGTTCACCAGCTATTCCCATGCTCAAGAAACTCGCTATACAAGAGGCTAACAAATTTTCCTTATTGGCACCGCAAAATCCAGCAGTAAGGGCCCCAAGCATACACCCAGCTCCTGTGACTTTGGTTAACATGTCATCGCCATTATGAACAAGTGCCGTTGTTTCTCCATCGGTTATAATATCAATTTTGCCTGAAGCTGCAACAATGCATTTCCAATCTTTAGCTAGTTGTTGACAAACTTCTACGCCATCCTCACCCTTATCTAAGGAATCCACTCCACGCACTTTAGTTTCTACTCCTGCCAAAGATTTGATCTCGCCGAGATTGCCTTTAATGATATCTACCTTACCAAAAGATCTTAACTTATCTATAAAACCAATTCGTCTTGGGATAGCTGCACAACCTACTGGATCTAAAACCAAAGGTATGTTGAGCTCATCTGCTGCTTTAACAGCTTGTAGCATAGCTAGCTCTTGCTCTTTGGTTAAGGTTCCTATATTTAGGTAAACAGCGTTGGCAAGCTTTGTAAAATCATAAGCTTCATCTGCAGATTCGCACATGGCTGGCGATGCACCAATGCTCAACAGAATATTTGCACAATCGTTTATAGTCACGTAATTGGTAATGGCCTCTACAAGTGGAGTTTTGGATCTTAAATTGGATAATTGACTGTAAATTTGTTTTTCTAACATAAATTTTAATTTAAAAATGCTTTTTTGAATTTATCTTCACTTAGATCTGTGATGCCGATCTCATTAAAGAACTTTAAAATAGGTAGCTCTTTTTCCGATAAAGATTCAAAGTCTTTACTAAAACATTTGGTTGTCGCTTTCAAAATATCGTCCATCAGTGGAGTTGATTCTTCTTTTGTATACGCATAGTAAATAGTATAAGCTTCCTCTGGGTTTGTCTCAATAAATTCAATAGCCTCTTGGATAGCTTCTACGAATGCATTTACTTTTTCTTTATTTTTTTGATAATATGATTTTGAGGTAAAAAGGTCTAAAGCACAAAAGTTTGCAAACCCAGCCGAATCTGAGTCCATATGGATCACATCCATATTTTCATGTTTAGCTTCAATACCTTCAAAATTATAAAAATACAGCCATCCTGCATCTGCTCCTTCTTTCATGTGTTTGATAAGGTAAAAATCCTTAGCAATAAATTCAATCTGTGAAGGCTTGATGTTTACGCCTTGTTTAGCCCCATAACGCTTTATAATTTCAAGGCCAATGCCATTGGTTTTCTCATTTGAAACTGGAGTGGCAACTTGGATTTTCTCACCTTTCTTTAGGGCCTCAAAAGAAGTTGTTTTCATAATAACGCCACCTTTAGTTTCAAAATAAGTTCCAAGAGAAAGGAATTCTGTATGGTACTGCTCAATGAGGTGCAAAGGTTCGTTGGTCGCAAATTCTATGTTTCCTTCAATGAGATCTTGAAGACCGTCATAGTGGTCTGTTGGTACTATCAATTCAAAATCGCTGATTCCATTTTTTTTCAAAAAACCCTTTGCTTCGGCAACGATTATTGGCAGGTGGTCTGGGTTTAAAAACCATTCGATAGCTAGTTTCATTTTATTCTGATTTTGAAATGAGTTTGTTTAATTCTGTAACCGTCTTTTTTATACTTTCAGATTCAAAAATATCACTTACCAAAGCATATAAATCCGGTTGAAAATCAACAATTTCATTGATGTTTTTACGATTGATCCCCCCTATGACACAAATTGGGACATCTAGTTCTGCTTTAGCTTTGGAAATAATTTCTTTGCTCACCACATCGGCTTTAGGCTTCGTTTTGGAAGGATAAATAGCCCCAAATGCCACATAATCGGCTCCATCATTTACCGCTTGCTTTGCGCGTTCAATATCTCCATAGCAGGACACTCCAATAAGCATTTTTTCTCCAACTTCTTCTCGAGTTTCTTTTACGGTTTGGTCTCTAAAACCGACATGAACGCCATCAGCACCTATTTTTTTGGCTAATTGCACTCTGTCATTTATAAAAAAAGTCGCTTTTTTTTGATCACACAAATCTTGTAGAGATTTAGCAATAGGCTCTAGCTCGTCATCTGTAGATGACTTATCTCTAAGTTGTATGACTTTGGCTCCTGCCTCCAAGGCTTCTTCTACCTGTTTTACAATGGTAGATTTTGGAGTTAATACTTCGTCTGTAACGGCATAAATGCCTTGTAATGATTTCATTTTTGTATAAAATTAAAAAAACCGCTTCATGTGTATACACGAAACGGTTTATTGATTTTTTTTCAATTTTTGTTTCGTTTTCCTACGCTGATATTACTCAGTTCAGGTTCTAGGATATACTCTCAGCCTTTCGGCACTCCTAACGATCATATAAAAGTAAATAATGTAAGTTAACTTATCCCCTTCAGCTATTCTAAATCTCTAGATTTTACATTAATTTTAAGATAAAGCCTGAGCTGAGTAGTGGGAAGCGTTAATTTTTAACGAAAATAAAATCAAAAAAAACCTTCTAAATGACTTTGACAGGATTTTTGTCTTCATCTATAGCCACGAAGGTGAATTCTCCAGTCACAGCTTTTTCTCTAAATTCTGTATACATCTCTTCTACAAAAATATCTACCCTAACTTTCAGGCTTGTATTGCCAACATAAGTTACAAGTCCAACTAATTCTATTATTGTTCCAGCTGGTATTGGTTTTTTAAAATCAATTTTATCGCTACTTACAGTCACCATACGTTGTCTACTAAACCTAGTTGCTGTTATAAAAGCGGTCTCGTCCATGGATTGCATGGCAGTTCCTCCAAATAGTGTATCGTAATGATTTGTAGTGTTTGGAAAAACAGCTTTAAAAATGACAGTCTTTGAATTTTCAATTCGCTCTTGAATGGTCATATATTTGAGTTATGATGCTAAGGTAAGTTTTTTACAAACTTAGTTTAATACCAAACTAAATTTATAATGTCTTATAAATAAATTGAATTATTTTATTCCCATGATTAAAAAAAACTGAGTATTTGCGATATTTTGAAAACAAATTTGTTTAAACCATTGAAGTTGGATTTATTTCCTACAAAACAAAAACCCCCACATCATTAGATGCAGGGGTTATCACTAATTAGATTATATAGTTTTATTCCTTAATAAATCTTTTGGTCATCGTGTCTTTTCCTGAAGACATCCTTAGGAAATAATTTCCTGAGGATAAGGACGATACATCTATCGCCGTATTTAAACCATTAGGTATTAAAGATATAAGAAGTTTTCCTTGAATATCAAAAACAGTCACTTTATCAATGGTTAATGGCGTATTTCCAAGCTCAAGAAACAATGTCTGTTGAGCAGGATTTGGGTATAGTGCTACTTTAAGAGTCTCAAATACATTTGAACTTAATGTACAAGCTGAGGTAGGATCTAACAATGTAATACTTACCGTTTCTTGTACTTCGTTGCCACTAGTGTCAATCAGTGTATATATAACCTCTACCACTTCATTTTCAGGATCATAATCATCACAGTTGAAATCAACTTGACTTAACTCCTGAGTTGCAATACCACAATTATCTATTGAACCTCCATCTACATCGTCTAGGCTAAGTGTTGCATTACCATCCTCATCCAATTCTAAAACAATATTCTCATTCAACAATATTTCTGGATTTTTATTATCATCAATAATGATATCTTGAGTTTGATTACTTATGTTTCCAGAACTATCTTCAAATTCCCATGTCACCGTTGTGCTTTCTAAAATAGGAAATTCTACAGTCGTTGTCCCTTCAATTTCAACTGCATCGCAATTGTCTTGTGAAGTTGGCGCGAAAAGCTCCACTACTTCACATTGAGCAACAACATCTTCTAAAACTGCTTGAGTTGGAACGGGCGCTTCATCACTAAAGGTAACGGTCACGGAAAGACGGTCTTGGCTTTCACATTCACCTTCTAAGCTAGCAGCATAAAGTGTTTCTCCATTAGAAATTATGTAGTCTGCTGCTAGAGCAGTTCCATTACTTTCTTGTGTATACCAGACAACAGTTACTGCATCCACTTCTAAGCCGTCTAATAACGGAACAGAGCAGAAATCTTGCTCTGCTTCACCCTCAGGTGCAAGTAAATTACACGTTTCATCAGATAACAGAATTACTGAGTAATCTTCAACCTCTCCCCATTCAAAAGATTCACAAGGTGATGGTAAACCATCATATTTCATAGAAACTCGCATTCTTAAGTTTTCTCCTTCTACAGAACCTTCAGGAACTGTGAACGTTGAACTCACCTCTGGACTTTTTGAAGGCGCACTTGATAAAACTAATTCTCCATCATCAGTAAAATCTCCATTCAGATTAAAATCTATCCAAACATTAATTCCTTCGTCATAGATTATTCCCGACCAATTGGGATTAACTGTAATTGTATACGATTCTGCTACAATTAGTTCTGTGGAAAGATTTGTAAAATCTGTATACCCTAATCCAGCACCAGATTCGTTATCTAAAGTATGTAATCTTACTCTGGCGATGTGCTCGTCGGTCGTTCTCTCGCCGGCAGAATTACAATACTCTAAAACAAATTCTTCAGTTGTGAATGTTATGGGTTCGGAATAGTCCGATGTGGTATTTTCAGTTAAACATTGAGTACGGATTTGAACTTCATACGTAGTTAATTCTGCAAGACCCTCCAAATTAATGGCATTGGTTTGTAAACTACTTTCGATCCAATCTGTGGTTCCTTCTTCTCTATATCTGAAATCAAACTCGCCGCCTGGAGCATTATCCCATAATAAAGAGGCAGATTCTGAATCTATTCCAACTACGGTAATTCCAGATGGAGGAACAGCTTCACAAACAACTGGCTCTGCATAAAGACCCGTTACAATTAAAGTAAAATTCTGCTGTCCATTGGTAAGACTCCCCTTATGAGTTACGGAAATCGTATAAGTACCTGAGGCATTTTCGATGTCTACTCTTTCAAATGGATCTCTGGAATTATTCCCCTTTTCATTAGTATTAACACCAGTTAATCTCCAAGGAAGATAATCGGTTCCTGTTTGTTCTAAGGATATATCAAGATCATTCACCAATCGTGCTTCATCAGAATTAACTTGTGTTGTTGCTGCCCCAGCAGGATCTGTCCATGATATGGAAGCCAAAAGTGCATCAACATCATTACTTTCCACTTCTAAGGTATACGTTTGACCAGGTAATAAAGACAAGTCATTAATGATAACACCGTTATCTTTTTGACTCAAACTTTCAGCAGCTCTTTTAGAATTCATTAGCCCCCAGCCAAATACCGCATCAGGGCCATCCAAACCAGCATCATCTGCTGTGTGAAGTATAAGTCCTTTAAGCGAAGCTGATCTCAAATAATTTCCATATAAATTATTTGAGTGTTGCTGAAGCAATAATGCACTCCCCGTAACATTTGGAGAAGCCATAGAAGTCCCTGAAATTTCACCGTAAGCTGTATCTCCAGTTTCATAAGTCGAAAAAACACCTTGACCATTACCAGTGATATCTGGTTTTATTCTAAGGTCATCTGTAGGACCTTGACTACTAAAAGAACTTATAAATACTGAAATCAATTCTCCATCATTAGTGACATTAGCGTCTCTTGCACTTGCAACAACCAAATTGTTTTTCGCTGTAGAATGTCCAGTTAATTTATCGTAGCTAGGATTACTGGGATCCAATGGAGATCCATTCCATGAGTTAGTACCATCGTTTCCAGCAGCAACAACCATCAAATAAAAAGGTGCATTATAATGAATTACATCCCAATTTCTAGATTCCCCAATGTACCCCCCAAAATAATAGTCTGGCAATGTATTTGGTCTAAATCCATAGGAATGGTTTGAAACCAACATGCCCTGAGCAGCAGCGGCTGTAGCTTCAGCTAGGTCATTATTCCATTTATACCCTTCAACATTGCCCTTTGGAGCCATTCCTTTTGCATTTGGAACCACGCCAGAAGCCATGATAGTCCCAGTGACATGGGCCGCATGAAAATTTAAATCTAAACCTTCCGAAGCTACATCCATTATCGTAACTCTAGTGTTCCCAGAGGTTTGGTATTCTTGGTGAGTGACTCTAGCATGACCACCGTCCCAAACATGAGCCGTCATATCTTGACCATCTAAGTTAAAGCCAGTTGAGCCGCCAATATTTAGATGATCTGTTCTCGTTGAACGAGAAGCATCTACATTATAAGTCTGATAATAAATAGGAGTTCCTTTTTCATCAAATCTTTGGAGTTCTGCATAGCTTCCATCTTTTAGCGTAAGAGAAGTCTCTAAATTTCTTCGTTTAGCTTGGTCTAAAACCGATTGTTTTTGAGACGTAAACACATCACCAAAATCGCTTGAAAGTTGATTGAGCAAAGAGGTATTGTATTTGGAAGTAATTCTTTGTTTCTGATCTTCCGTTTGAGAAAAAGACGTTAAGCTTATAGAGATAGTAAGACTAAACATCAAAAGCTTGAAGTAATTTGATTTCATGTTTTTTTTGTTAAATAATTAATTAATACCAAATTAAATTTATAATGTCGTGTAAATAAATTGAATTATACTACGACGTAGCTCAGCACAGGTTTTTTGATTGATTGAAATTAAAAATAATTAGCATAGCCTTAGTTACGGTAATTATTTTTGATAAAAAGCAGTCGAAAAAGAAACAATTTATTGCGACATTATAGGTTTAATTTGATATGAGAATCGCAAATTAGCAAAATAACACTATATTAACTTAAGCAAAAACGTTAATTTTTAAGCAAAAAAAAGGCTAACATAAATGTTAGCCTTTTTAATAGTGTAAGATTTTTACTTTTAATCTACATTATCGTGAAGAAAAGAGTTGTTGGATCTAAAGTTCAAATTGTCTTTATTACCTTCAACACTTGTTCTTGACAAACCTTTTCCTTGAGATTGGTTATTATCCAGTTCGATACCTGCACGTTTGTAGGCTGGCTGCTTTTCTATCTCATCGATATTGTTGGTGTTCCTAAATTTATAATTAAACTGCTTCATTTTAGCTTTGCGTTCTGCCGCTCTTGAAGCGAGTTCAGACAAAGACGTATTCATTGGATCCACCTCATCGCTATCGCCCTTGGGTTCAAACGATCTTGATGGGCTTACAGTTCGCTTCGAAAAATTAATCTCATCAGACTCGTTTGCATTTTTAACGTCATTCCTTTTCTGAGGTTTTGAAGACGGTTTATAAGTCTCCTCCTCTTTCATGAATTCACTAAGATCATACTTCTTAATATCGCGATTTGTTTTTTCGTGATAGGACTTAACTTCTTCAGCTTCGTTCACTTCAATATCTCGTGATGATTTAGCTGATCTGCCTGAAGGACTTTCGTCTTCATCATTAGAAAAGTCAAAATTTAGCATTCCTTCTGAAGTATTGTCGTCTTCAGAATTAGGCTCTTCCAAAATTTCCAAATCTTCTTCGTTCGCATTAACAATTTCAAAGTCTACGTCTAAGTTGTTGACATCTACTTTGTTTTTGTTATCATCGACCTCCTCTTTATTATCTTCAGAATTCAATTCATGAGCTACTTTGGACTTTTTGATGTTCGATTCGCTTCTATTTGCTGTTGGTCTAGATTGGGGTGCGTTTAGTGGTTTCTTTTTAAACCTCCCAGTAGATAAATTTTGCTCTATTCGCTGATCGTCTTCTAGCGTATGAATGATTTTTTTGGTTTCTGTATTGACAATTTCATCTTGTTGCTCAGTGTCGAACCCAGTGGCAATGACAGTGACTGAGATGGCGTCTTCTAAACTTGGATCGTCACCTACTCCCATGATGATGTTGGCACTATTCCCAGCCTCAGCTTGTATATGATCGTTGATTTCTCCAATCTCATCCAAGGTAATTTCATCTGTTCCAGAAACGATAAGTAATAAGACATTCTTCGCTCCTTTTATTTTATTATCGTTTAATAAAGGGGAGTCTAGTGCTTTCTCTATGGCAATTTGTGATCTATTTGCTCCAGAAGCTTCAGCAGATCCCATAATGGCTGTTCCACTGTTACTAAGAACTGTTTTAGCATCACGCAAGTCAATATTCTGCGTATAGTGATGAGTAATAACTTCCGCTATTCCTCGAGATGCTGTGGCTAAAACTTCGTCTGCTTTTGAAAACCCAGATTTAAAGCCTAAATTTCCGTAGACTTCTCTTAGTTTATTATTATTGATAACAATTAAAGAGTCTACATTGCTCCTTAATTCTTCAACGCCAAGTTGAGCCTGCTCATTTCGAGTGCGACCTTCAAACTGAAAAGGAATAGTAACGATACCAACCGTAAGAATATCCATTTCTTTTGCAAGTCTAGCAATAACTGGAGCAGCACCAGTGCCTGTTCCACCACCCATTCCTGCCGTGATAAATACCATTTTGGTATTTGAGCTCAATAAGCCTTTTAGATCTTCCCTGCTTTCTTCAGCAGCCTGTTTACCAATATCTGGGTTTGCTCCTGCCCCAAGTCCCTCGGTTAAGTTAACACCCAACTGTATTTTTGTTGGAACGGGGCTATTATCTAAGGCCTGAGAATCTGTATTACAAACGACAAAATCGACGCCTTTAATACCTTGACTAAACATATGGTTGATGGCATTTGAGCCACCACCACCTACTCCAATCACTTTGATCACATTGGACTGGTTCTTGGGGAGATCGAATGAAATATTTTCGAATTCTGGTTTACTCATAATTAATTTATTTTGGTTGGTATACTACTCTGCGTTGTCTAAAAATTCTTTTAATTTATCAAACCATTTCTCAACTACATTTCTACTTGGTCGTGCTGGTTGTTTAGGTTGTTCTGGAATGGATGGCTCTTCATGAGAATTCTCTTTACCCTCTGAGTTATGGTCCGCAGCAGTCTCTTCAGGTTGTTCTGCATTGACTCCTAGGTGTTCTTCTTCCGCTAATTCTCGCTCTTCTTTTTCAAACACCTTACGTTCTAGCCCATCCATGACTAGACCTACTGCTGTAGCATAAAGTGGACTCGCAATTTCTTTATCCGTTTCACCAGCCAGGTATTCATTAGGAAAACCTACCCTGGTATCCATCCCTGTAACATATTCTACTAACTGCTTTAGGTGTTTCAATTGAGCGCCTCCACCTGTGATTACTATACCTGCGATTAACTTTTTCTTTTGTTCCTCGTGACCGTAATTCTTTATTTCAAGATAAACTTGGTCGATAATTTCTACAGCTCTGTAGTGAATTACTTTAGACAAATTCTTCAACGAAATTTCTTTAGGATCTCTTCCTCTCAAGCCAGGAATCGAAACAATTTCATTTTCTTTATTTTCTCCAGGCCAAGCAGATCCAAATTTCACTTTTAGCAGTTCAGCTTGTTTTTCAATAATAGAACAGCCTTCTTTTATATCTTCTGTAATGGCATTACCTCCAAGAGGAATAACAGCAGTATGCCTTATGATCCCATCTTTAAAAATGGCCAGATCTGTTGTTCCACCACCTATATCTATAAGAGCTACTCCAGCTTCTTTTTCTTCTTGACTTAAGACTGAATTGGCTGATGCCAAAGGCTCCAAAGTCATACCGTTGAGCTCCAAACCTGAATTTTTTACACAACGACCAATATTCCTTATTGATGAAATTTGACCAACTACCACGTGAAAGTTCGCTTCTAGACGACCTCCGGACATTCCGCGGGGCTCCATAATTTCAGACTGCCCATCAACTTTATATTCTTGGGGTAGCACATGAATAATCTCTTCTCCAGGAAGCATCACAAGTTTGTGGACTTGACTACACAAATTGTCGATATCTTCATCTTCTATCACTTCTTCTACATCATTTCTAGTGATGTAATCGCTATGCTGTAAACTTCTAATATGCTGCCCGGCAATACCCACAGTGACCCCTTGGACTTCAATTCCAGAATTGGCTTCAGCTTGTTGAATCGCCTGCTGGACGGACTGTATAGTTTGAGTAATATTATTGACAACTCCGCGATGCACCCCCAAACTTTTAGTTCTCCCAATGCCTAGAATCTCTACTTTACCATATTCGTTTTTGCGACCAATCATTGCTACAATCTTTGTAGTTCCAATGTCTAAGCCTACTGCAATGTTATCTTCTTCCATCTGTGTAGATTATTACTTTATTGTACATACCACTTGGTTACCAAATTGCAAATCTATGCGTTTATAGTCGTCTAATTTATTGTACTCCAAAGCTTTTAAATAAAAAACTTTATAGTTTGTCAACTTTTTATCAAGGTAAGAAATCTGACCAAAATTGACAAGAAATTCTCTATCTCTAACGTTTAATACGTAGTGATTTTTAGATTTTTTTTGGATTGCAATAATATGTTTTTTAAAAAAATCATCACCCTGAATTTTCATTAAAAGTGGATAAACTTCTTTTAAATCTTTTGGCTGAATACCATAGACCATAGGGACTCTAGAGGAATAGTTTTTAGACAAAGGCATAGCGTGTCCTTCTGAGTCCAAATAATAAAAATCTTTGTCTTTAATCCTCGCAATAGGTTCTCTCTGAAAGATCTTCGCACAAAGTTTTCCATCCAAACTGTAGTAAGCTTCAGATGATTTAATCATTTCATTAGCATCCAAGGCGCTTTCAAAAATCGCAAGCCTTTTTTCATCCATCAACGAATCTCCATTGGCAGTTATCATATCCTTTAAGATCTGCTCTATTTCTACTTCAGTAATAAACAGTTTGGAGGCATCCATAAATTCTACCTGTAGTGATTTTACCGGTTTTGATTTTTGACGATGATTGGCAAAACCAACCAAAAAGAAGAGGACCCCTACTATCAAAATCAATCTCATAGTATGTAAGTTGACTATTTTCATTTTAATAGTTTTGAAATTTTTGATGCTTCTACCCCTATGTCTCCTGCCCCTAGCAAAACTATAACTTCTTCGCTGGCATTTTTAATTCTATTCTGTATATCATTTTTTAAAATAAGTTGTTTTTTAGGATGATCGATCAACTCCAATAAATATTTAGAAGTAATACCTTCAATAGGTTCTTCTCTTGCTGGATAAATATCTAAAAGATTTACCTCATCAAATTGAGCTAGGCTTTTCGCAAACTCATCTGCAAAATCTTTAGTTCTAGAAAAAAGGTGAGGCTGAAAAATGACCACAGATTTCTTTTCAGGATGCATTTCTGAAATAGCTTGATGCACAGCATCAATTTCTTTAGGATGATGAGCATAATCATCGATCACTATTAGAAAATCTGATTTGTATACATAATTAAAACGTCTTTGTACGCCTTCAAAACTAGCCAAGGCTTTGGCAAACCGATCTGCATAGCTAGGTTTGAAATCGATAGCTAAACACAAAGCTGCTGCTGCATTGAAGAGGTTATGATGACCTGGAAGTGAAAACTGAATATCCTTAAGGGTGATATCCTTAGACTTAAAATCAAACCTATAACTACCGTTTTCAATGTTGATATGTTGGATGCTATAGTCGGCAGAATGATTTACAGCTATAGATTGAGCCTGGAGATCTAGAGTCGAGTTTGCATAGAGATGACCTTTAGGGACCAAATTTGAAAATTCTTGAAATGCTAAAGTCAAACTTTCACTTGTTCCATAAATATCTAAATGATCTGCATCCATAGAAGTGATCACAGCTGCAGAAGGATGTAATTGAAGGAAAGACCTGTCAAATTCATCTGCTTCTATAACGACTACCTCTTCTCCATCTCCTATATAATTGGTCTTATAATTTTTGAGAATGCCTCCGCAAAATGCGGTTAACTTGATCTGGTTAGCTTTTAAAATATGAGCTAATATAGCTGAAGTTGTTGTTTTACCATGAGTTCCAGCAACGGCGAGAGTTGGTAAATTTTTGGTGATTTCACCTAGAATAAAAGCTCGCTTATACATGTCAAAACCATTGGCTTTGAAATAATTAAACAGAACGGAATTTGAAGAAATGGCAGGTGTAAACACCACTAAAGTCGACTCCTGAGGAAGTGTTTTCAATACGTTCTCTTCGATATCTTGCTGATAATATACTTCAATACCTTCTTCTTTAAGAGTTTGAGTGAGTTCAGTTTTGGTCTTATCGTAACCTAATACCTGCAATTCCTTTTGGTTGAAATATCTAGCCAATGCACTCATCCCGATACCTCCGATACCGATAAAAAAAATGTGTGTATAGTGTTGTATTGACTTCATTTACTTTTATTTTCTATGCGTTCAATTTGGTCTACAATAGTCTTTGTCGCATTGGGTTTTGCTAATTTCAAAATATTTTGAGATAGCTTATCTTGAAGCTGTTCACTAGAGATTAAATCTTTAAATACAGATTCAAAATGCTTTTCCAAATCACTTTCTTTTAGCATTATCGCCGCCTCTTTATCTTCTATAGATTTCGCATTTTTAGTTTGATGGTCTTCAGCTACATTTGGCGAAGGAATAAAGATCACTGGCTTTCCTGCTAGACTCAATTCACTCACGGCACCTGCACCAGCTCTTGAAATAATGATATCTGCAGAAGCATAGGCCAAGTCCATTTTAGAGATAAATTTTTCAACTTTTACAGTGTTGGAATTTAGAGAGGTGTATCGATCAAAATAGATCTTACCACATTGCCAGATCACTTGAAGATCTTCCGCTTTAAATAGCTCCAATCGATTCGATATCAACTCATTGATTCTTTGAGAACCTAAACTCCCTCCTATCACTAGAAGTGTCTTTTTTGAGGGATCAAGTTGAAAGTGCTGTAGTCCCAAGTCCTTCTTGTTTGTGATATCCAGCAAATCCTTTCGAACTGGATTTCCTGAAAAAATAAGTTTTTGTTTAGGGAAAAAACGATCCATGCTTTCGTAAGCTACACAAATAGAATCAGCTTGACTAGCTAACCATTTATTGGTTACTCCAGCATACGCATTTTGCTCTTGAATAAGGGTTGGAATTTTTAATAGTGAAGCCGTTTTTAGTAGTGGCCCACTAGCAAATCCTCCAGTTCCTATCACGACATTTGGCTTAAATGCTTTTATCAAAGCTCTAGATTTCAACATAGAATTAATCAACTTTAAAGGAAACAAAAGGTTACCAAGACTCAGTTTCCGCTGAATCCCCGATATCCAAAGTCCCTCAATTTTGAAACCTGCTTCAGGAACTTTAGTCATTTCCATTTTTTCTTTAGCTCCAACAAATAAAAACTCGGCATCTGGAAATCTAAATTTTAATTCTTCTGCAATAGCGATAGCCGGATAGATATGTCCACCCGTTCCTCCTCCTGAAATCATATATCTCTTCGCACTCATATCGTTTCGCTTAAGACTTCTAATGGGTTTTCTATCGCTTGATTATCTTCTCTCTCCTTCTCTTTGGCTTCAGCTATTGATCTAACTTCGTTATTTGCACTTACGCTAATGACAATCCCTAGAGATAAGCACGTCATCCAAATGGATGTTCCTCCACTCCCCACCAGTGGTAGGGTTTGACCTGTCACTGGTAAAAACTCAACCGCTACGGCTATGTTTACAAAAGCCTGAAAAATAATAGGAATACCCGCAGCAATCACCAATAACCTGCCGTAGGCTGTTTCTGATTTTGTAACGATAATAGCTATTCTATATAGCATAAATAAGTAAGCTAAGATGACTCCTATTCCACCTACCATTCCCATTTCTTCTACTATAATGGCATAAATAAAATCTGAAGAGGATTGTGGTAAAAAATTACGCTGCACACTTTTACCAATACCATTTCCAGTAATCCCTCCCGTCGCAATGGCTATTTTGGCCTTCTCGACTTGATATTGTTCTTTGGTTTGTTCGTCTTGGGTGAATGTTTCAATTCGACTTATCCATGTATCTACTCTATTTGGAAATAAATCTGGAAAAGCTTTGGCAGTAAGTCCAAATAAAACCAGACTAAGCATCCCAATACCAACAATAGCCCCTGTATATTTCATGGTATAACCTCCTACAAAAGTGAGGATTAGAACTATAAAAAAAATAATAGCAGCTGTTGATAAATTTGCAGGTAAAATAAGTCCTACCACTAAAAATACGGGAACCCACAGCGGGAGGATCGTTTCTTTAAAGGTGTATTCGGTATCTTTAATTTTTGACAAATACCTCGCGACATAAATCAGCAAAACCACTGAAGCTAAAGTTGAAGTCTGGAAGGAAAAGTTAACAATAGGGACTTGTATCCAGCGACTTGCATTAGCTCCCTGCATCGTTGTTCCTTGTAGAAGGGTCACAATTAATAATACAATAACAATAGGTAAAAGAATAATAGACAAGCCTCTGAAATAGTGATAAGGTATTTTATGGGTGGCATACAGGATTGAAAATCCTAATACCAAATGGATAAAATGTTTTACCAAATAAGCAAAGGTACTTCCACTCGCACCGTTGAGATAAGCTAAGTTACTAGAAGCACTGTACACAGGAATGAAGGAGAAAATAGCTAAAAGCGCAGCCACGGACCATAACATCCTATCGCCTTTAATACTTTTCAAAAAATCTGTCAGTCCTTTGCTTGTCGACATTTTGTTTATTTTTTTAGGTATTGAATCGCTTCTTTAAATTGTCTTCCTCTGTCTTCGTAATTTTCAAATAGATCAAAACTAGCACAGGCAGGAGATAAAAGCACTGCATCATTATCCTCTGTCAATCCATAAGCTTTTGCGACAGCATCAGTCATGTTTGAAGATTCGATGATTGTATCTACACAATTGCTAAAGGAATTGTATATTTTCTGATTGTCTATTCCTAAGCATACAATAGCTTTTACTTTTTCATTGACTAGAGGTAATAAGTCTTCATAGACATTACCCTTATCTACTCCTCCAACAATCCAGACTGTAGGTGCTGTCATACTATCCAAAGCATAAAACGTAGCATTAATATTGGTCGCTTTAGAATCATTAATAAAAGCCACCTTATTTATTTTTCCTAATTGCTCTAGCCTGTGTTCGACACCCTGAAAGCTTTCCATACTTTCTCGGATAGTCTGCTTTCTTATTTTTAATAATCTTGCTGCCGTTGATGCCGCCATTGCATTTCTAGTATTGTGGTCCCCTTTTACAGATAAATCATTAACAGACATAGTAAATAAGTTATGGTTAAGTTTTATATTTATTTTATTGTTCTCTATAAAAGCAGACAGGTCAGTCATTATCGTTGTATTGGTAAAAGGTATTAACTGTGCTTTTACTGTATTTTTTTCTAGCCAATTCACAATCACCTTATCATCTTTATTGTAAATAAGGAAATCATCTTTAGTTTGATTTTTTGTGATTTTGAATTTCGCCTGAATATATTCTTGGAAATTGTCATGATAACGATCTAAATGATCTGGTGTAATACTGGTTAAAATAGCGATGTGAGGTCTAAAATCTTCTACGCCGTCCAACTGAAAACTACTCAACTCCAAAACATAATTATGAAAACTTTGCCTAGCTACCTGTTCAGCAAAACTAAACCCCACATTCCCAGCCATGGAGACAGATAAACCTGCATTCTTTAATATATGATACACCATATTGGTTACTGTGGTTTTTCCATTGGAGCCTGTAATCCCAATAATATTAGCCCCTGTGAACCAAGACGCAAATTCAATTTCTGAGACTATCTTTATGCCGCTTTCACGAAGATTTTTGATCACCTCAAGATCATCTGAAATACCGGGGCTTTTTACAATAAGATCTGCCTCTTGTAATCTAGAAACAGTATGTCCCCCTTCTTCAAAATCGATCTCCTCTTTTTGGAGTTTGGCTTTGAATTTTGGCTTTAGCTTTGAAAAATCAGACAAAAACACATCATAGGATTTATCTTTTCCCAGAATGGCTGCGCCTACTCCACTTTCTCCTCCCCCCATAACAATCAGCTTTTCCATTTATCGAATTTTTAGGGTTACAATAGTCATTACTGCGAGTAAAATTCCAATAATCCAAAATCTAACAGCAATTTTTGACTCGTGGAATCCTAGCTTTTGGTAATGATGGTGCAAAGGCGACATTAAAAATATGCGTCGGCCTTGTCCAGTTCTTTTCTTGGTGTATTTGAACCAACCTACTTGAAGAATAACAGATAAATTTTCAATAAAGAAAATTCCACACAGGATGGGAATGAGTAATTCTTTACGGGTTGCAATAGCTATTACAGCTATAATCCCTCCAATGGTTAAACTGCCTGTGTCTCCCATAAATACTTGAGCGGGATAAGTATTGTACCATAGAAAACCTACTAAAGCTCCAGCAAAAGCGGCAATAAAAACAGTCATTTCTCCTGATCTAGGAATGTTCATGACATTCAAATAATCAGAGAAAAAAACATTTCCAGATACCCAAGCAAAAATACCTAAGGTAAGGACTATGATCGCAGATGTCCCTGCTGCAAGTCCATCAATTCCATCCGTCAAATTAGCACCGTTGGAAACGGCAGTCACAATAAAAATGACAACAGGAATAAAGATGAGCCATGCATAGCTTTTGGCGCCTTCACTTATCCAAGAGATTGCTCTAGTATAATCCAACTCGTTATTCTTAAAAAAAGGAATAGTCGTTGTTGTAGATTTCTCTTCTGGCGAAGTCTCAGAAATCATTTGAACATTATTTGTCGTCGTTACTTTATTATCCGATCGAACTGTAACATCAGGATGAAAATACATCACTGCCCCAACGAATATCCCTAAACCGATCTGCCCAACAATTTTAAATTTTCCTTCTAAACCTTCTTTATTTTTTTTGGAGATTTTAATATAATCATCCAAAAACCCAATAACTCCCATCCAAATGGTGGTAACAATAAGGAGGATGACATAAATATTATTCAACTGAGCCAATAATAATACGGGGATAAGAGTAGACATAATTATGATAAGTCCACCCATTGTGGGTGTACCAGCTTTTTCCTTTTGACCCTTCAGACCCAGCTCCCTAACGCTCTCTCCTATTTGCTTTCTCTGGAGAAAAAGGATGATACGCTTACCGAAAATCATAGAAATTAAAAGTGACAGAATGATCGCAAATGCAGCTCTAAAGGAGATATATTGAAACAAGCGGGCGCCAGGCAAATCATAATTATTTTCTAAGAATTCAAATAAATAATAAAGCATATCTTATTTGTTAAGTTGATCTAATAGCTCTTTTACAATTTTTAAATCATCAAAATCTGATCGTATCCCATTAATTTCTTGATAGGTTTCGTGACCTTTTCCTGCGATTAATATAATGTCCCTTTGTTGCGCTAGGATACAAGCTGTCTTTATGGCCTGTTGTCTAGATGTTATACTCAACGTCTTGGAAACATCTTGAGGCTCTACTCCTTTCTCAATATCTTTTATGATAGAGTCTGGATCTTCTGTACGTGGATTGTCGCTAGTCAAAATCACTTTTGTACTCAAATTCCCTGCAATTTTGCCCATAAGGGGACGCTTAGTGGTATCGCGATCGCCACCACAACCCACAACAGTAATAAGCTCCTCACTTCGTGATCGTATATCATTGGTAGTCTGAAGTACATTTTGCAAAGCATCGGGCGTGTGAGCGTAATCCACAATTACATGTATGCCCGTTGAAGACATATGATGTTGGTATCTCCCCTCCACGGGTTTCAACTGACTCAAGTTCTGAAGATTCTCGATATCTTTAACTTCAAGTAAGTCTGCGACTGCATAAACAGCCAGCAAATTATAAGCATTAAAATCTCCAATAAACCTTGACCAAACTTCTGTGCCGTTGATATTCAACTTTAACCCAGAAAAGCTTTTTTCTAAAATCTTTACTTTGTAATCTGTTAAGTTTTTAACTCCATAACCAAAGGTTTTTGCTTTTGTATTTTGGAGCATGTAATTCCCATTTTTATCATCCACATTGGTTAAAGCAAATCCTTTTTTGGACAACTGATCAAAAAATCTCTTCTTAACATCTCTGTATTTTGCAAACGTCTTGTGATAATCTAAGTGATCTTGAGATAAGTTAGTAAAAACCCCTCCTTCAAAATTAAGGCCTAAAGTCCTGTGTTGAGCAATCCCATGAGAACTCACTTCCATAAAGCAAAATTCTACCCCAACTTCGTTCATTTCTTTTAAATAAGAATTGATAGTTAAGGAGTCTGGAGTTGTAAGCTTTGTTGGATAATCTTTGTCATCTACTTTGATAACTACCGTTGAAATTAATCCTACTTTATAGCCTAAAGTTTTAAACATCTGATATAACAAAGAAGTCACTGTCGTTTTACCATTTGTTCCAGTCACCCCAATAAGCTTCAAATTAGCAGAAGGATTATCATAATAATTGGAAGCCATTACGGCCAACGCCTCTCGGCAATCTTTGACTTGTATATAAGACACTTCTGGGATAACTTCAGAAGGTAATTCTTCACAAACAACTACATTAGCACCATTAGCGACTGCCGCTTCTATAAAAGCATGACCATCTGCAGTTTCGCCTTTTATAGCTACAAATACATCTTGAGCTGAAATTAATCGGCTGTCAAAATGGATTTTTTTGATATCTACAGCTGTAGAACCCTTTACAGATTCTATCGCCACCTTGTATAATATGTCTTTTAAAACTATCAACTTGAAATCAGATTTATACGTTGGTTATTAGAAATTTTAGTTCCTTTTTTTATCGATTGCTTTATGACTTTTCCTTGTCCTATTAAATTGACTTGCAACCCTAAATTCTCCAAGATAGAAACCGCATCCATAGCTGGGTAACCAGTTAAATCTGGCATTATAGTTTTATATTTTTGAGAAGTTTCAAAGTAATTTTCATAAGTAGAAGATGCATAATTGGAAGGGATAGCTTCCCTAAGCATCTCATCTTCAAGAGGAGTATCAATAAAAATCTTTTGAGCAATCTTTTCAAAAACAGGTGCCGCTACAGTACTTCCATAATAGCCGATTTTAGGATTTGGTTTATGAATAACCACTACACAAGAATAGGTAGGAGCATCTGCAGGAAAATAACCCACAAAGGATGAAACATAACGCCCAGACTCAATCCAATATTCTGTTTGACAGGTTCCTGTTTTTCCTGCCATGGAAAAGTTGGGGTTGTAAATAGTGCTTCCCGTTCCCTTTTCCACGACTTTTTTCATCATGGCTTGAAGTTTTTTTGCAGTTTCCTTAGAGCAAATGCTCTCCTCTAAAATAGGCTCTACATAGGATTCAACTAGGGTATTTTTATCTCTGACTTCTTTTATAAATTTCGGTTTTATCTTTACACCATCATTGGCGATAGCGTTATAAAATGTGAGGATTTGCAAAGACGTTAAAGAAACTCCATAACCAAAAGACATCCAAGGCAAGGTGGTTCCATACCAATTAGAATCTTCAGGATGTGGAATTGTGGGCTGACCTTCACCTTTAATTTTTAAACCTATCTTTTCATTAAGGCCCATATTGTAGAGGCGATTTACAAATCGCTCTGGGTTATCTTTATAATTAGTGTAAATCATTTTAGCAAAAGCCGTATTGGAAGAAACCTCAAAAGCTTTTGCAGCTGAGATCTTTCCGTAACCACCGCGTTTTGAATCGTAAACTTTTCGATCAAAAAACTGAACTACCCCTTTTTCAGTATCAAAGACAGTACTGGTGTCGATCACTCTATCCTCTAGCGCTGCCGCCATACTCATCAATTTAAAAATAGAACCTGGCTCATGAGGCTCATATACAGCATAATTGAGTTTCTCGTAATACTTAGTTGAGTTTTTAATTCGACCTAAATTTGAAATCGCCTTAATCTCTCCTGTTTTGGTCTCCATCACCACGACACTTCCATGATCAGCTTCAAACTTTTCCAACTGTGCTAGTAAGGCATGATGCGCAACATCCTGAATATTTACATCTATCGTAGAAACAACATCATACCCGTCTTCTGGCTCAACCTCGTTGACATCACTTATGGGTTTCCATTGTCCTTTAGCAATTTTCTGTTTTAAGCGGTGACCTTGTTTCCCCTTTAAGTATTCATCAAAAGCGCCTTCAAGACCAACGTTTCCAAAACCTACGGTTCGTTCACCAATTTTACCTAAAGGATTTTCACGAACTGTAGATTGTTCAGCGATAAATCCACCCTTGTAAGGGCCTAGATTAAATAAAGGAAATTCTCTTATCTTAATATAATCTGAATAATCGAGTTGCTTGGCAATTAAGACATATCTGTTTTTTATGACACGCGCTCTTTTAAATTTTCGGAGATAATAATCCTTAGAACCTTTTAGCATTTTCGATAATTCTGTAGCTAATGCTGAAGCATACTTTTGGAAATTGGCTTCAGAAACAGTAATAGCGTCAAATCTAATATCGTATTTGGGAACCGATGTAGCCAGCAAGTTCATATTGGTATCATAGAGATTCCCTCGGTTGGGTTCAATGTTGAAATTTCTAAACACGGTTTGCTGAGCGATATCCTTATACTTTTGTCCTTCAACGATTTGAATATCAAATAATTTGTATCCCATCCCCATAAACACAAGGGCGAGTAAAGCCGCAATAATATAAAACCGCCTTAAAATGCTTTTATCTGTTGTCATTTTATGGTGATTTTATATGGACGCTTATCGGACAATCCTATGGAACGCTTCTCCATTTTTTTAGCTACGTTGGATTCCATTTTCTTTTGCATCACCGTTTTACGTGTGTCTACAAATTCGCTTCTTAACTCTTTAAGTTGCTGATTGAGTTCTGCAACTTGATACACTTTTCGTTCTGCACTGTGTGAACTCGCAATCATAATGATAGCCAGCAAAGCACAAAACACAATGAAAACCCAATGGTTAAAAGCACCATCGCTTACCAAAAACTTCCCTTTTAGAATATCTGCTAAACCCGTTTTCATCTTTATAATTTTTCTCCAATTCTTAATTTCGCACTTCTAGACCTCTTGTTTTTCTGTAATTCTGCAGCGCCTGGAGTTATCATTTTCCCCACTTTTTTAAAAGGCACCAGCATATTTCCATAAAAGTCTTTTTCAGGAGCACCAGAAAACTTCCCATCCCTTATAAATCGCTTTACCAACCGGTCTTCTAAAGAGTGATACGAAATAAGACTTAACCTCCCTCCTTTGGTTATCAATTCTGAAGTTTGAAGTAAAAATTCTTTTAAAGCCTCCATTTCCTGATTCACTTCAATACGGATAGCTTGGTAAACCTGTGCTAAAAATTTGTTCACCTTAGTCGGTGGAAAAAAAGGCGTTAATAAATCATTTAAATCTTTTGTAGATTTAATAGGCTCAATTATTCTCCGCTCAACGATGGCTTTAGCCAGTTTCCGTGACATTTTGATTTCGCCATACTGCCAGATAAGTTGAGCCAATTGCTCTTGGGAATAAGTGTTTACCAATTCTGAAGCACCCAAGCCCGTGTTTTGATCCATTCTCATATCTAATTCAGCTTCAAACCGAATGGAAAATCCACGCTCACCTTTATCAAATTGATGTGAAGAGACCCCAAAATCCCCTAAAATTCCGTCAACTTCATTCACTCCTTCTAGCCTTAAAAAGCGCTTTATAAATCTGAAATTAGCCGGGATTAAGGTAAACCTCGGATCCTCTATACTATTTTCTTGGGCATCTTGGTCTTGATCAAAAGCAAAAAGTCGCCCTTTTTCTCCAAGTCGAGATAAAATCTCAGCTGAATGACCACCACCTCCAAAGGTCACATCTACATAAGTCCCCTCGGGCTGTATAGACATGCCATCAACGCTTTCTTTAAGCAAAACAGGTAAGTGGTACGCTCTATTGGTCATTATCATTTCCCATTACATCTTCAGCTAATTCTGAAAATCCTTCAGAATCGCTTATGACTGATTCATATTTATCCTTATTCCAAATTTCCACGATATTTATAGCAGAAGAAACCACGATCTCTTTCTCAATTCCAGCAAAGCCAATGAGGTCTTTTGGAATCAACAATCTTCCATTGGTATCCACCTCTATCACCCTCACACCCGCTGAAAATTTTCTTATAAAATCGTTGTTCTTTTTGATGAATCTATTTAATCCGTTCATTTTGTCCATGAGCAAATTCCATTGACTCATTGGATACAACTCCAGACAAGGCTGAAACACAGATCGTTTCAAAACAAAGCCCTCTTCGAGAGTAGGGAGCATCTGCTTTTTCAGCGAAGACGGTAGCATAAGTCGACCTTTTGTGTCAACTTTACACTCGTATGTCCCTATGAGGCTGTTCATAACACATTAGGTTTCAATTCCAAATGTATTGAAATTTTTACCATATTTTACCACTTTCTACCACATTGTGGATAACTTTTTCCTAAAGAAGGCTTTAAGAGTTGTTGATATACCTATTCACTAGTGGTTTCAGACATTCATGATTTGTCTAAATTGCTGTAAATAAAGCGAATAATTTTAGAGAATCGATTGATTTGGGCTTAAGACGGCATATTCAACTTCGATAAAACGTCTTTAAAGAGCTTATTTTCATAGAATTAGATTAAACTAGTACAAGTCCTAAAATCAGTACCCCTTTCTTATTCAAATATCTTTATATTTGAATTTTGAAATTTTAAAAAACCTTATGGAGGAACATATTAAGCAGGAAGGGAAATTTAAATACTTTGAAAAGGGTGAAGGGACTCCAATAGTGGTTTTACATGGATTGATGGGAGGGTTAAGTAACTTCGACGGAGTTATGAATTATTTCCCTACAAAAGGGTATAAAGTAGTGGTTCCTGAACTTCCACTTTATGACATGCCTTTATTAAAAACCAATACTAAAAACCTTGCCAATTACATTAAAGAATTTATAGACTTTAAGAATTATGGCAAGGTCATACTAGTTGGAAATTCTCTAGGTGGACATGTTGGTTTATTGACCACCAAATACTTTCCAGAGAGTGTCAAGGCTCTTGTGATCACAGGAAG
This sequence comes from Psychroflexus torquis ATCC 700755, assembly GCF_000153485.2. Classification (NCBI taxonomy): domain Bacteria; kingdom Pseudomonadati; phylum Bacteroidota; class Flavobacteriia; order Flavobacteriales; family Flavobacteriaceae; genus Psychroflexus; species Psychroflexus torquis. The sequence goes on along the minus strand of NC_018721.1, from coordinate 3,319,172 downwards.
TTCTGGTCTTTATGAAAGCGCGATGGGGGAAAGTTATCCAAAGCGAGGCGATTATGAATACATGAAAAAGAAAGTTCAAGATGTTTTTTATGATCCTGAAATCGCAACACCAGAAATCATCGATGATGTATACAGTGTGGTGAATGATAGAAATAAATTGATAAGAACCCTTTCTATAGCGAAGAGTGCTATACGCCACAATATGTCCAAAGATTTGCCAGACATGCATACGCCAACCTGTATCATTTGGGGAGAACAAGATGAAGTCACTCCTCCGGAAGTCGCTGTAGATTTTAACAAGCTTTTACCAGACTCCGAGTTGTTTTGGATAGACAAGTGTGGCCATGCCGCTATGATGGAACGTCCAGATGAATTCAATAAAATTTTATACGCTTGGCTTCAAAAAAGAAACTTTTAGTCTATTATGAAAATTAAGACTTCAGAATTTGTAATGAGTAATTCGGATGTGACTAAATGTCCCAATTCTCAATTACCAGAATACGCTTTTATTGGCAGGAGTAATGTGGGTAAATCTTCATTGATAAATATGCTCACAGAACGCAATAGCCTAGCAAAAGTTTCTGGTAAACCAGGAAAAACTAGACTTATTAATCATTTTTTGATTAACGATTCTTGGCATCTAGTGGATTTACCTGGCTATGGCTACGCCAAAGTGAGTAAAAAAGAAAAAAAGACCTTCCAAAAATACATTACTGCTTACTTCGAAAAGAGACAGCAATTGGTAAATACTTTTGTCCTTATAGATTCCCGACATGCTCCACAGCCTTTAGACCTTGAATTTTTAGAATGGCTAGGAAAGAATGCCATTCCATTATCAATTGTATTTACAAAAACAGATAAATTAAAACCTAAAGTTTTAGAAAATAATATCATCGATTACAAAACCAAATTAATGGAAACCTGGGAGGAGCTCCCTCCTTATTTCACGACCTCTTCTGCCCATAAAACTGGAAGAGATGATATTCTGAATTATATCCATGAGATCAATCAAAGCCTGGTATAATACATCAAAACCTAGATTTCACTTTTTCTATCAACACCTCTACCTCTTCAATCTCATTGAGTTCTTTACTCGACATTAAAAGGCTTAACTCATAGTTATCCTGAAATAAAATCACAGGGAGTTCGTAGAGGCTTTCAAATTTAGATTTGAAATTCTTCTGGTATTCATCCTTATGTAAAAAAACAAACTCCATATCAGTTTCCTTTCTAAACGCTTTCCATTTCCTATTCTCTGAAAGCAACCCATAGGTTAAATCACAAAGATTACAGTTGTAAGTTTTAGGGCTAAAAAGTTTGTGAGCACTATCCAATATGCCGTTCGATGTACCGGAATTTGCATTATAAACAAAAATTACAGCTTTATTATTTTTAGTCATCATTGGATTTAGCCTCTTCAATATCCATTTTTTCTGCAAAATAAGAACAAAAATCTTTCATAGTTTCTGTCATTTCCTTGTCGTCTGTAGCTCTGTAAAAGGTATCGCTCATGCCCACTAAAATTTGATGAAAGAACTTTTTCATTTCATCTATCGGCATTTCCTTGGTCCATAAATCTATACGTAACGTCTCCTGAGTTTTATCATCCCAAATACTCAAAAAAGCTGCTTTGGTTTCTTCATTATCGATCCCTCCATCTTGAGCGGACCAAGTGAGTTTTTCTGGAATTCTATTTTCGTCGGTTTCTACGTTTATTTTAATTTCAGACTTTTTTTCAATCATTGCTTAAGGTTTATAATTTGATTTTTCAAAAATAGCATCAGACTTCATATTCAGGAGGTCTTTTATACTAGTATTAAGATTTTTATTCATGAAGGCTTTTACTATTTGCCAACCTATATACTGTCCTATTCTTGGAGAAGACTCATTGTCCAATTCCAAATAAAATTTAGAATAAGGGGCTAGGTTGATAAAGCGATCTTCCAAAGTAGTGTCTGTGGAGTAAATTAACTTTCGCTCTACAAAAAAGGACCAGATTTCAGTTTCATTCTCTTTGGCCCACTTAAATTGATCTTCAGAATAATAAATTTTTGCAGCATTAGATTTAAAAGGAATAAGGATGTCTTTTAAATAAAGGATCTTGCCATAATAAATCATCTCCGATATGAATTTCCTAGACCTCTTTTCATCGATATGTTGCTTAGCAAAGGCCTCTACAACTTCGGAAAGCAGGAACTTTCTATCTTGCTGAAAGGCGATATAATCTGCAAAACCTCCATAAAACTTATGGTCTTTTCCTAGATAATTATCTAAGGAGATAAGAAGTAAATCTTCCGTTAACACCAATTTATTTCTATAATTCACCTCTTCGGCCAACGTATACACTTTCGGGAGTTTATACGAGGGGAAATAATATGTGGCGTATTTAAAAAAACGCTCTAAATCTTCTTCTTCTTTGTCGAAATTCGGAAAAGCTTGATTAACCTCCGTATGAATTTGCTTTTGCAAGTCGCTTTGCATTTTTGAAATCCACAAACTATCTGGCACTTGTTCTGGAAATAAACGTGGAAAGTTATTTTTTAGCCTTGGCAAATCCATTGCTGAAGCTTGACCAAATTCTTGATCAAACCGAACCACTTCTAAGTCAATAGTAAGATCTTCAGCCTCTGGATTCATTTTAGAGTTTTGATCACAACTCGCCATAAAACAGCAAAGACTCAACAAAATTAAACGAAATCTCATATTTGAAGACATTTGGTTTTGTACCGGAATAGAATACTTATATTTGATGCAAATGTAGTATTTAAAAGGTAAATCATAGCTTATGAAGTCTCAAAAAACGATCGATTATATAGCCAATTGGATGATAGAATATCTTGAAAACAGCGGGCAAAAAGGCTTTTTGATAGGTGTTTCTGGAGGAATAGATTCTGCGGTAACCTCTACACTTTGTGCACAAACTGGCAAACCCACCTTATGTCTAGAATTGCCTATACACCAACACGAAGACCAAGTATCGAGGGCAAGAAAACATATAGATCATTTGGAAAGACGATTTGAAAATGTAAGCTCGGTAAAAATTGATCTTTCCAACACCTTCGAAACTTTCAAAAATAGTTTACCAGAAATTGAAGATATAGATCTAAGAGACTTTTCGCTAGCCAACTCACGGGCTAGATTAAGAATGACAACGCTTTATTATTTTGCTGGTATTCACGGCTATTTGGTTGCTGGTACTGGAAATAAAGTTGAGGATTTTGGTGTTGGATTTTACACCAAATATGGAGATGGAGGCGTTGATCTTAGCCCTATTGCCGATTTAATGAAAAGTGAGGTCTTCGAACTGGCGAAGGATCTTGATATAATAGACGATATACAAAATGCAAAGCCTACAGATGGTTTGTTTGGTGATAGCAGAACAGATGAAGATCAAATTGGTGCCAGCTACAACGAATTGGAATGGGCAATGAATTTTAAAGATGAAACTTCTGAGATTTCTGACAGAGAAAAAGATGTTTTAAAAATTTATAATTCTATGAACAAATCTAACCAACACAAGATGCAACCGATTCCTGTTTGTGAAATTCCTGAGGAATTAAGATAATTCGCTTATAAGACCCGATTTAATTTATTGGAAATCAAAACTTCCAATCCATTATATTCCATGGTTTCTATCATCAATTCGCGATCCACTTCCTCTTTTTGTTCTCTTATGATTTCACTTAAATCTTGGACTTTTTTTCTGATTAGGAATCGACGTAAATTTAAAATAGTTTCCATGACTTCTCTGGGATCTACCTCGCTTTTATCAATTACAAAAATCTCCTGACGCTTCCAATCGTGTAATTGATTTTTTTCATTTTCCATAATAATAGACGTCACCTCTTGAGACAAATCTGGCTTTAGATGGTTGATAAACGTATCGATCTTCAAGGCTCTTTCTTTTGTATAAATCTCAATAATTAAGGCATATAATTCCTTAAACAAAGGATTAGAAAATTCAACTTCATCCTCTTGGAGTTCTATAAATATTTTTTCAAACACAACATATTCACGTTTTACCTCAGTATGCTTGTCCTTATCAAATTCATCAAAATCGAAGTCTACATCTACAAATACAGCGGTATCACCCCCATATTTTAGAAGCAACTGTATAATATTTCTCTCTAGCACATACTGCTGATTGACTTTAGAGACAACTGGCTCAGTTTTTTTCTCCTTTACAATTTCTAAAGATCCTTGCCTTGGCCGGCGTTGACTTTCTTTTCTGTCCTTAGCTAAAATTTGTGCAAGTGTACTAAAAAGAACATCTTCGGAGACCTCTAAAAGATTGGAGCAGCTTTGGATGTAAATTTCCTGAGTTATTTGATCTGGTATTTTAGAAATAGAATTTACAATATCCCTGACCACTTCAGCTTTTTTTACAGGATCATTTTCCGCATCTTCAAGTAATAAGGAAGCTTTGAATCTTATAAAATCCTGAGCATTGCTATTGAGATAAGTTTCTAACTCTTCTTTGGAATTGGATTTTGCAAAACTATCTGGATCTTCACCATCTGGAAATAAGCAGACTTTCACGTTCATGCCTTGTTCCAAAATCAAATCGATCCCACGCACAGACGCCCTTAATCCCGCAGCATCCCCATCAAATAAAACTGTAATATTGTTGGTGAGTCTATTGATAAGTCTAATTTGCTCTGGCGTTAAAGCTGTACCAGAAGAAGCGACTACATTTTCAATTCCTGTTTGGTTAAACTGAATCACATCCGTATACCCTTCCACTAGATAACAGTTGTCTGCCTTAGCAATAGACTGCTTGGCTTGATAAAGCCCGTATAAAACTTTGCTTTTATGATAGACATCACTTTCAGGTGAATTGAGGTATTTTGCCTGCTTCTTATCAGTTGTAAGAATTCTACCTCCAAAGCCTAAAATTCTTCCAGACATAGAGTGTATAGGAAACATCACCCGACCTTTAAACCTGTCGAAGCGCTTTTCTCCCTTTACGATACTAAGCCCGGTTTTTTCCAAGAACTCCAAACGGTATCCCTTTTCTAAAGCTGAATCTGTGAACGCTTGCCACTCATCTGGAGAATAGCCAAGATCGAACTTCTCCATCGTTTCTGACGTAAATCCCCTCTTCTTAAAATAACTGAGACCAACTGACTTCCCTTCATCGGTATGAAGCATTTGCTTGATGAAAAAAGATTTGGCAAACTCATTGACCAAGTACATACTTTCTCTCTCACTAGCCTTTTCTTTTTCTTCTGAAGATTGCTCCGTTTCTTCAACTTCAATATTGTAACGTTTTGCTAAATGCTTTATGGCTTCAGGATACGTATAATGCTCATGTTCCATTAAGAAAGCAACCACATTTCCTCCTTTACCAGAACTGAAATCTTTCCATATTTGCTTCACTGGAGAGACCATAAAACTAGGAGATCGCTCTTCTGTAAAAGGACTTAGTCCCTTAAAATTGCTACCAGATTTTTTCAACTGAACATAATCACCAATTACTTCCTCTACTCGAGAAATATCAAAGACTTTGTCAATAGTAGATTTACTTATCAATGGAATTTAATTTGAAATAAATGTAAGGATAAAATTATTTTTCTCGATCAATTACATAATCTATCATCAATTGAAGAGACGCTTTGTAAGTAGAATCTGGATAACGTTGAAGAATTTCTGAGGCCTCGCTTTGAAATTCTTTCATTTTGATTTGAGCATAACTAAGCCCTCCTACAGATTTTACATAGTCTATCACTTCATTCACGCGCTTTTTGTCTCTATTGTGATTTTTAACAGAATTGATGATCCAGTTTTTATCCTTTTTTGACGCTTGATTGATTGCATAAATGAGGGGTAAAGTCATTTTCTGTTCTTTAATATCTATACCAGTAGGTTTACCTATTTTTTGGTCACCATAGTCAAAGAGGTCATCTTTAATCTGAAAAGCCATTCCTATAAGTTCCCCAAATTTACGCATGTCCTCCACGTCTTTAGAACCTGGTCTTACAGCAGCTGCACCAAGACTGCAACAAGCGGCGATGAGAGTAGCGGTTTTCTGCCGAATAATCTCATAATAAATATCTTCAGTAATATCCAGTCGGCGTGCTTTCTCAATTTGAAGTAATTCACCCTCACTCATTTCACGTACGGCCACTGAAATAATCTTTAATAAATCGAAGTCATCGTTATCTATAGATAGCAAAAGCCCCTTAGACAGGAGGAAGTCACCGACCAAAACCGCTATTTTATTTTTCCATAAAGCATTGATGGAAAAGAAACCACGACGTTGGTTACTATCGTCCACAATATCATCATGAACCAAGGTAGCCGTGTGGATAAGCTCTATGACAGAAGCCCCGCGATAAGTTCTATCGTTTACCTCTCCTTTAGACACCATTTTGGCGACGAGAAATACGAACATAGGTCGCATCTGCTTGCCTTTTCTGTTAACGATAAAGTGAGTGATTTTATTGAGAAGGGCTACACGAGAAGACATGAAAAGATGGAACTTTTTTTCAAAAAGTTCCATCTCATGAGCTACGGGCTCTTTTATTTGTGAGACAGTTTTCAAGACGTTACAAATGTAGAGTTTTATGTCTTAAAAAGACATGAAAACTATGATAGGAAAACAGCTTTACTTTAGCTGGTATAGTTCGAAGTTGCAAACTTCGAAGAATGGTAACTTCTCAAGCTGATACAAAGGATCCTTTGCTTTACGTGAAGTAAATATTAAGACCATGATTTGTCTGTTGTATTCTTCTCCAATTACTCCGCTATTTCCAATTGGGTCATTGGTTAGCTGTAATAAATTATCTTTCTTTAAAAATACCTCTGTGGCTTGCAGTTCTTTGCTTATTAATTCTCTTATGGTAAATTCGTTTGCATCTTCTTGGTCAAGCTGTGATAGGCGATAAGTTTCTAATTCGTTGGTTAATTATTGTAATATTCTTCTAACTATTGATGTTCCTATTTCTATACGTTCTGCAACCTTTCTAACTAATTTCTCTATTTGATTGTCCCCAGCTGGTGCGAGCGTCTCGCTCGTACACACTATCTAATTTATATCAATTTCCAAAATGGTATGGTCATCATTACCATAATTTCTTGCACTGCTAAATTTCCAATCTATTGGGTTGGTCACAAAGCCTGATACAACAGGTTTGTCGTGTATGTATTTTAGTTTCTGCTCAAATATGTTTAATGACCAAATCTCTATTGGTTTATTATTCTGCTGCCAAAACTGTTTATTGGCAACATTGCTATTTTTTTTGCCAGCACGTTCAAACATCCAGAGCATCCATTCTTTTCTGCTTTCATGTGGATTATCATCAATGATTTTAACTATTTTCTTTGAAGTAAACCCTTTAAAATCTCTTATTAATCCTGAAGGATCGTTTAATGCTGACCGAAAAATTAAATGAACATGGCTTGGCATGATACAATAACCATAAAGCTCCATGCCTTTATTTTTTCTGAAAAAATCTAACGATTCTATAATACACCAAAATAAGCGTCTCTAGCAAATACATCTATCCAGTTTACAGTAGCAAAGCTTATAAAGTACGCACCAGATTTATCTGCAAATTTATACTTTCTACTCATCAACTCTTTTTAGTAAAAATAGATAAAAATCAGTTTACTTTTCTTTGAGGGCACGAGCAAGATGCTCGCGCTAGCCGTTACGGTTAATCACGCTCGCACCAGCAGGGGGGAACATATTTTCTCCGTTATCGATGCTTTTATCGCTAAACGTAAAATACAGTCTATCCTTTAAACTATATAGATTTTGCCTTTAATTACTGTATTTTACCATAACTTATTTTTCTTTTTTGCTTTTATTTCTTCTCGAACTTGTTTGAATATATAAGGTATTGAAACTATAGGTATATAAAAATAGTATTCACCAATAAAAAGCCATAATATAATATCAATTGGAAGCAAAAACAATAACCCCCAAAGCCATATCCATTTAGCTGTGTAGCCACGCTTATGCAAATGATTGTTTATGGTTGGTAATATATATTTTGCTTGAAGTTTTGATATTTGTATATCATCAAAATCATTGATAGGGGTTTTAATAAAATAAGCAATATATTTTATTAAATCTATTTTAGACTCCCTAACCTGACTTTTAGGTTTAAAATTTTCGAGATCATTAATCAGCTGAGTAATTTTATTAAATTCTAATCTTTTTAACTCATGTTTAGAATATTCTGTTTTCAGCTCAGAAATTAATGGATCTACAGTACTTTTAAAGTTTTCATCTATATTATTTCTATTTAGAAAGTTTGGATCCATATTTCAAAATGAAGTCTGATGTTTTATAAACGTTTTTTGTATTTATCACTTGATGATCATATTTATAAATACTTCTTAGGGATTTTCCTATTTCACTATTTAAAATTTTCCTTTGACCTGTAAAGCCAATATATTTTCTTAATAATGGAGTGGAATAATTTTTCATTACACTCTTTTTAGCTAAATTAAACATAAAATCCCCAGCTGGTGCGAGCGTCTCGCTCGTACACACTACCTAATTTATATCAATTTCCAAAATGGTATGGTCATCATTACCATAATTTCTTGCACTGCTAAATTTCCAATCTATTGGGTTGGTCACAAAGCCTGATACAACAGGATTGTCGTGTATGTATTTTAGTTTCTGCTCAAATATGTTTAATGACCAAATCTCTTTTGGTTTATTATTCTGCTGCCAAAACTGTTTATTGGCAACATTGCTATTTTTTTTGCCAGCACGTTCAAACATCCAGAGCATCCATTCTTTTCGGCTTTCATGTGGATTATCATCAATGATTTTAACCATTTTCTTTGAAGTAAACCCTTTAAAATCTCTTATTAATCCTGAAGGATCGTTTAATGCTGACCGAAAAATTAAATGAACGTGGCTTGGCATGATACAATAACCATAAAGCTCCATGCCTTTATTTTTTCTGCAAAAATCTAACGATTCTATAATACACCAAAAATAAGCGTCTCTAGTAAATACGTCTATCCAGTTCACAGTAGCAAAGCTTATAAAGTACGCACCTGATTTATCTGCAAATTTATACTTTCTGCTCATCAACTCTTTTTAGTAAAAATAGATAAAAATCAGTTTACTTTTCTTTGAGGGCACGAGCAAGATGCTCGCGCTAGCCGCTCCGGCTAATTACGCTCGTACCAGCAGGGGCATTAAGTTGGGTAAAGCAATAAGAAGTAAAATACCAATAATCGCTATACGATAAGTGTTTCCTAAAGGTTATAACCAGGGATTTTTTTGAAAAAAAATTTCATTACATAGTTTCTTATAAAAATACTGACATTTATTTATACGAAGGAGATACTCAATGTTAAATTTATAAAACCTTAATTTTTATAGAATTCGACGAAAATGAACTTTTCATTACTTGCCGTAGTGAAAATTTACTTCGTATCATAATACTGTCTAATTTAATTAAGAAAATTATTATTTTAAACAATTCTGTTTTTGGGAAAACTTGTATGTGGTTGATGCCCTGCTTCGAGACTACAAAGCTTAAAAGGCTTACGCAAAAAAACCACCCAAGTAGCGATTTTAAAATAAGTGAACACACTTGTTACAGAAAAGCACAAACAGTAGAAGTTGCTGAGTTTGGCGAGGTAGCAGTATAAATTTATCCTGGAACACCAGACAAGTATCTTATGTTGAATAATATAGAAGGATTAATTTCCTTGAATGAATAGAATTTATCAATAAAATTCTTCATTTCATTAGCCAAAGTCAAATGACTGTCGGCACTTACTAAAAATTTACCGATAGTGACTACTGCCTGGTCATTGTGTGTTTCTTCTATCTTGACTAAATCGTGTTTTTCGGAAAATTGCGCATACTTTTTTGCGAAGTTTTTTCGGAAATCTTCAACATCCTTAGTGAAAAATATTACATAGCCGTTCTTATAACTTTCTTGTGTCTTATCTGTAATCTTAAACCAAGATGGTACAAATCTCAAAGAATCCACTTGCAAAATGACATCTCTTTTATATATCATTTCAAGCTGTGCTCTTTCTTCCTTTGAATCTTTTATGAATTTTTTTACAAACCCGTTTGGATTTCTTGGTTCTCCAGCTGAAAAAACGTTCATTAAACTTCTCAATATACCCATAATCACTTTTTTAAACTTTCTTTATATAAATAGTAGCCTGTAGCTCCTGATAAGCCTCCTCCAACTATCCATCTTGCTGCTGCTCCCCAATTTGGTGGTATTATGGTTGCAGTAGTTCTTGTCGCTTGACCTAAAGCGTTAAGACCCATACGTTGAGAATACATTCTTGAAGTCTCACGAATACCAGTTCCTCGAGCAAACTGCCCAAGCGAATTTCTAAAAACCATTCGTCTAACTCCGCCTCGAATCATAATTCCTTGAGTGAAAGAGCCTACACTTTGACTTGATGATGAGGCCAATATCCCGCCTGTTGAATAACCTCCAATAATTCCGGTTCCTGCCACGCCTAAAATGGTGCCTCCTATAGAATATGATACTGCTTTCATCAAGAAATTACCCATTCCATCAGGATCCCAGTTATTCCATCCAGCAGAAAAGTTTTCGGCGAAACCAGTAGCATCTATCGAGTTTAGATCATTCCTGTAAGCGATTGGAATATAAGAGCTGCCCCATTTAGTAAAATACTGTGAAAATACATTGTCATAGTCCCCATCGAAACCGTAACGTGATTTGTAACTTTCAAGACCACCACTATAATCTGAGTCTGCCCCGTAGGAATTGTTCTTCGATACGTTTATTACCACCGTATCAAGTTCAATTGGATTATCAGGGTTGACCACGTCTTGTGGACAACAATTTCCATCTCCTCCATCAAGGCTAGTATCCATATTGGCAAGATCCTCGCCTATTTGTGTAAACTTAGCCTGATAGTCTGTAGTTTTGCTATCATTACCTCCACCACTCTTTGATGCCCCTCTTTCATTCCCAGAAGTATAATCATACACTTCTGTAGCTGTAGATTTCATAGCAACTGGTGACATTGGATACATCCCATCAGGATCTGTAAAGTAGATAGAATTGTCAAAGGCGTAATTATATGGCGAGTATCTTCTCATTAACTCCGCCAATGGGTCAAGATTCATCCAACGTCCTATAGAAGGGTCGTAATTACGAGCCCCAAAATCGAGCCATTCTAAGTCAAGTTCTTTGTTTTCTTCTTTGCCACCAAAGCCATATTTATGGTCAGTCCCATTTATAGAACCATTGTACCCTTCATGCTTGAGGCCAAAGGGATAGTAATTGTTTTCTTCTACGATTTCCACACCGTTTGCCCCATCTTTATAACTCAATCTAATGTTTCCTAAGTGGTCTTTATACTGGTAAATATACTTAAATATTTCTGAACTACTGGGCTCTAGATAGCCTTCTGGATTGCAGGATTTATGAAGCTCTTAGAAAAAATATCCTTTTCGCAGATAATTAATATTGTAAACCAACTAGATGAAGACAAGGAAAAAGGACTTATAAAGATTATTAATTCTATGCTAACTAAAAAATGCATAAAGGATTTGTTGGATGGAAAGGCTAAATTCTAAAAGCATAAAAAAACCACATCGTTAAAGGTGGCTTATTTTGTTTACTTACTCAATACGTCACTCCTTTGCACACAAGCCTTAAAATAATCGTTAGATGATATTTCTTTATTGATAAACATTCTTAAAGTATTATTTTTTGTAACCTTAAGAAAAATTCTATTTTCTAATTTCATTTTTATTGAATCAATTTTTATTATTTTATCATAAAATTTAAAGTCCTCCTTAACTTCTTGATATACTAACGAAAGATAAAGACTATCTTCTTTCATTTTAAAAATGTAATGTAAAGTACTTCCTGATTTAAGGCTATATGCATACATGTTTTCCTTATCAAAATAATATTCTTGATAATCATTAGTGTCAGTTTTTGACCAATTACCGATTAGTAAATTTTCATCAAAAACATATGTTTCTTTTTTACAAGAATACAAATTAATAAAGATTACGATTATTATAATAAGTTTATGCTTTTTCATGTCCAATTAATTTTTAGGAATTCGTTTTACTTTATAAAATTGATAAGCATTAGTTCGTTCTACTACCCCCCAGCTGGTGCGAGCGTCTCGCTCGTACACACTATCTAATTTATATCAATTTCCAAAATGGTATGGTCATCATTACCATAATTTCTTGCACTGCTAAATTTCCAATCTATTGGGTTGGTCACAAAGCCTGATACAACAGGATTGTCGTGTATGTATTTTAGTTTCTGCTCAAATACGTTTAATGACCAAATCTCTATTGGTTTATTATTCTGCTGCCAAAACTGTTTATTGGCAACATTGCTATTTTTTTTGCCAGCATGTTCAAACATCCAGAGCATCCATTCTTTTCGGCTTTCTTGTGGATTATCATCAATGATTTTAACCATTTTCTTTGAAGTAAACCCTTTAAAATCTCTTATTAATCCTGAAGGATCGTTTAATGCTGACCGAAAAATTAAATGAACGTGGCTTGGCATGATACAATAACCATAAAGCTCCATGCCTTTATTTTTTCTGCAAAAATCTAACGATTCTATAATACACCAAAAATAAGCGTCTCTAGTAAATACATCTATCCAGTTCACAGTAGCAAAGCTTATAAAGTACGCACCAGATTTATCTGCAAATTTATACTTCCTGCTCATCAACTCTTTTTAGTAAAAATAGATAAAAATCAGTTTACTTTTCTTTGAGGGCACGAGCATGATGCTCGCGCTAGCCGTTCCGGCTAATTACACTCGCACCAGCAGGGGGTTTTTTACTCTTTAATTAAATCTTTCTACTGAACCGTTTTCTTCTGGTTTTTGCTTGCACAAAATTATCAGCACTTAGCATATGCCCTACCTTTGGGTCGTACAAACGACCATTCATATTTATTAAACCAAATTCTGGCATGTGCTCATATCCTGTATACCCCCTAAACAACAAATTAGCCTCTGGCTTTCATATTAGAATTTTCCTTGATTTTGAAGCATTTTTAATATCCAACTTGCATTAAAAAGTAGAAATGCTAATAGAGGAAATATAGCTGCTAAAAACACACCTTTTTTATTCTCATACTCCTTCAAAACAACTTTGTATTTTGCTTTGTGAACTAACACAAAGTACAACACCAACACTAATGCGAGTAACAGACTGATAGAAGCGTAAACAAATATTTTGGTGTTAATAATTCCTTTTGGAATAAATAATATGGTTAGAAAAAAAGCACTGAAATAATATAACATTATCGTAAATGCTATAATTAGCATTGAACTAAAAGGTGCTATATCTTTATTACCAAACTTAACCTGAAAATTGTAGTACTTACAATACAATGTCTTTAATAAATTCATCTATTCTATTTTTCCAAAATCTCTAAAGCCTCCTGAGGCATCAATTATAAAGTAAGTTGCGCTTACACCTAAACCAATTGGACCTAAAAACCCTACTCCAGTCATTATAATATCAAGGGAAGCTTTCGTTCCAACTTGCCAATCTGTCCCTCCATTGTAATAGTAATTACCTGCATTAGCAACCGAATACGTTGTTGATATGCCAGCTCCAACAACACCAAGACCTTTTACATATTTTGAGTATCCTGCAGTTTTCCCTAACACTCGAAGTCTACTAACATTATTAATTTTGGTCGTACCTCTTTCTAATTTAACGACACCGTCAATAAGAGCATCTTTAACTCCATTACCAATCCCGAAAGCACTCGCTGCTTGATTAGCATCTCCTGTCCAACCAGGAAGACCACCCCCGCTTTGGTCTTCTTCAAAACAAAAAAGAACGCCTTATTCCAAGGCTACTAATTTTATTCCTCAAAATCTAATTTTAAATCCTTCGACACTCCTAATTCTTTCCTTTTTCCAAGATACTTCTGTTTTGAAAAAGGACCTTTTACCAAATCTGACTTTTTCACTACAATAAAGTATTCTAAGGAATCTGTCCCTAAACTACTTTTGGTATATATTTCCTCATACTTGACTTCTTTAGGCTTTCTAATTACTATGATAAATTTTTCATTGCAATCAATACTAACAACATCGCCCTTAATTTTCACTTCATCAAATGAATATTTCTGTGTTGATTTGTAAACAATTGCCCCATCTGGAAGACCTACATCTATTGCTTCATATAATGGCAGATAATAGTAGTTATCACCCAAATCCTGCTCATCTTTCTGTAGAGAAAATAGTGCTATCATTCCTAAAAGCAACACAACTAATAAGATTATCCACTTTTTCATTTGATATTAATTATTGGGTATTTATACCTAATCATAAAATCTGTACCCTGTCCAGAAGGTTTGCCTAGCCAAGTTGCTACGTTTCTCATTATATTTTCCATGGAATTATTACTCCTATATTTGTAGTGATACTTTTGGTCTAACACCGTCACTTTAGAAGAACTAAGTACAGAAAATGATGTCCCTCCGTAAGTTGAAGCTGTTTCATAAGGCAGATTTATAAACGCATCTGTAGTACTTATAGCAAATATATCACCTCTCCCTTTTCCTTTGGGCACTGTTAATCCTGACCAATCAATATTAGAATTATTCACAGACACATCAACACCCTTAGCAGTTAACCACCAATTATCAGCTTCATTTTTCTGAAATAATCCATCGGAATTTAAATCCCACATCCCCCCGCTTTGCCCCATATCACTTAGTCCCACATCCTCACTAAAACTAGTTGCGTTGGCGTCGATTGGAATGCTAATTGGACAACAATTTCCATCTCCTCCATCAAGGCTAGTATCCATATTGGCAAGATCCTCGCCTATTTGTGTAAACTTAGCCTGATAGTCTGTAGTTTTGCTATCACTACCTCCACCACTCTTTGATGCCCCTCTATCATCCCCAAAAGTATAATCATACACTTCTGTAGCTGTAGATTGCATAGCAACTGGTGACATTGGATACATCCCATCAGGATCTGTAAAGAAGATAGGATTGTCAAATGCGTAGTTATATGGCGAGTGCCTTCTCATGATTTCGGCAAGTGGGTCAATATTCATCCATCGCCCCAAACTCGCATCATAATTCCTAGCTGTAATATCTATCCAGTCCAACCCAAGTTCATCCTGTTCTTCTTTACCACCAAAACCATATTTATGGTCAGTCCCATTTATAGAACCATTGTACCCTTCATGCTTGAGCCCAAAAGGATAGTAATTGTTTTCTTCTACGATTTCCACACCGTTTGCTCCATCTTTATAACTCAATCTAATGTTTCCTAAGTTATATTTATAAATATACTTAAATATTTCTGAACTACTGGGCTCTAAATAGCCTTCTGGGTTGAAAGGTTTATATAGCCTCCAGCTGATGCGAGCGTCTCGCTCGTACACACTATCTAATTTATATCAATTTCCAAAATGGTATGGTCATCATTACCATAATTTCTTGCACTGCTAAATTTCCAATCTATTGGGTTGGTCACAAAGCCTGATACAACAGGATTGTTGTGTATGTATTTTAGTTTCTGCTCAAATACGTTTAATGACCAAATCTCTATTGGTTTATTATTCTGCTGCCAAAACTGTTTATTGGCAACATTGCTATTTTTTTTTTGCCAGCACGTTCAAACATCCAGAGCATCCATTCTTTTCGGCTTTCATGTGGATTATCATCAATGATTTTAACTATTTTCTTTGAAGTAAACCCTTTAAAATCTCTTATTAATCCTGAAGGATCGTTTAATGCTGACCGAAAAATTAAATGAACGTGGCTTGGCATGATACAATAACCATAAAGCTCCATGCCTTTATTTTTTCTGCAAAAATCTAACGATTCTATAATACACCAAAAGTAAGCGTCTCTAGTAAATACATCTATCCAGTTCACAGTAGCAAAGCTTATAAAGTACGCACCAGATTTATCTGCAAATTTATACTTTCTGCTCATCAACTCTTTTTAGTAAAAATAGATAAAAATCAGTTTACTTTTCTTTGAGGGCACGAGCAAGATGCTCGCGCTAGCCGTTCCGACTAATTACGCTCGCACCAGCAGGGGGGAAGTAAAACCATCTATTGAGATGGCTACACAGTTAGCCGAAGCTCTGGAAGTTTCTTTGGATTATATTGTAGGCTCTACAGATACACTTTTAGAAACAAGTATTGTTAATCGTGTTCTTGATATCCAAAAACTAAAAGAGAACGAATAACAACACGTTTTCGCTCTCCTTGATGCATTCTTGAAGCAGACAAAGCTCCAGAATATTATGTAAAAAATGCCATTCAAGTTAGATAACTTTTATAGCCTGGGTTAATTAAAGTTTCTCGTACTCCTCTTGGCTTAAATTACCATTGTATTGCTTTATATCTTCTAAATTGATTATAGAAGCAACATAATTAAAGAATTTGTCGTTTTTATAGCTTCCATCAAATAGAGTTCCTGAACCATATTCTATAGTTGGCGTAGAATCTATACTTTTTAAGATACAAACCAATAACTGTTCTCCTGTTCTAGAATCTGTATAGACTAATCGAATTATAAATTCTGTGCCTTTAACATTAGCAAACCATTTTCGTTGTGAGGTGTTTTTTAAATTATTCAGATTCCTAACTTCAGTAGAATCTGTAATAGAGATGGCAATCTTTTCTTTTGTTTCATAGTCCTTTGAATATCCATCAAATTCAATTTTTATAATATCATATTTAAGACTGTCTTGATTTCCTTTATATTTTGTGCAAGAACAGAAAAGCACCATTAGAAAAATAAAATATTTATTCATATCATTATTTATTTTTTTGACCTGTATAAGAATTCACTAACTCCAATATACGCAGAACCACTTCCGCCCAATTCAGGAATACCCTTTGAACCGCCTAATGAAGCTCCTCTATAAACTCTATTTGCAAAAGGATAAGAAGTTGTAAATTCAAACCCCTCAAAGTAAGAGCCTGCTACACCAAAACCGCTTCCCTGAACACCATACTCAGGGCCTCTTAATTTATATAAAGATAGGTCTCCATTAGATATTGGCCAATAAGCCGAAGCACTACCTGTAAAACTTCCTTCAAGTCCTAATAACCCATTTCCTTGTAGAGCAACTCCCCAATCACCTTTATTCTTTCCTGCAACTATAACAATTAAACTAATTTCAAGTTGAACACCAACTTTAAATGCAGCTTCACCAGAAAGATCTAAAGAAAATGCTTGTATTCCTGTATTTTCAAGCGCAGTACTTGCTATTTCACTTGCATTCAAATCTACATTTACAGGGTCGTAGTTTTCAGGTATATCAAAAGGGATTAAATTTTGGTCAATATTTATTTCTTGGTCAAACTCATCAGTTACAATTCTCCCTAACTCTGTTTTATTCCCTTTTTTATCTATAGAATTAAAAACTATATCATCACTACCTCCACCACTCTTCAATGACCCACTTCCATTCCCAGAACTATAATCATACACTTCTGTAGCTGTAGATTTCATAGCAGCTGGTGACATTGGATACATCCCATCAGGGTCTGTAAAGTAGATGGGATTGTCAAAGGCGTAGTTATATGGCGAGTGTCTTCTCATTAATTCTGCAAGTGGGTCAAGATTCATCCACCGACCTAAACTCACATCATAATTCCTCGCATCAAAATCGTGCCATTCTAATCCAAGTTCTTCATTTAATTCTTTACCGCGAAATCCAAACTTCTGCGCTGCACTGTTCCCATTAGAACTCACAACATTATTGTAACCCTTGTGTTTTAGACCAAAGGGATAGTAATTGTTTTCTTCTACGATTTCCACACCGTTTGCTCCATCTTTATAACTCAATCTAATGTTTCCTAAGTGGTCTTTATACTACTAAATATACTTAACTATTTCTGAACTACTAGTCTCTAGATAGCCTTCTGGATTGCAGGATTTATGAAGCTCTTAGAAAAAATATCCTTTTCACAGATAATTAATATTGTAAACCAACTAGATAAAGACAAGGAAAAAGGACTTATAAAGATTATTAATTCTATGCTCATTAAAAAAAAAGACATTTTGGATGAAAAGGTCTTTTATTTTAAAGCACTAAGCCTCAAGTTCAATTAGACTCCTGTCTTTCTTTTTAAACACAAAAAGCCATCGATTTTATTGAGAAGCACTCCACGAGAAGATGAAACTTTTTTTCAAAAAGTTTCATCTCATGAGCTACGGGCTCTTTTATTTGTGAGACCGTTTTCAATAGATAACAAGCTTGAATTTTATGTCTTAAAAAGGCATTAATACCAATTTAGTTTTTAAAAATTGTAGTGAAGAATCCTCGGGGCAAGCCCACGAGGCATTTAGATGGTCGTTTTTGATTGATGAAAACCATCCGTTTTCAAACTTTCCTTAAAACACGAGGCAAGCCTCGGGAAATTAAACCCAATAGAGATTAAAAATTTGAATTATACTACGACGTAGCTCAGCACATGTTTTTTACTTAGTTGAGGAAAAAAATATAAGCATAGCAATAGTTACGGTTCTATTTTATGACGATTAATAAGTGGAAAATAAACAGATTTTATCCAACATTTGAATACTAAATTGGTATAATACCATGACCAGAAACAAACATTCCTAAGTTAAAGAAAACAAATGCTAATTTTTTAAAAAAACCAAAGCAAACGCAGTTGAACAAATATTTTTTATTATATTTATGAATTAATTTTAAAATTTTAACACTATGAAAAAAATTACTTTTTTATTTATTTTAGCAATGATTTCCTTTGTAGGCAAATCTCAAATAACACTCTTTGAAGACAGCTTTGAAGACTATGATGATTTTATAATTGAAGATATTGGCGACTGGACCCTTATAGATGGTGATGGTTTACAGACGTATATAATCGGTGAAGGAGCAGATTTTGAAAATGGTGGATATGTTGGGTCGTTTATTGTATTTAACCCCTCAGCTGTAGCTACACCTCTTGATAGTGAAGACGCATGGTCCGCTAGAACTGGCGACAAAACAATCAATGCTTTTGCAGCTGTACCAAGTCAAGATGGCGGTGCTACTGCAAATGATGATAGATTAATTACTCCACGAATTACTTTAGGTAGCTCTGGGAATACTCTTAGCTTTTGGGCAAAAGCACCAACTGATGAATTCGGTCCTGAAACTTTTAATCTTGAAATCTCTACGACTGGTACTGAAGCTGGTGACTTTTTTGTGATTCTACCAAATCAATCACCTGCACCTGAAGAATGGACAGAATTCGTTTTTAATTTAGATGGATTTGCAGGAGAAAATATTTATGTTGCTATTCATTATATTGGTAGTGATGCATATTCTTTAATTCTAGATGATTTTAAAGTAACTACATCAACTCTTTCTAACACAGAGTTTAATACTTCAAACTTAGATTATTTCTATAATGCAGGCCAGTTAACTATTCAGTCTAGTTTTAACTTAGACAATGTTTCTCTTTATAATGTTTTAGGTCAAGAAGTTTTAACTCAAGACTTAAATTCTGACAAGGCTTCAGTTAATGTGTCTAGCTTAAGCACTGGACTTTATATTGCTAAAGTTGCTTCAGGAAATCAAGTGAATACATTCAAATTTGTAAAACAATAAGAATTATAAGTTCTTAGGTTTAAATAAAAGCTCCGATCAATGATCGGAGCTTTTATATTTTAGATACTTTTTATTTAAATTAAGCGTTAATCTTATTAGCCAGCTGTCCACAAGCGGCATCTATATCCTTCCCTCTAGAATGTCTTAGGGTCACCGTAATATGATTAGCCTCTAGGGCATTGACGTGTTTGGCAACAGCATCGTCACTTCCTTGTTGAAACTGCCCGTCATCTATTGGGTTATACTCTATGATATTCACCTTACAAGGAATCAATTGACAAAACTTTACTAAAGCGCTTATGTCCTCTTGAGTATCGTTAATACCTTTCCAAACAATATATTCATAAGTCACAGATTTACCTGTTTTCTCGTACCAGTATAACAAGGAGTCCTTAAGATCTGCCAAAGGAAATTTTGCATTGAATGGCATAATTTGAGTTCTTATTTCATCAATCGCGGAGTGAAGAGATACCGCTAAATGAAATTTAACATCATCATCTGCCAGTTTTTTTATCATTTTTGGAACTCCAGAAGTGGATAGAGTAATTCGCTTTGGCGACATGCCCAATCCATCAGGAGAGGTAATTTTTTCTACAGACTTAAGCACGTTTTTATAATTCATCAAGGGTTCTCCCATTCCCATGAATACAATATTGGACAATGGAATGCCATTATAAAGTCTACTCTCTTTGTCGATAGCGACCACTTGGTCAAAAATTTCATCGGCATTGAGGTTTCGCATTCGTTTCAATTTCGCAGTGGCGCAAAATTTACAATCCAAACTACATCCCACCTGAGAAGACACACAAGCAGTGGTCCTGGATAAGGTTGGAATCAATACAGATTCAACAGTAAAACCATCGTGAAGTTTAACGGCATTTTTGATAGTACCATCTTTACTTCGTTGCATCTCGTCTACCTCAATATGATTTATTACGAAATTATCCTCAAGCATTTGTCGAGTCTCTTTGGACAAGTTGGTCATGTCCTCAAAATTGTAAGTTGCTTTGTTCCAGAGCCAATTGTAGACTTGAGATCCCCTAAATGATTTATCCCCTTGAGAAACAAAAAATTCATTCAACTCTTGTTTGCTTAACGCCCGTATATCTTTCTTTAAATTTTCCACACTGCAAAACTAAGTAAAAAAGAAAGGAATCCTCCAAAAAGTATACTAATGGTATTTAGAAAATAAGTCTGATGCTTTATTGTAAGCTGCTTCAAAACTTGTCATTTTTATGGAATTCTCCATCTTCTTAGAATTAAAATAAGAGAGCATTTTTTCAGTTTGCATATTTCCGGTCAGATCATCTTTAGCCATAGGGCAACCGCCAAATCCCTGTACAGCTCCGTCAAACCTCCTACATCCTCCATTAGTAGCCGCATCTACTTTTTCGAACCAGGCGTCTGAAGTAGTGTGTAGATGAGCACCAAATTCCATAGTAGGGTATTTAGGAATAAGCGTAGAAAATAAATCTTCGATCACCTCTGGAGTGGAACTCCCTACAGTATCCGATAAGGATAGAATTTTTACCCCGAGATCTGCCAGGGTTTCAGTCCACTTCCCTACGATATCCGTGTTCCACGGATCTCCATAAGGATTTCCAAATCCCATAGATAAATACGCAACAACAGATTTATTGGACTTATGAGCTATCTCAAGTATAGATTTTAAAACCTCAACAGATTCTGCAATGGTCTTATGCGTATTTCGCATTTGGAAATTTTCGGAAATTGAAAAAGGATATCCCAAATAATCGATTTCTGGAAACTGGGAAGCCTCTTGAGCTCCTCTTTGATTTGCTACAATAGCTAAAAGTTTACTTTGAGTAGCAGATAAATCCAGCATGGATAAGACTTTAGAAGTGTCTTGCATTTGTGGAATCGCTTTAGGCGATACAAAACTTCCAAAATCTATAGTATCGAACCCACACCTTAAAAGGGATTGGATGTATTTTACTTTTTCTTCAGTTGGAATAAAAGACTTTATGCCTTGCATCGCATCTCTAGGACACTCAATTAACTTAACGGATTTCATAGGCCAAATATACAGTTTTAAGGTTTTTAGAAAAATGAAATTAGCTTAAAGTAAAATCAGAATAGCTATGGCTATAAAAGTTAGTATTTGAAACCATTTCAAAAAAGAAAAATGACTTGACTTCTGAAACAACACTGTCGACACCTTACCTGCTAAAACTGAAACTACACTAAAAATAAGAAAGGCCTGAAGCATAAATAAGCCCCCTAAAATGTAAAATTGAAGAACTAAATTGGAGTTGGTATCCCACAAAAACCCTGGGAAGAAGGCTAAAAAAAAGATGGTTACTTTAGGATTGAGCATATTCATAACCAAACCTGTTTTATAATAGCTGGAACTAGATTTGCTGATTTTGGTTTCCTCACTTGAGGAAAATCCTTCACCTCGGGAAGATATATATACTTTGTAAGCTAAATAAAATAAGTATAAGGCTCCTGCGATTTTTATACCCCAGAACAAGGTCTCAGAGTTTTTAATAACCAGTGACACTCCAAAAGCAACCAAAGACGTATGAACAATTATACCAGTCACCAATCCTGCGGCGATGATAAGTCCTCGCCGATAGCCTCCAACCAAGCTTTGAGAAAGAACATAAATAATGTCAGGCCCTGGTGAAAGTGTTAAAAAAATAGAAGCGATAAGAAATGGAAGAATTTGCTCAAGCATGTATTACTTGGGATTACGATCTAGAATAGCTTGATTGATGGCTTTGATAAGACTTGGGCCTTCGTAAACAAAACCGGTATACAGCTGAACGAGACTTGCACCAGCATCTAGTTTTTCCAAAGCATCTTGTGGCGTCATAATCCCACCAACCCCAATAATTGGGAAGGCTTTACTGCTTTTGGTCGATAAAAAGCGAATCACCTCTGTAGACGATTTGGTAAGTGGCTTCCCACTTAGACCTCCTGCTTCATCTTTATGAATTGAAGACAGCCCTTCTCTAGAAATAGTAGTATTGGTCGCAATAACACCTGCTATTTTACTCGATATAACAATGTCGATAATATCCATTAATTGTTCTTCAGAGAGGTCTGGCGCTATTTTTAGCAAAATAGGTTTTGGTTTTGGCTTTTTTCCATTCTTGGCTTGTAAGTGGTTTAGAAGCTTTTGTAGAGGCTCCTTATCTTGCAAAGCTCTTAAGTTGGGAGTATTCGGCGAACTCACATTCACCACAAAGTAATCTACATAATCAAACAGGGCTTCAAAACTGATATCATAATCAGTGATAGCGTCTTCATTAGGTGTCGCTTTATTTTTACCGATATTTCCCCCTATGAGGATATCTGAATTTTGTTTCAATCGTTTTACTGCTTCCTCTACTCCTTCATTGTTAAACCCGAATCTATTTATAATCGCGGAGTCTTGCTTTAGTCTAAACGCCCTCTTTTTTGGATTCCCAGATTGAGCTTTAGGAGTGACTGTTCCTATTTCAATAAAACCAAAGCCAAGGCTAGATAATTCTTTATAGAGTTCTGCATTTTTATCAAACCCTGCCGCTAGGCCAACGGGGTTTTTGAACTTAAGACCAAAAACCTCTCGTTCCAATCTTTTATCCTCAAGAACAAAATTCTTTTTTAAAATTGAAGAAAAACCAGGGATTCTATAGGCAAACTTCAAAGCGTTGAAACTAAAATGATGTACAGCTTCAGGATCAAACTGGAATAAAATTGGCCTTAAAATTTGTTTGTACATCTTCACTTTAATTTGAATGTAAAAATAAAGTAAATCTTAGGATGAGCAACTTTTTATTGGAAATTAATGAATACAAATTCTTATTTTTGAGCAAAATAAGAACAATAGATGATAAATTCTGACACGCTTTTAAATCGATTCCTTACCTATATCAAAATTGATTCACAAAGCAATCCAAATAATGAAAACACACCTAGTACAGAAAAACAGTGGACTATTGCTCATCTCTTAAAAGAGGAGTTAGAACGCATTGGTTTACAAGATGTTTCTATAGATGACAAGGCCTATATTATGGCAACTTTACCTTCAAACGTAGACCACGAGGTTCCAACGGTAGGTTTTGTATCACATTTTGACACCTCACCAGATTTCAATGCTTCTAGCATTAAGCCTCAAATTCATGAAAATTATGATGGAGGAGATATTATACTCAATGCTGAAAAAAATATAATCTTGTCTCCCGATTATTTTGAGGATCTTAAACTTTACAAAGGTCAGACCCTCATTACCACAGATGGAACTACTCTCTTAAGCGCGGATGATAAAGCAGGAATTACAGAAATTATTATGGCGATGGAATACCTTGTAGACCACCCCGAAATAAGACATGGAAAGCTAAGGGTCGGTTTTACCCCAGATGAGGAAATAGGAAGAGGCGCCCACCATTTTGATGTCGAAAAATTTGGTGCGGCATACGCTTACACCATGGACGGAAGTCAAATTGGCGAATTGGAATACGAAAACTTTAATGCTGCGTCTGCTACCCTCAAATTTAAAGGAATAAGTGTTCATCCAGGCTACGCAAAAGGAAAAATGGTAAATTCGATGTACCTCGCTCAAAAATTTATTGATGTCTTACCAAAAGAGGAAGTCCCAGAACAAACTGAAGGCTACGAAGGGTTTTTTCACCTCTGCAAAATGAATGGTACTATTGAGCTTACTGAATTAAACTATATTATAAGAGATCATGACAAAACAAAATTTGAAGCCAGAAAAGAACTTTTTGAAGGCGTTGTTGCTAAAATGAATAAAACCCACGGAGAAGAGGTTGTTGAGTTAGAAATTCATGATCAATATTACAACATGAAAGAAAAAGTAGAGCCTATCAAATACATTGTAGATATTGCCGAGCAAGCCATGAAAGAACTTAATATCACTCCCGTCCTAAAACCTATAAGAGGAGGCACTGATGGTGCTCAACTTAGTTATAAAGGCCTACCCTGTCCTAACATATTTGCTGGAGGACATAATTTTCATGGAAAATTCGAGTATGTTCCTTTAGAAAGTATGGTGAAAGCTAGTGAAGTCATCGTCAAAATTGCAGAACTCACAGCACGTCGCTAAATCTTAAAACATAGCTTGATTTTAAGTATATTCGTTTATATAAGAACTACCATATGAAATTTTTTAAGTATATCTTCTTTCTTATTGTCTTACTTTTTGTTGTGGGCTCCCTCTATATTGCGACGGTAAATGTGAATAATCAAGAAACGATAAATTTTGAAACCCCCATCAACGCAAAGCTCTTCGAATCGAAGATTAAAGATTTTTCTACCTATTCCAACTGGTTTACATTATATGAAGATGAGTCTATAATCCCTAGACTAAGCAATCCTAATGATTTTGAAAACTCAATACTTTCTTGGCAGAATTCTAAATTTGAAAGTATCAATCTTCAAAACAAATCTAAAGTTTCAGATTCACTTGTACAGCAACTCACTTTAAAAACATGGTTGAGTCTTTCTGAAATTGATATAACCTGGAAATTTAAAACTTCAGAAAATAACTCAAGCCTTATACTCCACTTAGAATCTGATGCTAGTTTTTGGCAAAAAGCTGAAACTGTATTTACAGGAATTTCACATTTAGACATCGCTAAAACATCTATTGAAAATAGCTTAAGCAGTCTTGAAAGGTCTCTCCAAAAAGAAATTTCAGTCTATGATATAGCTATGGTGGGTAAAGTTGAAACCAGTCGATTTTACTTGCTTCACGCTACCTCTGCAGCTAAACTTAACTATAATAAAATCCTAGAAAAATCTGAGCCAATTTTCAAAAGTATAGAAGACTTTATGAAGGAGCAAAAGTTTGAAATCTATAAAGGAAGACTTATTTTATTTGAGAATTTATATGAAAATACCGATAATCTGATATTTTCTCCTGGAATAGGTTCCCAAGAAAAAATTGCCATCCCTGATACTTATGAGATTTTGTCTAAATCGGTTAGTCAAGGAGCTTATTTTAAAACCAAGCTGACGGGAGACTATATCAATATGGAGGAGCTTATAAAATATAGCAATACTATAGTTGCGAATAGGTCCCTAAAAATCAATACGCGGCTAAAACCCTTTCTTGAATTTGAAATCAGTTCAAACTCTACTGTTAATCCATCCAAGTGGATTACAAATTATTATATCCCCATAATTGAATAAATATGAAGTCTGTTTTGCTTGTATTTTTAGGGGGTGGATTAGGAAGTGTTTGCCGATTTCTAGTAACTTTATTTTTTAAAACACAAGTTGACTCGAAGTTTAACTTCTTTAGCACCTTAACTGTGAATGTTTTAGGAAGTCTTTTAATTGGACTTTTATTGGGTTGGTTGATGAAATCTGAAGGTCAGTACTCGAATTTACAGCTTTTACTAGCGGTGGGGTTTTGCGGCGGATTTACAACGTTCTCCACTTTCTCTTCAGAAAATCTAAATTTATTAAAAAGCAACCTTTACTTAGAGTTTTTACTTTATGCTCTAGGAAGCCTTGTATTGGGAATCTTGGCTGTTTTTTTAGGTTTTATAATCACTAAAAACTTAGCTGCTCATTAGCCTTTAATATCCTTTTGCAGTATTCACTTCATTCAGTAAGGCTTTTCCATTTTTCATCCTCGCATAATTTTCAAGCAATTGACTGTCTACTGACTCTAGATCTGTTATACTCGCAATATGTGGTGTGATTTGGATTTGAGGATGTTCCCAAAAGGGGTGAAAACTCGGAAGAGGTTCTTCTCGAAAAACATCTAGGCTTGCTCCACATATAATGTCCTGATCTATCGCTTTCAGTAACTCATCTTCGTTAAGGTGCTCTCCCCTAGCCACATTAATTAAATAGGCTTTATCTTTTAGTTTTCTAAAGAGATCAAGATTCAGAATTCCTGTGGTGAGTTCGGTGAGAGGCAATAAACAAACAAGAATCTGAGTCTTATTTAGAAATTCATCCTGTTCTTTTTCTCCATAAACTCGGATGCCATCTACTGTTTTTGAAGAGTTGGCATACCCTATAACCTCAAACCCATTTTTTTTCAAAACTTTACCAGCTTCTTGTCCAAGAACACCATACCCCATAATACCAACTGAAGTATGTTTTGGAGTTTGATAAGGCTTGATATTCCAAAGTTTAGCAGATTGATCTTGGATATGTGTGAAAAGATTTCTAGAGACCGTCAAACAATTTAATAGGACAAATTGGCTCATATCTTCTGTTAACTGCTCATCGACAATTCTTGTTACCCTTACCTGCTCAGGCAAATTCTTATCTTTCAAAATATGATCCACACCTGCTCCCATAGAAGCGATGACTTTAAGATTTGGAAAATCGTTATAAAGACCTTCTGGATGTTTCCAAGAAATGGCGAATTCAACATCTTCTGGACGGTCAATATCTGGATAAATTTGGATATCTAAAGATTCATTTTTAGACATTAATGTATCTCTCCATTTTTGGGGATTCCTAGTTGTACTTACAATTAATATGGACATGCTTATTGACTTTATTCAAAATTATACTTTTTATCCATAGCATAACGCAACAATTCCCCCTTGCCATATAGTTCTAGTTTATGGGCCATATTTCTTCTGTGGGTGTGGATCGTGGAAACAGCACAAGCTCTTTCATTAGCTATTTCTTGTGATGTTTTGCCCTCAGCAATGAGGTTTAATATATCCTTTTCTGCATTCGATAGACTTGTTTTTGAAGATGTTGAATTAACATCAAATAAGCTAGTAATCCCGTGAAGATGCTTATCGAAATATTTCTTTCCCTTATTTACCTCTCCAATAGCAGTTACCAACTCATCTAGCGAAGATGTCTTCAAGATATAGCCATCCACATCTACGTCTACCATTTTATTTATTACATCTGGTTGATCGAACATAGAGAGAACTATTACTTTTACATTTTTGAAATCTCGCTTAATCTCTCTAGCTAACGTAACACCGTCCATTTTTGGCATTTTAAGGTCTGTAATTACAAGATCTACCGGAGTAATTTTAAGCTGTTTTAAGAAATCCTTACCGTCATTGGCAGAAAATACAAGATCTATGGACTCATTTCCATCAAACCGAAGACTTATACCGTCAATAAGAGTTTGGTGATCATCTGCAATTGCTACTCTTATCATAGTGGAATATCTATTATTAATGTAGTCCCACTACCTTCTGAAGAATCTATGGTGAATTCTCCTTTTAAATAGGTGACTCGCTGTTTTATACTTTGTAGGCCGAAAGACTCTTTTTCTTCAATTTTATTTTTGTTAAAACCAACACCGTTATCTTCTACAATAATATTTAAGAGATCATCAGATTTAGTGAGTGAGATAGAAGCTTTACTGGCCTGAGAATGTTTAACCACATTGGCCATGGTCTCTTGGATAATTCTAAACACATTAAGTTCTAATTTATCATCCAGTTGGTCTTCGGTAGGAATAAAATGAAAGAAATCCACTTCAATCCTACTAAAGGAACTGATGTTTTTACTTAAAGTACTCAAGGCAGGAATGAGGTCATTTTCAGCCATAAGGCCGCTATGTTTTAGGTGAGCTAGTGATCTGATGTCTTGATAGGTTTGTTCTAGTAGATTGTAAGCTCTATCAAAACCTATGGGTTTGGAGTCTATTGCTTTTAACTCTGTATACAAATGATCAAAATAAGACTTGATAGCTGTAAAATTAGACCCGATATTATCGTGTAAATCACTTGCAAGTCTTGCACGCTCTTTCTCTTGTCCGACTACCAGTGCATCTATAGCCTTAATTTCTTGTTCTTTTAACTCTTTTTGAATTTTATTAATTTCGAGAGCCTTGTTTTTCTGGATTAAGAGTTGTTTCTTTTTTGCATTTTGATAAATCGCAATAGATAGAAATACAAGAAGGATAAAAGCTCCTATTGAAGAGTATATAATAGACTGATTTCTTTCATTTTTCTTTTCTAAAACTAAATTCTCTCTCTCTTTTTTTTCCGCTTCAAATCGGGTTAGCGAAATATTTTGTTGTGTAATGTCTATACTGTCTCGATAAAGTAAAGATTCATTTAAATATTTATAGGCGGAGTCGGGTTGGTTTAAGGCCTTATAATCTTTAGCAAGCTTTTGATTGATATAAGCGGTTAACTCAAAATCATAATTAAAATTCCTATAACCATTAGCCTTTTTGGTCCAATACACCGCTCGATCATAATCTCCAACAAAACTATTTAGATCTCCCAAACTAAAATAGCCAAGGGCTGCTTTATGAGGCAAACCCAGTTGTTCATAAATATCAATACCTTTATTATAATAAAATTCTGCTGAATCTTTTTGGATGACAACATCCGTATAATACATAGCATGATAAGTGTGAACGTTTCCTAACTTATAAATATTGGGATCTTTTTCCAAGTAACGGTAGGCGTTATAAATATGATCGAGAAAGCCTGAAGTAGAATCTGGGCTTTCCAAACTCATATAAGCTAACTCAATTTCTAGATCTACCATTTGCATGGGATCTTTAAGTTCGATTGCTATTTTCTGAAATTCATCAAGATAATCTACTGGTTTTTGGTAAATATCCTCGTTGGCTACAGTGTAAAAAAGGTCTAAATTAATGCGATTGTATCTCACTAAGTCACCTATCTCTTTAAAATAGATTTGTGCCTTGATGTAGTTAAGCGCAGCAAAATCGAAATTGCTATTCATATCAAAAGACTCGCCGAGATTATAGAAATAGTAGGCCTTTTGCTTAGGATCTAGCGTGGTAGTATCTATGCTGTAAAGAATCTTAAATGATTCTTCCAATTGTTTAAATGTATTGTAATAACGTGACTTCGCTAGCTTAAGGTTAATTGAGTCTAACGACTTAGACTGGAACAAAAAATCTTCTAGTCTTTCAAACTTATTATGTTCAAAAAGACTATCGATTTCAGCTGTTTGAGCTATAGAACTAAAGCTTATTATACTTAAAAGAGAAACCACTAGGGTTTTGGTAAAAAACATATATATTCCTTCTCCAATTTAATTTAAAGTTAAAATAATATTTAAGAAACCTAAGAACTTCCCATTATATTTTTAATAAGGTCTAAGATGGATTCTTCTCTCCAGTAAAATCTTAAAAGAATGAGTAAGATAATAAATGTAAAAAAACCCAAAAGCACAAACAAACTTCCTTTATAATACTTATTATGAAGTCCTCTATCTTTGATGTATGAATAGATAATAATGGAGACAAATACAACGACAAAGAAAATGATAAAGGCAATACGCCCTGGAGTAAACATAATTTTATATTTTTCACAAAAATACTTTTAAATCTTATGAAAAAGCCATTAGAACATGTAAAAATATTTCATAAAGCTTTCGGACTCGATGTTTCAGAAGTCCAAAAAGCAGATCTTGGACTTGATAAAAACATGCTTCGCTACAAGTTGATGCAAGAAGAAAATGAAGAGTATCTAGAAGCAGCTTCTCAAGGAAATCTTGTAGAAGTTGCAGACGCCTTAGGAGACATGCTTTACGTCTTGTGCGGGACCATCATTTCCCATGGTATGCAACATAAAATAGGGGAAGTCTTTGAAGAAATACATCAAAGCAACATGAGCAAACTAGATGAGAACGGAAAACCAATTTACAGAGAAGATGGCAAAGTTTTAAAAGGACCCCATTATTTTAAGCCCAAACTCAAAAATATCCTAGACCATTAAAATAGGCCGTGAATTTCACCGTCGATTTTATTAAATATCAAACCCAAATCCTCTGGCTTATCAACAAAGTCAAGATCATCAACATCGATGACTAAGAGTTTACTTTTATCATAACATTGAATCCAAGCTTCATAGCGCTCGTTCAATTTATTAAGGTAATCTATAGAAATAGAATTCTCATAGTCACGACCGCGTTTTTGAATTTGCTTTACCAAATTAGGCACACTACTTCTAAGATAGATCAGCAAATCTGGAGCCTCTGTAACAGACTCCATAAGGTCGAATAGTGAAGAGTAGTTTTTGAAATCTCTATTAGACATCAAACCCATCGCATGTAAATTGGGCGCAAAAATAAAAGCATCTTCATAAATAGTCCTATCCTGAATAATGTCTGTATTGCTTTCACGGATTTCGAGAATTTGTCTAAACCTACTGTTCAAAAAGTAAATTTGAAGGTTAAAAGACCATCGTTTCATGTCTTCATAAAAATCTTCCAAAAAGGGATTTTCTATAACATCTTCGTATTCTGCTCTCCAATTATAATGTTTAGCTATAAGTTTGGTAAGAGTTGTCTTTCCTGCTCCAATATTCCCAGCGATTGCAACGTGCATATAATCAATTATTTACGGCGGTTAGTCTGTACGTGTAAAGTACTTTATCGCTGCAAATATAAAGGTTTTGGGCATTGAAATAAAATTGATTGAACGTAATTTTAGGTTTTTTAAAAGAGGTTTTTTGACGTGAGTCCTTTTCAAACAATTCCAAACTCGACTGAGTTTGTACCATCACTTGACTTTTAAATGTCGCAAAAGATATTGCTCCTTCCAAGCTAAATCTGTCCACGACACTTCCAGTGATATTATACTTTGTAAATGAGTTTGAATGCTGAAGCCAACAAAAATTGTAATTGCTTTTGAAATGTAAAATCTCTTGGTTTATGGGTAATGAGGTGTTTTTTGTAAGTTCGTTTTGATAGTCGAACAATTCCAATTGCTGGATATCCGCATTAAAAATCCACAGTAAATTATCTTTAGAAACACCCACGAAATCAACTGTTTTAAAATCTGAAATAACGCCGAAATTAATACGGCTTATTTCATTCAACCGATTATCTAAAATGACAATGGTATTGGCTTCTTTATAAAACAAAAGAATTTTTAGAGGATTTAATAAATCCACACTTTCGAGATCACCGAGTTGTAAATCTTGAAATTGAAATTTTTGCTTGTTTTCAGTCTTATAAAAAACATTTCTTTCAGAAAAGTAAAATCTATCGTAAACATCCACTCCCCAAAAGCGATCTGCCTGCAAGGTTAAACTATCTATAAGCTTGAGGTTTTGTACTTGAGCACTTAAGCTAGTAGTTATAATAGTCAGAAGAAAAAAAAGATAGGGCAGCTTCATGAAACCAGATGATTCATCAAGATATGAAATAATCCTGAAGACAGTCAAAGTTAGACCAAATGCAATCAATGGCATCTGTAATCATATGAAATATTAAACCTATGCTTATAAGCCTCACCCATTTATTCTTTATAAATATGAAGATAAGGATGTAAACTAGAATCGCTATTTCGGAGTGAAACGTATGAAAGCCTATGCTACACCGACTGGGATCAAAAATAGGAATTGCCCATAAATGGTCTATATCAACAAGCATAGTCGTCAATAAGACCAAATAGCTTTTCCAAACGTGTTTAGGAGTATACAACCTGGCAATAAAAAAGATCACTAAAAAATGATTCGCGTAATGAACAAAAGTTTGCAACATCGTTATCGTTTAATCAAGTTGCAAAATACAGTTAAACAGCTCTTAAACACAAGGGGGTTTTGTGAATATATGGACAACTTCCCCAACTAAAACCTTATTTTTACAGAAAAATTTAAGTCATGAGTGATAAACTTATAGCCCCATCTATACTCGCCGCAGATTTCGCCAATTTACAACGTGATGTAGAAATGGTAAATACGAGTCAAGCAGATTGGTTCCATATCGATATTATGGACGGTGTATTTGTGCCTAATATCTCTTTTGGGATGCCTGTTTTAAAAGCTATTTCCAAACATGCTAAAAAATTCATCGATGTACACCTCATGATTGTTGATCCAGATCGATATATAAAGGAGTTTGCAGATTTGGGATCGAATATGCTTACGGTTCATTACGAAGCCTGTTCACATTTGCACAGAAGCTTACAATCTATTAAAAATCATGGAATGCAGGCTGGTGTTGCTTTAAATCCTCATACCAATGTAGAGTTATTGAGGGATTGTATCAATGACATAGATATGGTATGCCTTATGAGTGTGAATCCTGGTTTTGGTGGACAACACTTTATTGAACGTACTTACAAGAAAATAAAACAACTCAAGGCATTGATTCTTGAGGAAGGGGCTGATACTAAGATCGAAATTGACGGAGGAGTCACCGATAAGAATGCTGAAGAACTTATTGCCTGTGGAGCAGATGTCTTGGTAGCAGGAAGCTATGTCTTTAAAAGTGATGATCCAGAAGAAACTATTTTGAACCTTAAAAATTCTATAAATAAATAGACTATGACGTACGATGTGTTGATTGTTGGTGGTGGACCCATAGGGATAGCTAGCGCAATAGAAGCTAAAAAAAAGAATCTTTCTTATATTATTATAGAAAAAGGAGCCTTAGTCAACTCCTTATATAATTATCCAGACAAAATGACTTTTTTCTCTACGTCTGAAAAATTAGAACTAGATGAAATCCCATTTGTAAGTAATAACAACAAACCCACAAAACAGGAAGCGTTGGAATATTACAGAAGGATCGTAGACTACAAGCAAATTCACATTAACCTATTTGAAAAAGTTGAGAAAGTAACTAAGAACAAAAGCTTTTTTAGAATATCTACTAGTAAAGCAGATTATCAAGCCAAGAATATAGTGATATCAACAGGGTTCTACGATATTCCAAATCACCTTAATATTCCCGGAGAAGAGTTGGATAAAGTCTCTCACTATTATAAAGATCCTCATTATTATGCTACCCAAAAACTTGTCGTTGTGGGAGCGAGTAATTCCTCTGTAGATGCAGCTCTAGAAACTTATCGAAAAGGTGCAGATGTTACTATGATAGTAAGAGGTGAACAAGTTGGGGAACGCGTAAAGTATTGGGTAAGACCAGATGTTCTCAATAGAATTAAGGAAGGCAGTATCAAGGCTTATTTCAATTCTGAATTAACAGAAGTCGGACAGGATTACGTAAAATTTAAAGATGAACAGGGCCATGTTCAAGAAATAGAAAATGACTTTGTACTTGTTCTTACTGGGTATCGCCCAAACTTTGAGTTTCTCAAAATGATTGGAGTGGCCTTAAGCGACGATGGCCTTTCAATACCTGCCTATAACCAGCAAACCATGGAAACCAATCTAAAAGGCGTTTATCTTGCAGGTGTTATTTGTGGTGGTATGGAGACCCATAAATGGTTTATAGAAAACTCTAGAATTCACGCCAAAATGATTATGGAAAATATTAATTCTTAAATAACAATTTTTTATTAAGTTTTATTTAACAATTTGATTACCTTTAAATATGTCAAATTTCAACTTCAAAGAGTCTTTTAAATTTTTAAATTCTTATTTCCTCTCAGAGAAATTAAAAGAACAATTAGAGAAAGTAATTGTTATTGTAGCTATCGTAAGTTTTGGAATCCACTTAGTGATTATTGGACTTATAGATTTCGATATCTTGGATATAGGCAAATATGATGGGAATTTAATTATTAGCCCCATATCTGCTATCTATACCCCTTTCTCAATTATCTTAATTTACGAGGTTTACCTTTTGGTGTTTTACCTTCCTAAGTCCATTACCAACTACATTGGTAAGCAATATGAAATTATTACTCTGATATTGATTCGGAAAATATTTTACGATTTATCGAATCTCGAATTTTCATCCGATTGGTTTTCCATAGAAGGTGATATCCAATTTACCATAGATTTAATAGCAACCTTGATCTTATTTTTCTTGATTTTTCAATTTTATAGACTGAATTCTAAGAATAAGATTGAAAAAGAGGAATTGACCAATAAGACTAAGACCCACATTAAAGTAAAGAATGTTTTTGCAACTATTTTAGTTCCAGTTATTGTCATTCTCGCCATTTTTTCTTTTGGAAGTTGGCTTTATGAAACCTTAAATAGTACCGATTACTCATCTACCTCTATTAAAACAGTCAATACCATTTTCTTTGATGACTTCTTTACTGTTTTAATCCTCATAGATGTACTATTACTATTATTTTCATTTCTTCAAACTGAAGAATTTAGCAGAGTTATCCGTAATTCAGGTTTTGTTATTTCAACTATTCTTATCAAACTTTCATTTTCTGCAGATAATATTATAAATACCATCTTGATAGTTGTCGCCGTAAGTTTTGGCGTGTTGATACTCTATATTTATAATCAATACTTTAAACTCAATCAAAGAATAAAACCTTAACTATTTGGATATAAGTCCGTTTCAGTGTACCTTATAAAAAAATGAAAAATAATGTTGGATTTTATAATTATTGGCGCTGCGCAAGCTGGCTTGTCTATGGCTTATGAGCTTAAACAGTTAAAAAAAAATTATGTGATCTTAGATAAAGAAAGCCAAGTAGGAGCTTCTTGGTTAAAGAGGTGGGACTCTCTAACTTTATTTACGCCTTCTGAGTTTAACAATTTAAAAGGTCTTGAATTTCCAAAACCAAAAGGACATTATCCAGATAAATATGAAGTTGCAGAGTATTTTAAGTCCTATGTGGATACCTTCAATATTTCTATTGAATTCAATACTCTAGTCACAGAAATTCAAGATAAATCTGATTATTTTGTTGTAAAATGCGAAGATGGATTTTATGAAGCAGAGCAAGTCATCATAGCTACAGGACCGTTTCATATTCCTTACATACCCCCATTTTACCAAAAGATAGAGGCTTCTGTTTTTCAAATTCACAGCGATTATTACAAAAATCCAAGTCAGTTGCAAGACGGAAAAGCGATGGTGGTTGGAGCTGGAGATTCTGGGTATCAGATCTTGGACGAAATTTCCAATACGGATAGAGACGTCTATTTTTCTGGAGATACAGAAGTTAGAACTTTACCACGGGAATTTTTAGGTAAAACCTTATGGTGGTGGTTCACTAAGACGAGGTATTTAAGCTTTAGCAAAACGTCTTGGTTAGGAAAAAAGATAAGCGAATCTAAACAACCTATTATAGGAGTGGATGTAAAAAGCATTCTAAATAAAGAAAATGTAATTCCAGTCGGAAAAGCCCTCAATGCCAATTCTCACAAAATCGTAACAGAAGAAGCAAAATTAACCGATGTCAGAAATATAATTTGGGCTACAGGATATCGACCAAAATTTGATTGGATAGAAGGTTTGGAATTAGACAAAAACGGCTACCCTATACATCATAGAGGAGTAAGCAATATCGATGGTTTATATTTTATTGGTTTGCCTTGGTTACATACTAGAGCTTCTGCCACTTTAGGAGGCACCAAAAAGGATGCTGACTATCTTGGAGATTATATTCTGGAAGTAGACTCTAAAAAGGAAAAGATAAAAGTTTAAGCATAAAAAAAGCCCCGAATATCAAATATAAGGGGCTTTTAGAGTGTATGAGTTTATGGCTTAAGCTAAAACTTTTTGTACTTTATCTGCAGCTTCTTTAAATTGAACTGCAGTTTCCACATTAATTCCAGCTTCGTTGATCAATTTCACAGCTTCTTCAGCATTGGTGCCTTGAAGCCTTACAATAATAGGAACATTTATTTGGTCACCCATGTTTTTATAAGCTTCAATAATACCTTTAGCGACTCGGTCACATCTTACAATACCTCCAAAAATATTGATTAAGATAGCTTCTACTTTTTTGTCCTTCAGAATTAGTTTAAAAGCTTGTTCAACACGTTTTGCATCGGCAGTACCTCCAACGTCTAGGAAGTTAGCCGGTTCTGCTCCAGCAAATTTAATTAAATCCATAGTGGCCATAGCAAGTCCAGCACCGTTGACCATGCAACCAACATTACCATCTAGGTTGACATAGCTTAAACCAGCTTCTCTAGCTTCAACTTCTGTAGGATCTTCTTCACGCGTATCGCGCATGTTTTGATAATCTTTATGTCTAAATAACGCTGAATCGTCTAAAGTTACTTTAGCATCTACAGCTATAATTCTGTCATCACTGGTTTTCAAAACAGGATTGATTTCGAATAAAGAAGAATCACAACCTTCGTAAGCTTTGTACAAAGAAGTAACAAATTTGGTCATTTCTTTAAAGGCTTTTCCTTCTAATCCAAAGTTGAAAGCAATTTTACGAGCTTGAAATGGTAGAATACCTGTAGCAGGATCTATTTCTTCAGTAAAGATTTTTTCTGGTGTATTTTCTGCTACACTTTCTATATCGACTCCACCTTCTGGAGAATACATAATCATATTTCTTCCAGTGGCCCTGTTTAACAAAACAGACATATAATATTCTTCTGGTTCATTATCCCCTGGATAATAAACGTCTTCTGTAATAAGAACTTGATGCACCTCCTTACCTTCTTTACTGGTTTGTGGGGTTACCAAATGCATTCCTAAAATCTCTTCTGCTATCTGCTCCACCTCTTTAAGGTTTTTGGCGAGCCTAACTCCACCCCCTTTTCCACGTCCACCTGCATGAACTTGAGCTTTTATAACATGCCACCCGGTTCCGGTTTCTTCAGTGAGTTTTTTTGCAGCTTCAACAGCTTCTTTAGGAGTTTTGGAAAGGATTCCTTTTTGGATGCCGACACCAAAACTGCTTAATATTTCTTTGCCTTGATATTCATGTAGATTCATAATCAGGTTTTATGATATAAATTTGGAGCACAAAAGTAATAATTTAATAGTTGGCTGCAATAATTTAAAAAGGTTTATTAGCAACTTAGCTTTGAGCAAGATTCTTACTATTGTAATCTTTAATGTTTGACTTATGACTCCAGATTTTCAGAAAAAATACCTTAACGAACTTGCTCATGCTAAAATGCCTTTTGGTAAATACAAAGGTTACTATCTGGCAGACATTCCAGAATACTATCTTATTTGGTATAAACGAAAAGGTTTCCCTGAAAATAAGCTAGGGCAACAAATGCGAGAAGTATTAGAGATGAAAGTGAATGGACTTGAGTTTATTTTGAGAAAAATCAGAAATACAAATTGAAATTATTTTAAGGTTTTTATCTTCTTATGCAAAAATTAAATGATATTTTTGCATCCCATATAGTCACAAACTTCTGACACAAATGGCCGATACAAAGTATATTTTTGTAACAGGCGGTGTTTCTTCGTCTTTAGGGAAAGGAATAATCGCAGCATCTTTAGCTAAACTTCTTCAAGCAAGAGGCTACAAAGTTACCATCCAAAAACTAGATCCTTATATCAATATAGATCCAGGGACTCTGAATCCTTATGAGCATGGTGAGTGTTTTGTCACTGAGGATGGAGCTGAAACCGATTTAGACCTTGGCCATTATGAGCGTTTTTTGAACGTAAATACCTCACAAGCCAATAATGTCACCACCGGTAGAATCTACCAAAGTGTGATCGATAAAGAGCGAAGAGGAGATTTCTTAGGAAAAACAGTTCAGGTGATTCCTCATATTACCAATGAAATTAAAGAACGTATACAGATCTTAGGTCAAGATAACTCCTATGATATCGTTATCACTGAAATTGGAGGTACTGTTGGAGATATAGAGTCTTTACCTTATATAGAAGCTGTGAGACAGCTAAAATGGGAACTTGGAGATCACAATTCCTTAGTGATTCATCTTACTCTTATCCCTTATCTTTCTGCTGCCAAGGAATTGAAGACAAAACCTACTCAGCACAGCGTAAAAACACTGATGGAAAGTGGAATCTCTCCTGAAATTTTGGTGTGTAGAACCGAACACCAAATCAACGATGACATCCGAAACAAATTAGCTTTGTTTTGTAATGTCAAAAAAGAGGCCGTCATCCAATCTATTGACGCCGAGTCTATTTACTATGTTCCAACCCTAATGGCTGAACAAGGATTGGATACAATTACCCTTAAAAAGCTTAATCTTGAAGATAATATAGTCCCCAACCTTGATAAGTGGAACTTCTTTGTCGATAAACTTAAAAATGCCACAGAAGAGTTATCTATTGGACTTGTAGGTAAATATGTCGATCTTCAAGATTCTTACAAATCTATTTTAGAATCTTTTATTCATGCAGGAGCCTACAATGATGTAAAGGTAAAGGTAGTCTGGATCAACTCGGAAAAGAAAAAGCACAATGAAACTATTTTCCATCAACTCGATGGACTTTTGGTAGCGCCTGGTTTTGGTGAGCGAGGCATTGAAGGTAAAATAAATGCTGTTAATTATGCTAGGACACATAAAATTCCATTTTTAGGCATTTGCCTTGGTTTGCAAATGGCTGTCATAGAATTTTCTAGAAATGTCTTGGGACTGGAAGGGGCAAATTCAACAGAAATGAATCCAAAAACTCCACACCCAGTTATCGGTCTTATGGAGAATCAAAAGGACATTCAACAAATGGGAGGTACAATGCGACTAGGAGCCTGGGATTGTGAACTTCAACCTGGCTCTAAGTTAGCTGAAATCTATGGAACTACTCAAATTTCAGAACGCCACAGACATAGGCATGAAATTAATAACAAATACGTAAGTGATCTAGAAAGCCATGGCTTAATCTGTTCAGGCAAAAATCTACAAACGGGACTTGTTGAAACCATTGAGCTCGAAGATCACCCTTGGTTTGTTGGAGTACAATTTCATCCAGAGTATAAAAGCACAGTAGCGACTCCGCATCCTTTGTTTTTAAGTTTTATAAAAGCTGCAAAAAAACACAGTCATCAATCATAATGGGATCACCTTAGCAAATAATCCTAGATTAATCTTTCTTAATTGAAACAAAATGCTGATTTTTGCAAAGATTTTGTAAAATCAAAATATACAATATATAGTCAATGGAAGAAAAAAAGACATTTGATAAAAACTCCATTATTGGATTTGCACTTATAGGGCTAATTCTGATTGGGGTAATGTACATGAATCCTAATGAGGATATAGTTCCTGAACAAGATAATACAGACCAAGTTGAAACCAATACCTCAACAGATCCTGTTTCTACTTCAAAGCAAACTCCCAAAAGATCACAGGAAAATGGAATTGCTAGCAACCTCCAAGATTCAGTAAATAGCGAGCTTGCCAGAAGAGACTATGGCGCTTTTGCTTATTCTGCTTTACAAGATTTTGCTAAAGATGATGCAGTGACCACCATCGAAAATGAGGTTATAAAATTGGAAATTAGCAACAAAGGTGGGCAGATTGTTGAAGCTAAAATGAAACAATATGATACCTATAAAGGCAATCCTGTTTATCTCATAAAAGATGGAAACGCCAATTTTAATATTGAATTTGAAACCAACGATGGCCGTGTCATAAATACAAGTGATCTTTACTTTGAGCCCAATCTTACCACTGAAAATGGAAATCAAGTCTTGACTATGCGTGCTAAAGTCTCCGATCTTGAATTTCTAGAATTTTATTATGGACTTGAGTCGGAGGATTACATGATGAATTTTAGGATACGTTCTCAAGGTTTAAACAGTGTGATTTCTTCCGATCAAGCTAACTTATCTTGGAAAGTTAAAGTTCTAAGGAAAGCTAAGAGTATTTCTTATGAAAACAGATATACAGAGATTGTATACCTCTATGAAGATGAAAAGGACGATTATACAGGACAAGGCGACGAGGCTGTAGAAGAAGATGAATCTATTGATTGGATAGCTTTTAAACAGCACTTTTTTACATCAGTTTTATTGACAGATACTCCATTTGAAAAAGGAAAAATGACTTCGCTAAACCTAGTTCAAGATGAACAGATTGATACGGTTTTTACGAAAAATTTCCTTGCTGAAGTTCCCTTAAAATTAAATAACGGAGAATTCTCGGAAACCATGAATTGGTATCATGGCCCTTCAGATTTTGATGTCTTAAGTTCTTATGAACGCAAATTAGATGAAATTGTTCCTTTAGGCTGGGGATTATTCGGCTGGATAAACAGATATATTTTTATTCCATTTTTCGGCTTTTTGAGTAGTAGCTTACCTAGTTATGGTCTTGCTATTATCGTCATGACTATCGTTGTAAGAATTGTCTTATCCCCTATTACTTACAAATCTTACGTATCTCAAGCCAAAATGAAAGTTTTGAAACCAGAGATCAATGAGATCAATGAAAAGTTCAAGGACAATGCCATGAAAAAGCAGCAGGAAACCATGAAGCTGTATAGTAAAACCGGAGTAAGCCCATTAGCAGGTTGTATTCCTGCCTTGTTGCAAATACCGGTCTTTTATGCGCTCTTTCAATTTTTCCCCAGTGCTTTTGATCTAAGGCAAAAAGGATTTTTATGGGCGGATGACCTATCGAGTTACGATGTTATTTTCGAATGGGATGCCTACATTCCATTGGTGTCTTTTGCGTATGGAAACCACGTGAGTTTGTTTCCTATTTTAGCGTCTATAGCCATTTTCTTTTATACCCAAATGACTGCTGGACAAAACATGCAACAAAGTTCACAGCCAGGGATGCCTAATATGAAGGTGATCATGTATTTTGCGCCTTTCATTATGCTTATTTTCTTTAATAACTATGCGAGTGGTTTATCTCTTTATTATTTTATCTCTAACTTAATTACCATTGGGATTATGCTGGTTATAAAACATGTTATTATAGATGATAAAAAGATTCTCGCCAAGATTGAAGAAAAGAAGAAAAAACCCAAAAAGAAGAAAGGGAAGATTGGCCAAAGGTTTCAACAAATTATGGAACAAGCTGCTGAACAACAAAAGAAGAAACAAGAAGATAAAAAATAAAATAAATTTATTTCGCATAAAAAAAGGAGACCAAAATTGGTCTCCTTTTTAGTTTGATAAAGCTTATAAAAATTACTGAACACTCACCATACCATTCATACCTGAATGAATCGTACAAAAGTATTTGTTTAGTTCAGCAGCTAATTCAGAGGTGACTGTAAAGTCAAATTGTTGTCCATCAGTTTGGAAGTCAACTGCAGTATCTGCTTCAAATGACCCCTCATTACTTTGACTTAAAAGAGCATCACCATTTGAATTTCTTAGTTCAAAGGGATGAGAACTTGCTCCTAAGATGGTCAATTTATAGCGGGTCCCTTCAGTTAAAATCCAAGAGCTATTAGCCACATTTAAGGGAGTTACATTTTCATCACCAATGATTTCACTCACAAAGTAAGATGAAGCCCCATTATTACCAACTGTCATTTCTACACTATTGGCAGATGGTGGAGGGTCTAAATTTAAGTCTGGAAGAATTACACTGCTTACCACATGAACAACTCCATTGCCTGCTTGCACATCTGTCACAACAATTGCAATTGACCTTCCATTTTGGTCTGTTAGTGTAGCATTTGGAGCATCAAGTTCGAAGGTTTCACCTAAAGTCTCGATGGTTCCACTTTCAAGTTCGGCTGATGTAATATTGGCATTAGCAATAACATGTGTATTCAATATAGACGTTAGAATTGTTGGGTCAATATCCGTCAAACTCTCAACACCTAATTCAGTAAATGCTGTTACAAATGCATCGTTGGTAGGAGCAAATACAGTAAACGGTGCTGGAGCCTGAAAAGAACTCAAGGTAGCTACAAAATCTGGCTGTCCATCCAAGGTTAAAGCGTCGACCAAGGTTCCAAATGTTGGATCTGCTATAGCAAAAGTAGTTACATCTGGAATGGTGATGACTTCGTTCACACTATGAACCACGCCATTAGATGCTAAATTATCTGGACCAGTGACAACAGATTTACCATTTAGGGTAATGTCGGTTCCTACATTGACGTATAAACTTAAGTTATTTTCTACACCAGATAAACTTTCTACAGCTAATGTATTAAGGTAAGCAGTGATAAGATTTGAAGATTCAGCTGCACCCTGAACAACATGATTCATCAGAATATTTTTTACCTGGCTATCACTTAAATTAGACGTGTCTA
Source organism: Psychroflexus torquis ATCC 700755 (assembly GCF_000153485.2). Lineage (NCBI taxonomy): Bacteria > Pseudomonadati > Bacteroidota > Flavobacteriia > Flavobacteriales > Flavobacteriaceae > Psychroflexus > Psychroflexus torquis. The sequence continues at coordinate 3,276,855 of NC_018721.1, read as the reverse complement.
TATTTCCAAATGCAGCATCGGTAGGGGCGAATACAGTATAGATCCCTGAATTTAAGGCCTGATCCAAACCAGAGCTCAAAAGTAAATCTTCTAATATAGTATGATCTGGACTTTCAGAGATAATTTCAAAAGTAGTCGGATTGTTAGCTATAGGAACCGCAGCATCATCGCCACTACAGGCGAACAGGAAGCTGGTGACTAGTGTTATTAAAATTAATTTAGATAAAAATATTTTCTTTTTCATATGTATTATTTTTTTTTACAATTTAGAAACATATCAGTATTATTTTATTCAATTTAAGTTAAATAACTTTAGACGAGATGAATCTTATATGAAGAAGTTAACAAAGCTATTTTAACTGAGTCAATATAAACTTTCGTAATTTTGCACTTTAATTTAAGAGTCATGAAAAGAGTTGTTGTTGGTTTAAGTGGTGGTGTTGATTCCAGTGTAGCTGCTTATTTGTGCAAAGAAAAGGGGTATGAAGTTATAGGCTTATTTATGAAAAACTGGCACGATGATTCTGTGACAATTAGTGATGAATGCCCTTGGCTTGAGGATAGCAATGACGCTATGTTAGTTGCCGAAAAATTAGGAATCCCTTTTCAGACCGTAGACCTCAGCAAGCAGTATAAAGAGCGTATTGTGGACTATATGTTCGCCGAGTACGAAAAAGGTCGAACTCCAAACCCAGATGTACTTTGCAACAGGGAAATAAAGTTTGATGTATTTATGGATATCGCGACCTCTCTTGGCGCAGACTATGTCGCCACAGGGCATTACTGCAGAAAAGACAGCATTGAAAAAAACAGTGAAACCATTTATAGATTGTTAGCAGGAAAAGATGATAATAAAGATCAATCTTATTTTTTATGTCAGGTGTCTCAAAAGCAATTGGCTAAAACACTTTTCCCCGTTGGAGAACTTCAAAAATCTGAAGTGAGACAAATCGCTAAATCTCAGAATTTAATCACCGCAGATAAAAAAGACTCTCAAGGTTTATGCTTTATTGGTAAAGTGAAGTTACCAGATTTCCTTCAGCAAAAGCTTAAATCCAAGGAAGGCCAAGTGATCGAAATTGATTCTTCTCACGATATATTTAAAGCAGAAAAGTCAGCGAAAACGGATTCAGAATTAATAACTCAACTTAAAAAGGATAGCAAAAAATTGAGTTTGAAACCTGAGTTTGGTAAAGTTCTGGGCACTCATGTTGGAGCTCATTTTTTCACAAAAGGACAGCGGAAAGGCTTAGCTATTGGAGGTACCAAAGAACCACTTTTTGTCATAGATACTGATGTTGAAAATAATATCTTATACACCGGCCAAGGCAAAACTCATCCTGGACTTCATAAAAAAGGCCTCTGGGTCACAAATGATGAAGTGCATTGGATAAGACAAGATCTGGAATTAAAAGAGGGCGATACCATGGAGGTAATGGCAAGAATCCGGTATAGACAGCCTTTGGAAAAAGCTAAGCTTTACAAGATGAAAGACGAACTTTATGTTATTTTTGAAGATGAACAGACTGCCATTTCTGAAGGGCAATTTGTGGCCTGGTACCACGAAGACGAATTGTTAGGTTCAGGTGTAATCGCATAATATTTTTTCATGTCTCAAAATAGAATAACTTCATTATTCGGTATTAAGTACCCTCTCATTCAAGCTGGGATGATCTGGGCAAGTGGTTGGAAACTGGCAAGTGAAGTCAGTAAGGCTGGTGGCCTAGGCATCATTGGTGCTGGCTCTATGTATCCAGATATTTTAAGAGAACATATTCAAAAATGTAAAAAAGCAACCTCACTGCCTTTTGCAGTCAATGTTCCTATGTTGTATCCAGATTTGGATAAAATCATGGGAATCATTATAGAAGAGGAGGTTCCTATCGTATTTACTTCTGCAGGAAATCCAAAAACATGGACCGCTCATTTAAAATCTCACGGTATAAAAGTAGTTCATGTAGTAAGCAGTGTAAAGTTTGCGTTGAAATCTCAGGACGCTGGAGTTGACGCTGTCGTTGCAGAAGGATTTGAAGCAGGAGGTCATAATGGACGAGAAGAAACCACCACCTTTACGTTACTTCCCATGGTCAAGAAGGATTTGGACATCCCGCTTATCGCTGCTGGAGGAATTGCTACAGGAGCTGGCATGTTAGCCGCGATGATTCTTGGTGCTGATGCTGTGCAAGTAGGAACTCGATTTGTGGCTAGTGACGAAGCTTCCTCTCATATCAATTTCAAAAATGAAGTCCTCAAAGCTCAAGAAGGCGATACTAAGCTTACTTTAAAAGAATTAGCTCCTGTAAGGCTTTTAAAAAATAAGTTTTACAATGATATCGAAAGCTTATACACAACTTCTCCTTCGAAGGAAGACCTTAAACAATTACTAGGAAGAGCTAGGGCAAAACAGGGAATGTTTGAAGGTGATCTACAAGAAGGTGAATTAGAAATTGGGCAAATCTCTGGATTGATAGATAATGTTATACCCGCTAAAATGATTGTTGAAAATCTTATTGCTGAATTTGAGACTGCGAAACTTAAAGCCAGCCAAATTGAATTTTAACCTTTCAAACTCTATTAACTTATTCACCTGCTCTTAAAAACTTTGACAAATCAATAGCTTCAATGTTTAAATCTTTACCATACTGGAAAAGATAAATTGCATCATTTTCATAACCTAAACTAAATTCATTTTTAGTGTAATTAAATTTATTCTCAAGATGCTCAGTATAGCCTTGTATTTCCGTGGAAGATTGAAGAGTTTTAGCATAAGTCAACCTTAAGAGCAAGTCCATCATCACATCATAACCTCTCATCACATAGCGATTTGGAGACGCTCCATGCTTGATGTAATAAGCATTGGAAGTTTGGCTATCTGCCGATGCTAAGTGAGATTTTGAAATAGATGGAAATGTAAATTGGAGATCACTGAGATAGTAGTTTGAAATTTCATCATCATAAAATGAATTCCGTTTTGATGTAAAAAGCCTAATGTCGTATCCTTTTCTAGAATAGGATTTCAAAAAAGAAACTGTCGCCTCAGCGATGCCTATATTTTCTGTTTCCAAAATAAACCAATTAGTTTTTAACGAATCTAAATGGGGTTGTATGTCCATCTTTTGCAAGTATTGTGAATCTTCTTGATTCACAACTTTAAGATCTGGAAATGTATAGGTGTATTTTCTCTGGATAGGCTTTGAAATACTATCGGTTAATATGACCATATTTTCATCACTCCACGACTTTTGAATATAAGTAATTAACAACTCTTGCATTGCTTCGTCTTTCGGAAGCGTGCTGAAAAGATTGTTAAATTCAAATTTTGGATTCACCAGTGGAGAAATAACAGGCACGCTGTCTCTCGAAAGGTACTTGGTGACTTTCTTAAGACTTGGGTCCAATAATGGACCAACTACAGCCTGATACTCTTTAAAATCCTCAGTTAAAAGTTGGCTGACGTGAGAGGGATCATTCCGAGTATCATAAACGTCCATATTTACTGAGATTCCTCTTGCAGATGCAGAATCGATAGCCATTTGTATCCCTTCATAAAAATCCAGCGAAATTCTTAACAGATTACTATTTTTCAATAGGGAACCAAAATCAACACTATCAATTTTAGTCCGCTCTAAATTTAAAGGAAGCATCACCGCAATAGATTTTGTATCAAAATACTTAAGCTTATCATCAAAAGTGAATTTTTGATATTTAAAAAATTCAGCCTCATCTATTTGAGGTATTTTTAAAATAAGACCTTCACTCATACCTTCAAATTTCAAAGAAGGATTGGAAGCTAATAAGTCATATTCTGTAACATCGTAATTTTCAGAAATAGATTGAATAGAATTTTCACGATCTACCTCTAAGTAAACATAGTTTTCATCTCTAGGTCTTGGAAAACTCTTAATTTCAACAGGACGCTTGATTTTCACAAATTGCCCAGGTTGGATTTCTTTTTCATCAATGCCGGGATTAAGCGCTTCTAATTGTTCTACACTAAGCCCATATTTTTTTGAAATTCCATACTTCGTTTCTTGAGGTAAAACAAGGTGCATTAAAGTACTGAATTCAGAGTTTTTAATACTCTGATTAATATCTAAATCTTTGTCTTTAAGTTCATATACAGGGATTCTAAGTATATCATTATAGTCTAATCCCCTTTCAAAAAGAAATGGATTATACGTTTTTAAATCTTTGACTTTTAAATTATAAGTCTTTGAAATACTATAAAGCGTCTCTTTGGGACTTACATCGTAGGAAATTAATTTAACAGTTGAATTTAAACTAAAATTAGGCTGAACGGGAACTACAAAAAGTTGTCCCGATATATCTCTAAGGTCGCTTATAGAAGGATTCAACTTTCTTAAGGTTAATAAATCTACCTGGAATTTTGAAGCTATTTCTTGAAGCTTTTCGCCTTGTTCCGCCGCATAACTTCTGAGGTCTTGCGCGCTCAGGTTCACAAAGGCTAACACTAAAATACTACTTAAAATAAATCTTTTCATTATTCCCATTCTATGGTTGCTGGTGGTTTAGAACTAATGTCGTACACGACTCTATTAACGCCTTTAACACGATTAATTATCTGATTAGATACTTTTTGGAGAAAATTGTAAGGTAAATCTACCCAATCTGCCGTCATCCCATCTGTGGATTCTACGGCTCTTAAGGCGACTACTTTTTCGTAAGTTCTTTCATCTCCCATTACGCCAACGGAATTTACAGGAAGTAAAATTGCTCCTGCCTGCCAAACTTTGTCATACAGGTTCCATTCTCTTAACGCATCAATAAAAATGGCATCAACTTCTTGTAATATGCTTACTTTTTCTTTGGTAATTTCTCCTAAAATTCTAATAGCCAAACCAGGTCCAGGAAAAGGATGTCTTCCCAGAAGTTTTGAATCGATACCCATCTCTGCTCCTACCCGTCTTACTTCATCTTTAAACAACATTCTTAAAGGTTCAACAATTTTCAATTTCATGAAATCTGGCAAACCTCCTACGTTGTGATGTGATTTTATGGTTGCAGAAGGCCCATTGACAGAAATAGACTCTATGACATCAGGATAGATAGTCCCTTGAGCTAAAAAGGTTGCGTCCTTTACATTAGAGGCTTCATCATCAAAAACCTCGATAAATGAATTTCCTATTTTCTTTCTTTTTTGCTCAGGGTCAGAAACACCATGCAAAGCATCCAAAAATAAATCTGTGGCATCCACCCCTTTTACGTTTAACCCCATGTGTTTATACTGGTCAAGAACAGAGTCGAATTCGTTTTTCCTCAGTAGTCCGTTATTCACAAAGATGCAATGTAGATTCTTACCGATAGCTTTGTGAAGCAAAGTTGCAGCGACTGTAGAATCTACTCCACCACTTAATCCTAGAATCACTTTATCATCTCCAATTTTTTCTTTCAAGTCAGCTACCGTCATATCTACAAATGCAGATGGAGTCCAAGTTTGTGGAACTTGAGCAATATGAACTAAAAAGTTTTCTAAGAGTTGTGCACCGTCTTTAGAGTGATAGACCTCTGGATGAAACTGAATTCCATAAGTGTCTTCTCCTTCAATTCTGTAGGCTGCATTAAGGACGTCGCTTGTACTCGCCATTCTTATAAAATGATCTGGCAGGGACTCGATGCTATCGCTATGTGACATCCATACTTGGGATTGCTCAAGGATTCCTTTAAAAAGCGGTTCTTTATCTTTTATAAAGGACAGGTTGGCTCTTCCAAATTCTCTGGTATTAGAACCTACAACTTCACCTCCAAAGTTGTGTGCCATAAATTGAGCACCAAAGCAAACTCCCAGAAGTGGAATTTTCCCCTTAATCTGACTCAAATCTGGTTGAGGCGCTTCAGGGTTTCTACAGGAAAAAGGGCTTCCTGAAAGTACCACAGCTTTAAAAGCAGATAAGTCTTCAGGCAATTTATTGAAGGGATGGATTTCACAATAGATGTTTAACTCACGAACTCGCCTGGCGATGAGCTGTGTATATTGAGATCCAAAATCGAGAATAAGAACATTTTTTTGCATAGGCAAAAGTATAAATTTGAGACAAAACTGGCTTCCGTTTAGCTGCTATTTTTTTACATTTAAGCAAAAAATGTTAGACCAAATTTTAAAGGATTTAAAAAGTGAAGTTAGATTTGGATATCTCAAAAAAAAACACCCCTTTAGGTATGTAAGTTTAGCGAGTATTGAAAATGGTGCCCCTACCCAGCGTACGGTAGTTTTAAGAGATGCTACAGATGATTTTGACCTTATCATATACTCAGACAATAGAAGTGATAAAGTGCAACAATTAGAAAAAAACTCTAAAGCGAGCTTACTGTTCTACCATCCTAAAAAACTTTTGCAGATTAAAGTTGAGGGACAAGTGGAGTTAGTGAGATCTGGTAAGGCTTATGAAGACTTCTGGAGTCGAGTACAAGGAAAGGCACAAAAAGATTTTATCACCAAACAGGCCCCAGGAACACCCATAGACAATCCAGACCACGTCGACTATAAAGACGATGAACATCACTTTTGCGTTTTAAAATTAATTCCAGAAACCTTAGAATACCTTCAATTAAGCAGACCAAACCATGTAAGAGCTAGGTTTGATAAGTCTAATCAGTGGGAAGGACACTATTTAAACCCATAAAAAAAGCGGCCAATTGGCCGCTTTTAGTTTATTATTTATGACTGAAGACTACTCAAGGTTGTCCTCTATATTACGTTGATAAACAGTACTTTCTGTTTGGATAGCGCCTAAATGAACATTTACATATCCATAAACGTCTAGTACATGTGCGACACCAAATTCAGTACTATCATTTAGGTTAGCAGCCTTAGGTTGACCAATTGCAGTAATATTGTCATTAACACTTGGTGAAAAAAAAATAATTTTAAACACTTCGATGACTAAATGAATTTGATGTATGTTTAATTATGGAAAGTGTTTAAGGAATATTAAGATACTTATGCGTTTGCAAAGAAATTCTCCATTTAGGATGTTTCATGACGTATTCTACAATTTGTGGAGTCATTTTTTCTCTTACACTCCACTCAGGTTGTAGAAAAAGTTCACAGTCTTCACCTACTTGTGAAGCATGCTCTTCAGCAAATTTAAAATCATGCTTATTAAAGATAATGACTTTTAACTCATCTACTTTTGGATAAATTTCTGGTTTAGGTAACTTATTTTTTTTGGGAGATAAACAGATCCAATCCCAAACCCCTGTCAAATCGTAAGCTCCAGATGTTTCTATATGGATGCTAAGTTGGTTATCTTTCAAGCCTTGGGTGAGCATAGACATATCCCAAGTAAGAGGTTCACCACCTGTAATCACGATCGTGTTACTATATTTTTTAGCATTTTCAATAATAGAACCTATTCGAGTGGGAGGATGCCGTTCTGGATCCCAGCTCTCTTTCACATCACACCAATGGCAACCCACATCGCATCCTCCTATTCGGATAAAGTAAGCTGCTGTCCCAGTATGATAGCCTTCACCCTGGATAGTATAAAACTCTTCCATAAGGGGTAGCATTACACCTTTTTGAACGAGATCTTCAATTTTTTCATTTTGCATGCTGCAAAGATACTGAAAGCTTTTTTCGAAATAAAACATAACAAAAGTCTTCTCATAATAAATGATACTAAATCTTATTAAGTACGAGACTTTATTTATTTTTGAAGAAAAATTTAAATGAAACTTTTATCCCTATTTGGAAGCTTACTTTTAGTTTTGCTTGTGAGTTGTGATGGTTCTACCTCTAAAACACTTATCAGCAAAAATCAATTAGGCCAACTCACCCCAAAAACAGAAATTAAAGACTTAAAAACTATTTTAGAAACCGACTCTATTGCTGATTTTGATATTGAAACTAGATTTGGAAAGACAGAAGAAATCGAAATATTTGATAGCAAAGGGAAGGTATCTTTAATTGTAGAACCTAAATTCAAAAATGACACATTACTCACTATCGATGAAATTCAAATTTTAGACTCCAGATATAAAACAGAAGAAGGTTTAGGTATTGATAGCAATTTTAAAGCCATCTATAAAAATTATAAAATTGATAATATCCAGAATAGCATCAATAGTGTTATTTTAAACATCAATGAAATTGGAGCCTATATCGTGATTGATAAAAAACATCTCCCTAGTGAATTGAGATTCGATTCTGAAATTAAGATTGAAGCCAATCAAATTCCAGACGAAGCTCCTATTAAGTACTTTTGGTTAAAATTTAAAAATCTAGACTAAAGCATAAAATCTTATTTTTAAAGTTTTCCCTCAACTATCCCGACCAACCTTATGAAAGCATCCAAGAAAATAGTTAATAAATATCTCCCAAAAATCATAGGTCTTCGGTTGAGTTCACTCTATCTTGTTAATCCAGACAAAGCCCTACTGAAGGCCTACGAACTATTTTCTTCCCCAAGAAAAGGAAAAGTAAGACCAGAACAGGAAGTGTTTTTGAATAAAGCCAAATCGACTGCGATTGAGCATGATTCAAAAACAATACAAACCTATCACTGGAAAGGCAATGGCAAAACCGTCATTCTTATTCATGGCTGGGATAGCAATACCCATAGATGGAAAGATCTTATTGAGGATCTTCAGAAAGAAGATTTTAATATAGTTGCTTTTGACGCTCCAGCACATGGCTATTCTGATGGAAAATTACTCAATGTCCTTATATATTCAAAATGTCTGGATCAATTACTGAGTCTTTACCGACCAGAAATTGTTATTGGACATAGCGTGGGTGCTATGACTGTGGTTTTTAATCAATATTTAAAGCACAGCATCCATGTAGAAAAACTAGTTTTGCTTGGCGCTCCATCTGAGATGAGTGAAATCATGAGAGATTATAAACGCATATTAAACCTCAACGTTAAATTCATGTCTTCTTTAGAAGCTTTCTTTAAAGAAAAATTTGATTATACCTTTAGTGAATTTTCTATTGCAGAATTTGCCAAAGGAGTACAAAAAGACACATTAATTATCCACGATCAGTTCGATAAAGTAGCTCCAGTTGAAGCCGCAAAATCAATTCATAAAAATCTAAAGGACTCCATCCTTAAGATTACAGAAGGTGCTGGCCATTCCCTTAATAAAGGTGAAATTCGAGATGATATTTTAAAATTCTTAACCAACACCTATGAATAAAGAGTCTATTCGGATTAATAAATATTTAAGTCAAGCTGGCTTCTGCTCAAGAAGAGAAGCAGATAAATTGATGGAACAAGGTAGAGTCACCATTAACGGTGAATACATAGAAATGGGAACTAAAGTTAATTCCGGTGATAAAGTTTATGTAGATGGAAAACTTGTGGAAAAAGAGACTGAAGAAAAAGTATATCTAGCGGTATACAAACCTAAAGGTGTCGTTTGCACTACGAATTCTAAAGTCGAAAAAAACAATATTGTCGATTTTGTAGATTATCCTACTCGAATTTTCCCCATAGGACGACTAGACAAAATGAGTGAAGGCCTAATTCTAATGACAAATGATGGTGAAATCGTAAATCATATCCTTAGAGCAAGACATTTTCATGACAAGGAATATCTAGTTACTGTTAACAAGACCATAACCGATGATTTTATTGAAAAAATGAGAAAGGGTGTTCCAATTTTAGACACCATGTCTAGAAGATGTGAAGTAGAAAAATTGGGGGATAGGAGTTTTAAAATCGTCTTGACACAAGGGCTTAACCGTCAAATAAGAAGAATGTGTGAAGCCTTAGACTATAGAGTAAGAACCCTGAAGCGCACAAGAATAAAAAACATTACTTTAGATGTGGAGAAAGGAAACTATAGAAACCTTACTGAAGAAGAAATAAAAGATTTGTACACTAACAAATCATAATGATTAAAACAAAAAAATACTGCCATGACGTCTTTAGCCCCCTTCCACCTTGCTGTCCCTGTAAATAATCTAAGCCAAGCAAGATCATTTTACAGTAACACCTTGAGCTTTAAAGAAGGTAGAAGCGATTCGCATTGGGTTGATTATGACTTTTTTGGTCATCAATTTGTTATTCACGAAGACAAAACCCATCAACCTAATCCAAATGCCTTCAGTATAGTGGATGGTCATGAAGTTCCAATACCCCATTTCGGTGTTGTTTTGGCATGGAATGATTTCCATGAGTTCGCAAAAAGGTTAGAGAATTTGAATATCGACTTCGTTATTAAACCCTACATAAGATTTCAAGGAAAGCCTGGCGAGCAGGCCACAATGTTTTTTAAAGATCCAAGTGGAAATGCATTAGAATTTAAAAGCTTCAAAAATACAGATCAAATCTTTGCTAAATAAAAATGGATAAACTCTCTCCAAGACTTGTTAGACAGCTCTTCATCCTATTGATTATTCTTTCTCTAGGAGGTCTTATTTTTGGGGAACTCCTCCCCTATATATCGGGAATATTAGGCGCAATTACCTTTTATGTTTTATTGAGAGGTCTTATGAGATGGATGCTCCATAAAGGCTGGAACCCAACCTTTAGTGTCACCGTATTGATGGTCGCCTCTTTTATTTTAATTCTTGTTCCTGTCTTAGGAATTATTCTTATGCTTTCTTCCAAAGTAAGTAGCGCTATCCAGAATTCAGAAAAAGTTATTGAAGCCGCAAAAGCTCAGTTGGTTCAGATTGAAACCATGTCTGGAATTAATCTCGGAGAAAAAATTGACAGTACTGCCGTAACCGATTGGTTATCTAATAATTTACAAGGATTGGCTGGAGGAACTTTTGAAGTTTTTATCGCGATTAGTATCATGTATTTCTTATTGTATTATATGCTACTCAATCAAAAAAAGCTAACGATATCTATGGAAACCTATATCCCTATCGATGTAGAAAATCTAAAACTCATCGCTAAAGAGTCTGCAAAAAAGGTGAAAGCAAACGCCATTGGAATCCCTCTTGTTGCTCTTTTTCAAGGCATCATTTCTTTGATAGGATATTGGATTTTTGGAGTTCCAGAAGCTATGTTTTGGTTCGTCATAACCACTATTGGTTCAATGATCCCATTTGTTGGGACAGCAATTGGTTTTATACCGGTAACTTTGTTGTTGTACTACCAAGGAGAAACAGCCTCCGCTATTGGAGTTTTGCTTTATGGCTTTGTGATTGTAGGATCTTCAGATAATATCGTTAGGCTGCTTGTCCTTAAGAAAATGGCAAACGAACATCCACTCATAACTTTAATAGGAGTTATTATTGGAGTTCCCTTATTTGGTTTTATAGGATTGATTTTCGGACCTTTATTACTCTCTTTATTCTTGTTGGTAGTCGTGATTTACAAAAAAGAATATGGTGAATTCGAATCTGAAAAAGAAATTAAATTAAATGAAAACATCAAAGAAGAAAAAGAAGAAAGTTGACAAAAATTTTATTGAAAAAGGAATAGAAACTGTTTCAGATATAGATTTTGAAACTGTCTTTAATAAAAAGGATCAATTGTTTGCAAAAATCAACCATCCCAATTGGAAAAAATATAAAGACAAAATCATTCTGATGTTTCAAATGCTAAAAGATGTAAAGCAAAAGAAATATCTTGAAACACCTTGGAAGACTATAGCAGCTATGATTTTTACCATTCTCTATATTATTAACCCTTTAGATTTGGTTCCTGACTTTATCCCTTTTCTAGGATATCTGGATGACATCACCGTTTTCAGTTTTATCCTAAAGATTATTAATGATGACTTGATGGATTATGAAAAGTGGAGAGCAGCCGGATCCGAAGAGATCACTAGGACACTATAGCTATTACTCTCTCAATCTATGCATTTCTCTAGCTAAGAGTGTGTTTTTTAATAACATAGCTATGGTCATTGGTCCTACTCCTCCTGGTACAGGTGTAATGAAAGAAGCTTTTTTACTTACATTTTCATAATCTACATCACCTGTAATAATATAGCCTTTCTTAGAATTTTCATCTGGCACTCTTGTAATTCCAACATCTATAACAACAGCATCGTCGCGAATCATTTCTGCCTTTAAAAAGTTAGGAATACCTAGAGCTGAAATCACAATATCCGCCTGACTTATAATTTGTGTAATGTTTTTAGTATGACTATGGGTTAGAGTAACTGTTGAGTTACCTGGCCAGCCCTTGCGACCCATCAAAATACTCATAGGTCTTCCTACAATGTGACTTCTCCCAATCACAACCGTATGCTTTCCTTTGGTGTCTACATTATACCTTTCCAATAGTTCTAAAATCCCAAAGGGTGTCGCTGGAATAAAAGTGGTCATGTCCAATGCCATTTTTCCAAAATTTGTCGGATGAAAACCATCCACATCTTTTTGAGGATCCACTTGCATCAAGACCTTTTGGGTATCAATTTGAGGAGGCAAAGGAAGCTGAACAATAAACCCATCGATGTCATCATCTTGATTAAGCTCCTCAATCTTTTCTAACAATTCTAATTCTGAAATATTACTAGATAGTTTAACCAAGGTAGATTTAAATCCAACTCGTTCACAAGCTCTAACTTTACTTCCTACATAAGTAAGACTAGCTCCATCATTACCAACTAAAACTGCGGCGAGGTGTGGTACTTTCTCACCTTTAGCTTTCATCTTATCAACTTCATCTTTGATCTCATTTTTGATGTCGTTGCTGCATTTCTTACCGTCAAGAATTGTCATGTGTTTAGATTTTAGTTATTGCATCTTTTTCATCATCTCCATCATTTTATTACCGCCACCGCCTTGCATCATCTTCATCATTTTGCTCATTTGGGTAAACTGCTTTAGGAGTTGATTTACCTCTTGAACGGAAGTTCCAGAACCTTTTCCTATTCTTTTCTTTCGGCTAGCATTTATGCTTGTTGGATTTTCCCTCTCATGTGGAGTCATGGAATGGATCATTGCTTCTATATGCTTAAAAGCATCATCATCGATATCCATATTTTTCATCATCTTTCCAGCACCAGGAATCATTCCCATTAAATCCTTCATACTTCCCATCTTCTTCACCTGTTGGATCTGCTTTAAGAAGTCATCAAAGCCAAATTTATCTTTGGCAATTTTCTTTTGGATTTTTCTAGCTTCATCCTCGTCATATTGTTCTTGGGCTCTTTCCACTAAGGAAACAACATCTCCCATTCCCAATATACGATCTGCCATCCTAGAAGGATAGAAGACGTCTATAGCATCCATCTTCTCGCCAGTACCAATGAATTTAATTGGTTTATTGACCACAGACTTAATAGAGATTGCTGCTCCACCTCTAGTATCACCGTCTAATTTTGTAAGAATAACACCATCGAAATCTAAGACATCATTAAAAGTCTTGGCCGTGTTGACCGCATCTTGTCCTGTCATAGCATCGACGACGAATAAAGTTTCCTGAGGCTTTACAGCCTTGTAGATATCGGAGATTTCATTCATCATAACTTGGTCAACAGCAAGTCGCCCAGCCGTATCCAAAATCACAACATTATGTCCATTTTGTTTAGCATGAGCTATTGCAGCTTCTGCTATTAAAACTGGGTTTTTTTCTTCTTTGTTAGAGAATACCTCAACGCCTATTTGGTCTCCAACGACATGCAATTGATCTATAGCTGCAGGTCTGTATACGTCACAAGCAACCAGCAAGGGTTGTTTAGACTTTTTGGACTTTAAGTAGTTGGCCAACTTACCAGAGAAGGTTGTTTTACCAGACCCTTGAAGTCCAGACATTAAAATAACGCTAGGATTACCCGATAAATCAACTTCTTCTGCATCACCTCCCATCAATTTTGTCAACTCGTCTTTAACGATTTTGACCATCAATTGATTAGGCTTTAAAGTCTTTAAAACATCCTGACCTAGAGCTTTTTCCTTGACGAGGTTTGTAAAATCTTTTGCTATTTTGAAGTTGACATCGGCATCTACCAATGCTCTTCTTACTTCTTTAAGTGTCTCTGCTACATTAACCTCTGTAATCTGTCCATGTCCTTTTAAAACATGAAATGCCTTGTCTAATTTATCACTTAAACTATCGAACATAATTTCATCTGTATTTGTGCAAAAATAGGAATTTGAAATCTATTAAAGAAGATTTTTATTAACTAAAAAAGCCACTTCAAATAAAGTGGCTTAAAATTAGTGTAGATAATATAACCTCTTATAAACTGAAGTTATTGGTCACTGTATCGCTTTCTTTATAGCGCGCTATAGCTTTATCAACTAAATCTTTAGCTTCTTGCTCATCGCCCCAGTTTCCTATGATCACTTCTTTATTTTCTAAATCTTTATAAGTTCTAAAAAAGTGCTCGATTTCTTTGATTGTATGAGGATTTAAATCTGAAAATTTATGAACATCATCTCCCATGGGATCTGTTACTGGAACACAAATAATTTTTTCGTCAGGGCCTTTTTCATCAGACATATTCAGGACACCTACAGGTCTAACCCTGGCGACACAACCTGGAACAACAGGATTGGTAAATAACACTAATACATCTATAGGGTCGTTATCTAAAGCTAAAGTTTCTGGAACAAAACCGTAGTCTGCAGGATACATCATTGAGGTATGCAACATCCTATCGAACCTAATTTGCTTTAAATTAAAATCGTACTCGTATTTATTTCTACTTCCTCTTGGGATCTCTATCAAAACATCAAATGTCATAATCGCTTGTTTATGTAAATTTTAAGGATCGCAAAAATAGCAAAATCTTTGACTTATAGTTAAAAAATACGTAAATAAATAACCTGACTCAAAAGTAAATTCTGAGTCAGGCCTCTTACTTTATTAAAACTCGAGAAGAAATTCCTGTTTTTTTGAGTTTAATTCAAATTTAGCACCATCCCAAGTTGGATATTGATTAGGATCCACAGATCCAGACATCGCCCAAGGTTCTGACGGCATTCCATCTGACTCACGATCCATTGTTTTATTCCCATTAAGGTCATGAAATACTGAAATCGCATAAGAGCCATAGGCCACCCCTTCGAAGGTTACTTCTGAGCCATTTGTATCTACTTTAACCATTTTTCCAATAGTAGGTTGTCTTAGGAAATTATCCTTTTCAAAGATTCCAACATAGAGTTCTCCTTTGGTTTCTTTTACATTCTCAAATCTAACAGTTAAGTCTCCCGTGTCTTGAGCAACAAGACTTTGAAGAGAAAATAGTAAAGCAAGGGTCATTAATTTTACAATAGTATACATGATATTTGGGTTTTAAATTCATGTCAAAAATAGAATGAAAGCTTCATTGTATTCTTAATTAATTGACGAGCAGTTGAATGATTCAGATGAACCGTAAAATAGTCAGAAGAAGAAAAGTATTTATACTAAAACCGATAGGTCAAGAAAAGATTAGGAGTCAACTCTAAATTTCTGACGCGAATATTTTCTACAGCGGATCCTGACTCATCTAGTCTGAAAAACTGATTGGTTAAAGTGTCACTATTGAAGAGGTTCAAAATACTCAAGCCAGTTTCTAAGACTGAAGAATCAAAGTTGAACGTATAACTGCCTGTAAAATTAAGCTGAAAATAATCTCGCAAATTGGCTTCGTTTGGGCTGAGGAAATTTAAACTTGGATTGGTTTGTGGAGATAAAATTGGATTATCAAGATCTATATCTGTGGTCGGCTTACCTGAGAAATAGCGGCCACCAAAAGATAATTTAAGCTCATCTGAATCGTAGCTTATTCCAAATGCTGAACTCTGTCTGATTTCAAAATTATTAGCGAACTGCTGAGGATCAAAATTTTCGAAATCATAACTATTATCCATTATAGAAAAGTTGACCCAAAAAATGAACTGATTAACTCTTTTTTGAGCAAGAATCTCAGCGCCAAAAACCTCATAATTTCCACTTAACCGCAAAAACTCCAATTGGTTTTGAAAACCTTGACTGCCAGAAGAAATACTTTCTACTTGTTTATGGTATAAGCTTCCCTGAAACAACCATCCTTTTTTGTTGAAATTTAATCCAAGCTCATACTGAAGATTATTGATCACAGGAAAGTTATTTTCATCTGCTAGAATCCAACGGCGCTTTTCCAATCCAAAAAAGTCTTGCTGTTGATCGATTACTTGAGTGAGGGCTTGATTTTTTTGTTCTGCTAAAACATTCCATCGCCAGTGGGGATTGATCTGATAACTAAAACTAAACCTTGGTTCTATCCTTATCTCGTCAAACTCAGAGTAATATTTTCCACGAAGACCAAAGCGGGTCATTACTTTTTCATTTTTAGAGGTATAATTCAACTCAGCAATAGCAGAATGAGTGGTGAGTACTCTCTTTTCTCTTTGGATAACATCTGGCGAGATTACCTCATTATCATTTCTCACCCCTACTTCTTTGTATTGATAGCCAGTATTGAGTATGAATTGTTCTGATAGTTGATGGTCATTCTTCAAGTTCAATCCAAGATCTGTTACTTGGTTTAGTTGATTTAAAACTTGGGCGGAAGAAACAGACCGATTGGTAGCCTCCCGTTTATAGAATGAAGATGTAAAACTAATGTGAGTTGAATTTGTTGAGTTCCAAGGAAAACTATAATCTAGATTCAACAGAAAGTTTTCTTGCTTAAAATCGTTTAACTTTTGTTGCGAATTAGTTTCTAATATTTCGTTAAACACCAAATTATTTTGAATACCTAAGACGTCTACATGTAATATGCTATTATTAGCAAAACTATATTGATATTGTAAAGAAGCATCATAAAATTGGAGACTCTGTTCTGTAGTTATAGTATTAGTATTGCCCAAACCTAAGTCTTCTACTTCCGTATTTTGAAATACTTTATCGGTAAATCTACCATAAGTCGGAGATTGCCAAACATCTGTAAGCGAACGCCTTGCTGTAAGCTGAAAGGTTGACTTATCGCCTAATTCTAAAAATGAACTTGCGTTAGCACTCAAAAAATTAAGCTGAAATTGAGTAGTGTAATCCAATGTATGTTCCCTAGATGTAATATTTATAACCGAAGACACCCCCTCATCGAAAAACGCAGAGCTCCCATTTTTATAAACATCAATAGTGTTGTTGACCAAAGGATTAACGGCAGAAATCATCCCAAAGAAATGACCAGTTTGGTAAAGCCGTACGCCATTCCAAAGCACCAAATTTTGATCGTGTGTCCCTCCTCTAACATTAATTTGGGCGATAGTTTCATCAGTATTCACAATGCCTGGAACATATTGCAAGCTATGGAGAACATCTGCGTTTATGAGACCGGGAAGTATTCCAAACTCTTGAGGCACTATACGTATACTATTGTCTGTGTTTAAGGATATCCCTTTGGTTAGATAGTCCTGCAAAATAATTTCATCAAGTTCAATTTCTTGAAAAAGGTAAATAATACTACAGTTTTCTGCATTTGATAGGGTTTGCGCCCCTTTGGTATTGAAATACTTAGGATGATAGAATTTTAACTCTGATAGTTCAAGCGTAGAATCTACAAAGACTTTCCCCATGCCGTTAGATTCTCCCAACAGCTTAGTATTCTGGTATATTTCCACTCCAAAAACGGGAGACAAGGCATTTGCATTCAAAAACGTGTAGCATTTTAGATTCCTTTTATAAGAAATACTTATATTTTTTTCAGTAATAAAAGTAAACTCAAGAGGGAGTTGTTGTTCTAAGAACTTTAGATCTAATTTAAGCTCAACGTTTTGAGGAGCAAGGACTCTCACATCAGATAAATCTTCAGACAAATAATTAAATGACACCTCATATTTTTCTTCTAGAGTAATAAGTAAATCAACAAGACTTAACTTTTTAAAGGATTGGCCAAAAAGGGAATTGACTGATAGGATAAGTAGTACTAAAAAAAGAAATCTTGTAAAGGGTTTATCTGGTCTCATCCTCAACAAAAATAAACTTATTTCTATTGATAATTTTGAAATTGATTTGATACGTTTTAACTAAAATATCTAAAGCCAAGGATAAACTATCTGAAGGTAAACTTCCTGTAAAACGCTTGTTTTGGTTGAGCTTAGATATATCTATGTCTATAGTATAGTCTTTTTCTAACTGAAGGATTACTTCAGACAAAGGAGTGTCTTTAAATACATTCGCAGTGGATATCCAGTCTGGCTCATCTATATAAACATTACTTTGCTCTACTTTGCGCCCATTCTGAAAAGCAACAAACTCGTCTTTTTCTAAAATGATTTCATTTTTTAACGAGGTCACCTTTACTGATCCTTCATAGCAGACTACTCTAAAAATAGAATCTCTGGACTCAACATCAAAACGAGTTCCCAATACTTGAACGGTTCCCAAATCAGTTTTAACCGTAAATGTTTTTCCTTTAGCCACATCAAAATAAGCCTTACCAAAAAGTGTGGTAGTCCTATCGAAACTCCAAAACCAATTATTAAATTGAAATTTGCTATTTTGAGCTAGAATAACTTTAGAGTCATCCGGAAGCAAAACCGTTTCTTGGGAGTTGATTTTGGCTGTAAAATCTTTATTGGATAAAGTATAAATAAGTGTTGATACTCCAATAATTAAAAGGGTAGACGCAGCTATGGACCAGTTAAATTTAGTTTTTCTACGGCTGGCTTTTTTCTTCTTAATAGCCTTATAGACCTCATCTTTTTTAAACTCTGGCTTTTGAAAATGCGCTGAATACATTTTGATCTTCTTTAATGTATCAAATCCCTTCGTGTTTTTGACAGCCTCATCATCTACTTTACCGTCGAGCCAATCTGCTAAGTTGTATTTTTGTTTCATTTTTACACTCTCTATTTAAAGAACAATCAAAAAAGGGTTTACCCTACTTAAATTCATCAATTTGTTTTCTCATCCCCTCTAATGCCTTTTGCATGCGCTTCTCAACAGCCTTTACACTTATGTTCAAAATTTCTGCTATTTCTTTATAAGATCTATTATCAATCCGATGGAGCAGAAAGGCGGTTCTTTGCTTTTCTGACAAGTCTTGTATAGCTTTTTCTAGCTTTACCTTAAACTCTTTTTCCTCCATCTTATACTCTGGGCTTTGGAAATCTTCAGTCCGCTGAGGCTCAGTCTTTGCATACTTCAAAACTACCTTTTGGTGTTTGTATTTATTTAAAGAAATATTATTGGCTACTGTGTATAAATAAGATTTTGCCTTTGCAAAAGGAACTTTTTTACAATTCTCCCAGAGCTTTAAAAAAGCTTCCTGAACAGAGTCCTCTGCCATGATTTTATGACCAAACTTATAGAAGAAGTAATTATTTATCACTTCTGAATTTTTGCTATATATCCCTTCAAAAACCTGTTCTTCACAAACATTATCGACGAGTTGTTTCTCCATAGGATCTCCTTAACTAGTTTTATATAAACAAATGACAATATATGAACCCTAATTGAAAGCTAGGGTTTATATGGAAAAAGTTGTTATATCTTAAGATAGGTTTTTATAAATTTACAGATTATGAAACATTTTTACGTATTTGGTTTCTTTTTTATTTTACTCTCTTGTCAAACTGAGGAATTTTTTGAACAAGTGGATGAAACTTCTAGTCTTACAAGTCTAAGTGAATTGACTGGCCTCATCTCCAGACTTAATCAAAACCCAACCGCTTTTGACGATTTCATTGATAATTCTAATAGCCTAAGCCTTGAATTTCCATACGAGATTACGATCAATTCAAATAACGCATTCACCCTAAATGAATTTGATGACTACCAAGCGGTTATAAACGAACTGATTTCTTTTCCCAACGACTACAGTGTTGATATCACTTTTCCAGTACAGGTATCCCTTCCTAATTACGAACTCCTCAACATTGAAAATGAAATTGCCTTTTTCTCTCTCTTAAACACACTGGAAGGTAGTACAGAAATTAATTGTCTAGAATACACTTTCCCTATTCAGCTTAATGTGTTTGACAGCGACACTAGTTTTATAAACGAGAGGTCCGTTCAAAATGAGGCTCAATTTTTCAACTTTTTAGACAATTTACAGCCGACTGATGATTTTTATGAGATCGCTTACCCTATAGAAATTAGAGTAGACACTACTGTTCAAATTATAGTATCAAATTTAGAGTTAGAAATCGCCATACGAAACCTTGCCGAGAATTGTTTTAACCCCTCTTTATTTATAAATAACAGCACACAACTTCAACAATTTATTGCTTTTATCACCAGTGGAGAATTTAAAGTCACTTCCTTTATTGATGAAGAACAAGATGAAACAGATGATTACGATGATTTTGTTTTTACTTTTAATACAAACAACACTATTTCGGTAGTTAATACCACAAGCGGAAACTCTTTTACTGGTGAATGGACTGCAGAAATTGATGAGGACGAACTGATTTTCGAGCTGGATTTTGAAAGCAATGAACTACTGGAAGAATTTGATGAAGATTGGGTGGTCGATAGGTTTTCGACCCCAAATACTATTGAACTTTCTGATGAAGATACCGATGAATTGAGTTTTTTAATATTTGAAAAACTCTAACTAATAAATTGCTCCTTAATGAATTCTAATCAACCGACTACAGAGGATTTAAAATCCAAATTAAAAATTTTAAACGCTATTTTTTATCTAGCACTATTAGCATGGTTAATTCTCATTGTAGTTATCCTTGTCAGACTTTTTACTTCCCAGAGCACTCAAACACTGTTCATTGTTTCTATCCCTTTGGTTGGAGCACTTTTGATTTTAAGTCAGATTAAAACTAGGATTAAAAATGAAATAGAGAAAGCCTAAAACACCATCCTTTATAAATAGTTTTATGCAGTATTTCTTATCCCAAAATAGTCTCTTGATACACTACAATAGCAAATTAAACCTATAATGTTGCCATAAATCGTTTTACCGAAATGAATTCGGCACAGGCTTTTTTCGCCTGTTTTTTTATCAAAACTAATTACCATAACTAAGGCTATGCTAATTAGTTTTAACTTCAATCAATCAAAAAACCAATGCTGAGCTACGTCGAAGTATAATTCAATTTATTTAAACGGCATGATAAATTTAATTTGGTATTAATCGTGGGATTAAGTAATTATCAAAATGAATTAAACTGATAGATCAATAAAAAGTATAGCATAAAAAAACCCTATTTGGCAATCCAAATAGGGAGTTAAAATAAAGTCTTAAATACCTTCTAGTCGTCTAGTAAGTCTACATAATCTTTAATTGCATTTTTAATTCTATGGGCAAGTTGTCTGTTACCATCATTATCTTCTGGGCTTATTTCAATGACTCCATTTTCATTTCCATCTGTAGCATCACTTAAATCGACAAAACTAAATACTGAAGTTAAATCAAATTCAAAAATAACTCTGTTATTATTATCCTCGGTGATCACAAGATTTTGACCAGTATCTTCATAATCTACCTCGAACTCTTCATTGAAAGTGTGGAAAAATTCAAATTCTGTTCCAGAAATTGTTCCTCTCATCAGGATAGATTTTTGATATAAGTCACTACTTGGGTTAGTGCTTCTATCCATCTCAAACTCTACTTCTTCATATTCTCCAATAGGAATTTCAACGTTAATAATTGTGATCACATCTGAATTTAGATTCAGCTCGAAAGGACCATTTAATTCAAAATCATCATCACTTCCGTAATTTCCATCGTTGTAATCACCATCATCGTCAAAATCGCAACCATCGTCATCAAACTCTATTGCGTAAACACTAAAGTTGGCTCTGAAATAGATTTCAGTTCCACTTTGCAATTCGATTTCATAGACATAAGGATCATCGTCATCATCTTCTAGTTCTCCTTTACAAAAGGGATCGTTTGGATAATTGTCCTCTAGATAAGCTACGATCTCACTAGGTAAATCTTCAAAAGTCAAATCATACTCATCATCAGAACCAGATGAATTTCCATCACCAAATCCGTCTGCAAAATCGAATTCAATAGTTTTAATATTGATAAAAAATTCAGCAACTTCTACACTAGCAAAAGAAGTTGCGTTAACAATGGCTTTGATTTCTAGATTAGATTTAGGAGTAGTGCCTAGATTTGGATCTGAGACAGAATCGTCTGAAGAGCAGGAAGACATTAAAACTAATCCTAGTAGTCCTGCTGTTAATTTTAAGAGTTTCATTATGTGTTTATTTTATGTGTTCAATTATAGAACAACACAAAATCTGCTTACCCTACTTTAAAATTTATTTATTTTAGAATTTAAATCCAAAGCCACCTGTCACCCCAAATTTTCTGGCACTAGGTAAATCATTATAGTTACCCCTAAAGTGAAAATCTATTCTTAAGATCCTAAATATATTACCAATCCCAAAGCTGTAAGACCAATAGGGCTCTCGGCTTGGCGCCCTTAATATCGGATTGGAAAATGAAGCATTAAGCAACTGATTTTCTTCTGAAATACTCCCTGCAACTGCTCTCACCGAGACAATTTCTCTTAAATCTAACTCCCGAAGCCATGGTATTCTGGAAAAGAATCGACCATTGAAGTTATGTTCAAAGTTAACACTCGCGTAAGTATCTGTTGCAAAATCATAAAAATCTAATAAAGGAAATGTGCCTTGTATAGAAAACAAGGTTTGGTTACCAGGTACAATGCTCAATAAGCTTAAAGGAACAGCCCCAAAGGTTTTCCCTAATTCTACAGTAGAAATAAAACTACCAAAGCCACCAATTTGAATAGGTTGTCTATAATAAAACTGGAGCTTCTCGTAGTCGAAATCGTTCGTGGTAATATTGTTCAGTCCTTTTGTATAATTAAAAAAGAGTTCTGGATATTTATCGGTGTTTACCGTGAGTCGTTCCACCCCATAGCCTGTCGTTTCACGACCAGGAGAAAATCGTATAATAGAAGAGATTTCCACTTGCTCTGTTACGGCCTTAGTTTCCGTGCGCTCTGTATTTGTAAAGTAATCTAAGCTAAATTGATCTGATGCGGATTCCAACCTTTTAAAGTTACCCTCAAACCTTAAATTAAAATTCTTTAAAGGTTCAAAGGCAATTGAAAAACTCGACAAGTTAATGCTAGTAAGGCTCGTATTGGCCCCAACTGTAAGTACCGAAGAAGAAGCCAAGTTTCTCCCTAATACATCGGTAGAACTGGTAAGACTAGCACCAAGTTGCTCCACATCTCTTCTATTCCCCCCAGCGATAGTCAATCTCGTTTTTGGATCTAACAGCCATTTTCCTGATATACCATACTTAAACTTATCATCTCCAAATCCATAAGCCATGAAGCCCTGAACTCTCCAAAGGTCGTTTTGAGAAAAATAAGTTCTTCCCCCAACTCTTAATCTTACGCCTTCTACTTCATTAAAGCCAAAGGTTGAAAATACCGGACCAAAGTCCCAGCCCTTTTGCTCCCAATATCCTGTAGCTAAAATAGTTCCTACATTATATATTCGCTTAAACGCATCTACAGTTTTAAGGGTATCTAGAGTTTTATAAACCTGATTTTCATCTTTGTTTAATTCCTCTTGTCGATTTTGAGTCCAAAATTGGTCATCTCTATTATATATAGCTTCGTTGTAAACCTCTGGCTGATAATTGTAAAAAGAACTCCCCTTAGGCTTATCGAATACATAATTATCATAAAGGGTGGTACGTTTTCCATAGACTCCACGAGATTCCTCTTTTTTAGTTAAGGAGAAATCGGTCATAAATAAATCCTTAGTAATCAAAAAAACAGAATCGTTAAGCACATCAAACTCTTGTTCGATATAGACGTCTTTTATCCAGTTGATATTAGCGCCTTTGGACATAGCCAAATTTATTTTTTTGATAGCCCAGGTGGTATCATTCACCCAAAAATCTCCTTTAAAATTGAGCTCGCCTTTTCGTCTAGGATAATACACAATATTATAGCACCACTTTTTATCTATATAGGTGCTATCAGTAAGCACGTAATTGTAATTATCTACACCAGTCGTTGACAAAGGACTTACAAAACTTTTATCAAAAAATTTGATATAATTATTATAGATATCATATTCTGCGTATAGATCTTTAATAAAAGCGATAAGACTTTGGTTATTGCTAAATCCTGAATTTTTATTCCCAGATAAAATTTCCTTCTCTTTATTTAAGACATTGCTCCCATAAACTTTGGAAGCTGCTTCATTGAGAAAAATAGGCAGGTAAGTTTTTCCAGTAACAGCATTCGTATCTAAATCATCAAAAATAAACTCCATACCATTGAAAATTCTACTATTTATAAGCGAACTATCTATGGTATTGAGATCAAATTCAAGTTTTTCATATTTTTTATATTGATATTGATCAAACTTTTTGGTTCCGTTTTCTCTCCTATTTTTCCATATTTTTTTTAAAATATCAATAGCAGGATTATTTTTCTTTGAAGTTTTTCCAGAATATACGATGACTTCGCTTAGTTCTGCTGAATTTTCTTCAAGATTAATTTCGATATTATAAGTGGCCTTTTTATTTAGAGGAAACTTCAAAGTTTCAAAACCCATAAAAGAAAACTCAAGGAATGAGTAATTTTGATCCGATTGAAGGTAAAATTTTCCATTTTCATCAGAAATTATTCCTTCTGAAGAATCAAAAAATATAACATTCACGTAGGGGATTGGCTCACCGGAGGTATCATAGATGTAGCCACTAACCTTCGTTTGGGCTAAAGCAGAACTAGTAATTAAGGCAAATAGAAGTAATAGACTATGTTTCATTGAACTGAAAAAGCTTCAAGTGCAATTTTATGCAAATGAAGCTCATTTTTGAGGTTAGGTGGTGTTAAATATATAAAACTTTTTTTACCGCTTTTATAACATCTTTACTATTAGGCAACCATTCTGCTAAAAGTACAGGAGAATACGGTGCAGGTGTATCTGCTGTATTTAACTTTATAATAGGAGCATCCAAATAATCGAAAGCTTCGTTTTGAATTTTATAAGTAATATCTGTAGCTACATTACCAAAAGGCCAAGCTTCTTCAAGAATTATCAGTCTATTGGTTTTCTTTACAGATTTTAAAATAGCTTCATAATCTAAAGGTCTAACGGTTCTTATATCGATAATCTCACAAGAAATATTTTCCTTTTCAAGTTCTTCAGCTGCTTTATAAGCTTCTTTTATAATTTTTCCGAAAGAAACAATAGTCACATCTGTTCCTTCCCTTTTTATATCTGCAACACCTAATGGTATTGTATATTCTTCTTCAGGAACCTCTCCTTTATCACCGTACATTTGTTCACTTTCCATGAAAATAACAGGATCATTATCTCTGATTGCTGATTTTAATAGTCCCTTAGCATCATAAGGATTGGAAGGAATCACGACCTTAAGCCCTGGTGTATTGGCAAACCAACTTTCAAAAGCCTGAGAGTGAGTTGCTCCTAACTGACCTGCGGACCCCGTTGGACCTCTAAATACTATCGGGATATTAAATTGCCCTCCAGACATCTGTCTCATCTTGGCAGCATTATTTATAATTTGATCAATTCCTACTAAAGAAAAATTGAAGGTCATAAATTCAATAATAGGTCTGTTTCCATTCATGGCAGATCCTATGCCTATTCCTGTAAAACCTAATTCGGATATGGGTGTATCTATAACTCTCTTTTCTCCAAACTCATCTAGCATACCTTTGGATGCTTTGTAAGCACCATTGTATTCAGCAACTTCCTCGCCCATCAAATAGATAGTTTCATCAGCTCTCATTTCTTCACTCATGGCCTCTACAATAGCCTCTCTAAATTGGATTGTCCTCATTTAAATGTATTTTCTTTTATTAAAAATAAAGTACAAAAGTAGCAATTCATAATTCTAAATACTATAAGAATCTTATAAAAATTTTATTATGCATGCATAGTATCTTAGGTCCAAAAATATTATATTTGTCTTATAATACTTTAAAAATCGATGTAATGAAAATATTAGTATGTATTAGTCACGTACCTGATACCACTTCCAAAATTAATTTTGTGGACAACGACACCAAATTTGATACCAATGGAGTTCAATTTGTTATCAATCCAAACGATGAGTTTGGTTTAACGAGAGCGATGTGGTTTAAAGAAAAACAAGGGGCCACAGTAGATATAGTGACTGTAGGAGGTAAAGATACAGAGCCAACCATTCGCAAATGTTTAGCGATAGGTGCAGATACTGCCTATAGAGTAGATACTGAGCCTCTAGATGGTTTTCAAGTAGCGAAGGAATTGGCCAAAGTTGCGAAAGATGGCGAATACGATTTAGTGATTGCAGGAAGAGAGTCCATAGACTATAATGGAGGTATGGTACCTGGAATGTTGGCTAAACTTATCGGAGCTAACTTCATCAATACATGTGTGAGTCTAGACATTGAAGGAGAAACAGCAACAGCGGTTAGAGAGATGGATGGAGGTAAAGAAACAATTAAAACATCTTTACCCTTAGTAATTGGTGGTCAAAAAGGTCTAGTAGAAGAAAGTGATTTAAAAATTCCTAATATGAGAGGAATTATGATGGCTAGAAAAAAACCTTTAAATATTATAGAGCCTTTATCATCAAAAACTCATACTGAAGCCAAAAGCTTTAGAAAACCTGAGCCCAAAGGTGAAGTCACTTTAATAGACGCAGATAATTTAGATGAATTAATAGACTTGCTTCATAACGAAGCAAAAGCTATATAACTTTAAAAAAAATAAATATGTCAATTTTAGTATATACAGAATCGGAGAATGGCAAACTAAAGAAAGCTGCTTACGAAGTAGCTTCTTATGCTAAGGGAATTGCAGATCTAATGGGAACTAGCGTAACTGCTGTTACCGTTAATGCAGAAAATGTTGAGGAATTAAGTCAATATGGTGTAGATAAGGTTTTGAAAGTATCCAGCGATAAACTTTCAAAATTTAATGCTGATGCCTATGCTGAAGTGATCACGCAAGCCGCTAAAAAAGAAGATTCCAAAGTTGTAGTCATTAGCCAAAGTGCTAATGCGAAATATATGGCACCACTGCTAGCAGTAGATCTAGAAGCTGGATATGTATCAAATGCTGTGAAGCTTCCAACTTTAGATGAGGGATTTAATGTAGAACGCACAGCTTTTACGAATAAGGCTTTTAGTATGACGTCTATTTCTACAGATATAAAAGTTTTAGGATTATCAAATAATTCTTATGGTCTTAAAGAAAATGAATCTTCTCTAACGCAAGAAGAATTTTTTCCAGAACTTACCGATGAAAATTTCGGAATTACCGTAGAATCTGTAGATAAAAATAAAGATAAAGTGAGCATTGCAGATGCGGAAGTTGTCATTTCAGCTGGAAGAGGAATGAAAGGCCCTGAAAATTGGGGGATGATAGAAGAGCTTGCTGGAGTTCTTAATGCTGCAACAGCCTGCTCAAAACCCGTAAGTGACATGGGTTGGAGACCTCACGGTGAACACGTTGGGCAAACTGGAAAACCTGTAGCTACCAACTTATATATTGCAATAGGAATTTCTGGAGCTATACAGCATCTCGCTGGTATAAGTGCTTCCAAGAATAAAGTTGTAATTAATACCGACCCAGAAGCCCCATTCTTTAAAGCTGCAGATTACGGTATTGTAGGTGATGCTTTTGAAGTTGTCCCACAATTGATTGAAAAACTAAAGGAATTTAAAGCAAATAACTCATAATTTTTATAAATTGTGCCCTTAATAATGGGCGGTCTAATTTTTAAGATGTCCTTAAAATTAGATCGCCTTTTTATTTAACATCATGTAGTATGAGCTTAGCTAGACTTAGCATAAAAGGAATATCCTATAGTCAAACACAAAATGGTGCTTACGCACTATTATTGAGCGATATGGATAGCAATAGACAATTGCCAATAGTTATTGGAGCTTTCGAGGCTCAATCTATAGCTATTGCCTTAGAAAAAGAAATAAAACCTCCACGACCTCTCACACACGATTTATTTAAAACGTTTTCAGATAGATTTAAAATTACCGTTAAGCAGGTTATTATCCATAAACTGGTAGATGGAATTTTTTATTCGAGTTTGGTTTGTGAAAGAGATGGAATTGAAGAAACTATAGATGCTCGAACGAGCGATGCCATAGCTCTTGCACTTCGGTTTGATGCTCCTATTTTTACTTATAAGAATATCCTTGACAAAGCTGGAATTTACTTAAAAGATAAAGGTGAAAGTACCGACATCTACGATTCTAGAAATATAGAGGCTACCGAACAAAAAGAATCAACTGAAGAAACAACTACATTTAAAAGTGAGTTTAGCCAAATGACGACTAAAAAACTAAACGAACTTCTCGACAAAGCAGTTACTGACGAAGACTATGAGCGTGCTGCGAAAATTCGTGATGAAATTTCTAAACGAAGCTAAGAAATGAAACATTTGACTTGGGTACTCCTACTATGTTTGCCTACTTTATTAATAGCCCAAAACATCCAAGGGACTTGGGAAATTGATATCAAAGAACAGCAAGACTCGGTTTCCTATTTTGAAGACGAGCAGACTATAGAGTTTTTAGATTCCGTTTTCACACTCCAACATTCTACAAATGATCTCGCACATCAAGGGAACTTTTCCACAGATGGTAGTGAGCTAGTATTAAAACCTAAAGGCTCTAGTTTAGGTCTGCGTTGATATTAAGTTTTCATATCTAGATTCGATTTGATTATACCGTTTCAATGTACCTAGAGCAATTGTTTCTTCCACAAAGGCGTTGGCTCTATCGCTTCTAGACTTTATATTTTCCTTTATTCGATACCAATTCATATATTGTTGTAGATATTTTGTTGATACTCCCCAAAAGGTATTTTCAATCCATTTTTTAACTCTATTGTGAGTAGAATTAACGTGTTGTATGTGATACTTTCCTTTTACTCTTTCTCCTTTTGATGCATTTACGATGTGGAACTCTGTTTCGCTATCTTTGGCAAACCCTTTATAACTGTGATGGGCATCGCTACACAATATGGTTATATCCTTTATAACACGTTTACCGATAGCATTTTCTATATCTACTTTTCCTATTCGACCGAGTTTAGCCACGCTAAGGTCTAATGTTGATTTTCTATCCTGTGTTACAATTACCGCAACTTGATCTTTACTTATACCTCTCTTTTTAGACTTACCGCCTCTTTTTCTTGATTCCCTATCTTTTACCTCCATACCTTTTTCTGATCTTAGGAAAAAGGTTTCGTCACTCTCTGTAATACCTGTAAAGTTGTCTTGGTCATCGTCATTTTTAGTATCGAATGAAGCTAATATCTTATGACGCCAATCAAAGGCTGTCTTTTTATTGATGCCTAATTCTGAACTTATTTTATCTAAACTTTTTTCTTGAACCATAAGACTTAAATAAGATGAAATCATATCCTTTCTTTGAAGTCCCGCCATCCAAGTGCCAGTATATTCAGTAAAGCTTCTATTGCAAGACTTGCACTTATAGCGCTGCGAGCCTTTGTCAACTCCAAAACGAACATATTTTTCATGTAAACAATGTGGGCATCCGCCCATTTTATTATCTAAAATATGGCGACGGGAAGCCCGCTCAACCAATTGATTATGCTCAAGTGAATCTGTAATATCCTTTAACAGATTATCACGATCTAGAGTGGATAGTGATAGTATTTCCTCTTTTAGATTATCTATGTTCATAATCTAAATATACATATAATAGCTGTATTAAACTAGAGCCAACCTAAATTAAATTCTTTAAACAATATTGTTTTTGATTTTCAATTTTCTGCTGATTCTGTTTTAAACTTAACCTCTGAAAATTTAAAGCTTAAACTCAATAAAGTTAATACTACTGAATCCATTTCGGAAATAGCAGCCTCTAAGGTTATTACTCCCAATCAAAATTTTAGTTTTAATAGCCTATGGAGAGGTGTTTTAGGCATGTTCAGTTTGCTTCTTATTGCTTACCTTTTAAGCAGTAATAAAAAAGCTATTAATTGGAAAACCGTTGGGTTTGGACTATTAGCACAACTTATCTTGGCCGTTGGGGTATTAAAAATTCCTTTTGTACAGTCTGGTTTCGAGTTCGTAGGAAATATCTTTGTGAAAATCTTGGATTTCACAGCGACTGGAAGTGAGTTTTTGCTTGGAGGTCTAATGGACACAAGTACTTACGGCTATATTTTTATTTTTCAAATCTTGCCCACTATTATTTTCTTTTCAGCATTGACTTCTATCTTGTTTTACCTAGGAATTATTCAAAAGGTAGTAAGTGGATTAGCTTGGGTACTTTCTAAATTATTGGGTATTTCTGGAGCAGAAAGCTTAAGTGTTGCAGGGAATATATTTCTTGGCCAAACCGAAGCCCCATTGATGATTAAGGCTTACTTAGAACGCATGACTCGTTCTGAAATCCTTTTGGTGATGATTGGTGGTATGGCGACGGTGGCAGGAGGTGTCCTTGCTGCCTACATAGGTTTTCTTGGTGGAGATGATCCAGTTATGAGATTAGCGTTTGCGAAGCATTTGCTTGCAGCCTCTGTTATGGCGGCTCCTGGAGCTATCGTTATTTCAAAAATACTCTATCCTCAACAAGAAAAAATAAATACCAACGTAGAAGTTTCTTCAGAAAAAATAGGCTCTAACATCCTAGATGCTATTGCCAACGGTACTACCGAAGGCTTAAAACTTGCGGCTAATGTTGCAGCCATGCTCCTAGTGTTTGTAGCCTTAATCGCTTTTATTAATTATGGATTTGAGAAGATTGGAGACCTCACCAATCTTAATGTATTAGTTGCCCAAAACACGCCTTACGATAAGTTTTCATTAGAAGCGGTTCTCGGGATTATCTTTGCTCCACTCATGTGGTTGATAGGAGTAGCCAAGGAAGATGTAATGCTCATGGGACAGCTTTTAGGGATTAAACTAGTAGCGAGTGAATTTGTTGGATATATCCAATTGGCAGAACTTAAAAACACTGCAAATGCTCTGAGTTTAAACTTTGAAAAATCTGTCATCATGGCCACCTATATGTTATGTGGCTTTGCCAACTTTGCCTCTATTGGCATCCAAATTGGAGGTATAGGCTCGCTAGCCCCAGGACAACGTAAAGTTTTATCAGAATTTGGTATTCGCGCACTTATTGGCGGAACCCTAGCCTCTCTTATGTCTGCTACTATTGCAGGGATGATTATAGGTTAGTACAAAGTAGTCCATCTAGAAAAGTATCCATGATATAGGCTTTATAAAATTTTACTATCTATAATTTATTGATGTGACTACTCAGAAACCAAGTTTCTATATAAATGAACTTGCATAATAAATCCATTTAATTGAGATAAAATATACTTGATTATCGGTCTCTAAATATTAAAATTTCTATTTTTGGAGGTCCTAAATACGATGTTTATGAAACAGTACCATGACTTAATTTCTCACATTCTTAACAATGGAATCCAGAAAGGCGATAGAACAGGAACAGGAACCAAAAGCGTGTTTGGCTACCAAATGCGATTTGACCTTAACGAGGGGTTTCCGCTGGTAACCTCCAAGAAAATTCATCTCAAATCTATCATTTATGAATTATTATGGTTTTTAAAAGGAGACACCAATATTTCTTATCTGAAGGAGAATGGCGTTAAAATCTGGAATGAATGGGCAAATGAAGATGGAGATCTTGGTCCAGTATATGGCCACCAATGGAGAAATTGGAATTCTGAAGATATAGACCAGATTAAGGAATTGATTCATACCTTAAAAACAAATCCCAATAGCCGAAGAATGATGGTTTCTGCATGGAACCCAAGTGTCATGCCAGATACTTCAGCCTCTTTTGATGACAATATAGCCAATGGAAAAGCAGCCTTACCACCCTGTCATGCCTTCTTCCAATTTTATGTCGCTGAAGGAAAATTATCCTGCCAACTGTATCAACGTAGTGCAGACGTTTTTTTAGGAGTGCCCTTCAATATTGCTTCTTATGCTTTGTTTACAATGATGGTTGCACAAGTCTGTGGTTTAAAATTAGGTGATTTTATTCATACATTTGGAGATGCACATATTTACAATAACCATTTGGAACAAGTTGATCTTCAGCTTTCTAGAACTGAAATACCTCTCCCTACTATGAAGCTGAACCCGGAAGTAAATTCTATCTTCGATTTTAAATTTGAAGATTTTACTTTAGAAAATTACGATCCACATCCGCATATCAAAGGGAAAGTAGCCATTTAAAATTTGGTTAATTCTTTTAGAATAGGTCTTGCTAGGAGTCATATTTTAGTAAATTCCATTTTGTTCAATTATGATTCAAGAATTTTTAAAGACGAGAACCTTTACGGAAGATCTCTGCAAGCCTCTTCAACTAGAAGACTTTGTTGTACAACCTGTTGAATTTGTTTCACCTACCAAATGGCATTTAGCCCATACGTCTTGGTTTTTCGAGGTGTTCATACTTACCAAATTCAATAAAGAGTATGAGTTATATAAGGCAGATTATCCGTACCTGTTCAACAGTTATTATGAAACAAAAGGAAATCGGATGATGAAAACTGATCGTGGAAATTTATCGAGACCCTCTTTACAAGAAATTTTCAATTATAGATCTTATGTCACTAATGCATTATCAAATCTGTTAGAGTTCAATCCTAATCACCATGAACTTTTATCTATAGTAGAAATTGGTATCCATCATGAAAAACAACATCAAGAATTGATATTGATGGATCTTAAATACTGCTTTGGTCATAACCCCCTATTTCCAATCTATGAAGGGAGTTTTGATGAGCAATCTTCCCAAGAAAAAAACCAAGACTGGCACTCCATAAAGGAAGGGCTTTATAAAATAGGCCATCACGGTAAAGGATTTTGCTACGACAATGAAACTGAAGCTCATCAAGTATTCCTTCAAGAGTTTAAGATTCGAGATGGGCTGGTCACTAATGGAGAATTTATAGAGTTTATAGAGGATGGTGGTTATAAAGATCCACTGCTATGGCATGCCGAAGCTTGGGACTGGATCTATGCTGAAAACATAAATTGCCCACTGTATTGGCGAAAAATGGAGGAAGGTTGGTCTGAGTTTGCCTTAAGTGGTTTAAAACCATTAAATTTAGATCATGTCCTAAGCCATGTCTCCTACTATGAAGCTGCTGCATTTGCTCAATGGAAAGGGTATAGATTGCCCACCGAATTTGAATGGGAGATCGCCCAAGATAAATTCACCTGGGGAAAACGCTGGGAATGGACAGAAAGCGCTTACACTCCATATCCAAATTACAAAAAAGCTGCTGGCGCTCTAGGAGAATACAATAGCAAATTTATGGTCAACCAAAAAGTATTACGCGGTGGTTCTGCTTTGACCTCAAGTAATCACACCTCAAAAACATACAGAAATTTTTTCCACCCTCATATGAGATGGCAGCAAAGCGGTGTAAGACTTACAAAATAAATCGACAATTACACAATGAATAGTACAACTCAAACGACGACGCATACAGCTTTCGAAGAAGATGTTATCAAAGGACTCACAGATTATCCTAAACATTTGTCTTCCAAATTTATTTATGATAAAAAGGGGGATAAACTCTTTCAAGATATTATGGCCATGCCAGAATATTATTTGACTAATAGTGAATACACTATTTTAAAGCATCAATCTTCTAGTATTGCTGAAAAATTTAAACTTAAAGAAGGGTTTGACTTAATTGAATTGGGAGCTGGTGACGGAAAAAAAACCAAACTTTTACTGAGTCACCTCACCGACATAGGAGCCAATTTTAATTATTTACCAGTAGATATTAGTCAGAATGTGTTGGATGAACTTGGAAATGCTTTAAATAATGAGTTACCAAAAGTAAGCTACGAGTTACTTCAAGGTAGTTATTTTGAGGTATTGAATCAGCTTTCTAGTTATAACAAAAGGCAAAAAGTGATTTTAGTGTTAGGATCCAACATAGGAAACTTAATGCACGAAGACGCCATCGATTTCTTATCGAAAATTGAAGAAAATATGTCTTCAGAAGATTTGTTATTCATGGGCTTTGACCAAAAAAAACATCCGCAAACCGTTCTTGATGCCTATAATGACCCCAAAGGATACACCGAAGCTTTTAATAAAAACCTATTCGCAAGAATAAATGAAGAGTTTGATGCAAACTTTGATTTAGATTCGTTTTTCCATTGGGAAACCTACGACCCAGAAACGGGAACTGCCAAGAGTTTTTTGGTAAGCAGTAAAGCACAAAAAATCAAAATTCCAAAACTAGAACTTACAGTTGAATTTAAAGCTTGGGAAACTATACATACAGAAATCTCTCAAAAATATGATGACGAAACTGTAGAATGGCTATCTAGTGAAGCTAGTTTAAATATCGAAAGAGTTTTTAAAAGTGAAAATGGTTATTATAAAAATTATACCTTTAAAAAGAAATGAGATAAGAGCACTTTGGAATGGACAAAAATTAGTTGAAAATAATGAAACTATAATCGCAAAGGGAATCATTAGTTCTCAGTGTTAAGTTTTGAACACCCTTATTTTGTAGACAGTAACTACCATAACTTTTAGCCCTAAATAAGACAAACCCTTGTCATACCAAATTATATTTATAATGCCGTATGAATAAATTGAATTATTTTTTGATTGATTGATTGATTGATTGATTTTTTGATTGAAATCAAAAATAACTAGCATAGCCTTAGCTACGGTAATTATTTTTGATGAAAAGCAAGTGAAAAAAGCCTGTGCCGAATTCGTATCGGTAAAACGATTTATTGCGTCATTATAGGTCTAATTTGGTATTATACCAATTTGGCATTAAACTTTATTTGCAAATGGCGGAAAAAATGAAACCGCTGTATGGTATTATTTCAAAATAAAATCTGAAACCAATGCTATTAAAAACATCATAGTGTTTTGGAATGGAATGGACATTGTAAAGTAGAGTTGTTTATTAAGAATTCTCACGCAATTCATTTAGTAGAATTTCTAAATCCTTTGCTGTGTTAAAATACTGAAATCCAACTCGAATTCTACCTCCTCGATGTGCACTTAAAATTCCTTTATGCTGCAATTTCTCCATCAATTTTTCATCTCCTTTTAAACTGAATATATTCTGATAAGAATCTGCATCGACGACTTCCTTATCCAATAAATTCATCTCAAAAAATTGAGCTTTTGCTTGTTTTGAAAGTGTTTTGATGGTTGATTCAATAAATTCGATTCCCACTCTTTTGTAATGAAATTCCAAAGCAAATTTCAATCTTGCGACTGCGAGGAGATCGTGATGCCCTGGTTCAAGAAATCCAGTTAACCTCAGTTTACTATCTGGTTTTGAAGTAAGAGAATTGCTCCCTACGGTTCTGAAATTAAATCGATTTAAAAAGCTTGATTTAAAAAGAAAAAAAGCATTACCTAAACTTGCGTTAAGCCACTTATAACCACTTGTGCCAAAAACATCAAAGGGTGAATTCTCAAAATCAAAAGGCTCAGTACCGCAATATTGAGTCGCATCTACCATAAAGCTTACCTCTGGAAACTCTCGCTTTAATTGTTCTAGATCTTTCATACTAAATGTCAGACCACTTATGAATTGAGTCATACTAAACATGAAAAAATCTGGCTTCTCTTCTAAGAATACTTTTCTCAAATTCTCATTTAAGCTTTGATTGATATCAACTTCGTGGATTTGAAAATGCCTTGATTTAACTGGTAAATTAACTGAAGGGTAATCTTGTGTTAGCAAAACAACTTTGGATGAATCTGGCAAATCATTCAAAATCAGGTTAAATCCCGTTGAAAAATTATTGAGAAGACCAATATTCTCAACTTTAGCATTATAAATCTCAGCGATTAAAGATTTGGTATCTTCAATAATTTGGTGCTCGTTTTCATTGGTAAATGCACTTCCTCTTAGCCTATAATCTTCCTCCATATCTTGTATCTTTTTGGAAACTTCAGAAGAAAGCACTCCTGTAAAAGGTGTGTTTAAGTAAGTATAGGCAGAGGTAACGGGAAATTCTTTTTTTAAATCTATCATGTTCAAGTCTGTGAAACTATTAGTAATTTTGGAACTCAAATATACTAAAAATGGATTCAAATAAGAAAATTGACTCTGAAGCAAGAGAGCTCTATGAAAATGCTCATCAGCGTTTAAAACAAAAGAAACGATTGGTAACTCATCTTGTTGTATTTGTAGCTGGGTCTGTCATTTTTATATTTGTAAATATCGGATTAGGCTATATGTCCGATTTCAAGCCTTTTAATAATTATTGGTTTGTTACCGCCATATTAATTTGGCTGTTTTTTTTAATCATACATGCTATCAACGTATTTATAGTCAACAACCTAATGGGTAAAGAATGGGAAGAAAAACAAATGAACAAACTTGTGGAAAAACAGCTAGAACGACTTCGAGGACTCCAAAAAAAAGTAGATAAAAAGCATCCTATTGATGAACTAACTCAAGATAACAAAAATTCTTAACAATCATGAAGATTACACTAGTTGCTGCGGCTGCAGAAAATAATGCTCTCGGAAAAGATAACGATTTAATTTGGCGTCTCCCAGATGACTTTAAGAGGTTTAAAGCTCTTACGTCTTATCACCACATAATTATGGGAAGAAAAACCTTTGAATCCTTCCCTAAGCCTCTTCCAAATAGAAAACATGTGGTAATTACCAGACAGGAAAATTATAAAAATGAGACTATAGAAGTTGTGCACAGTCTAGAAGAAGCCATCCAATTTAGTTCTACTGAAGAAGAAATTTTTATAATTGGTGGAGGTGAGATTTATAAGCAAGCCCTTCCGTTTACTGATAAAATTGAATTAACTCGTGTTCATGGCGAATTTGAAGCTGACACCTTTTTTCCTGAAATTGATGAAAAAAAATGGGATTTGGTCAATTCTGAATTTCATGACAAAGATGAAAAACACAAATATTCATTTAGTTACCTAACCTTCTTAAAAAAATAAATCTGCACTAAAACTTAAATTATATATTGGATTTCAGCTCAAATCTGCAAAGTGAATCCTATAGCCTTTAGAAAATATTTCTAAGAGTATAAGTTTGTTCGCTTAAAATTTATCCGTGAAAAAATCTAATACCAAATTTAATTTATAATGTTGTATAAATAAGTTGAATTATACTAAGACATAGCTTAGCACAGGTTTTTTGATGGATTGGAATTAAAAAAATAATTAGCATAGCTATGGTTACGGTAATTATTTTTGATAAAAAGCAGGCTAAAAAAGCCTGTGCCAAATTCATTTCGATAAAACTATTTATTGTGATATTATAGGTTTAAATTGGTACTTGATGTAGGAATCAAATAGCAGCACAGGTAGAATGAAGAGCGTCACCTCATAAACTCGGGTTTTCAAAATGACTTGAATCTACCGTTTTGGAAGTTTAATCGACGTATTAGACAAGGGGATTTACTTAATACTAAAGGACTTAAATAGGCTGCTGGTGTAGGAACCCAATTTTTACTCTTCCAACAAAAGATAGCTAATTAAGAGTAAAATAGCATTCACCCCAGATGAAAATGGCTTCTACAAAGGAATTGAAGAAGCCATTTAAGCTCTAATCTTGTTTTATCCAATTCACAATTTCTTCATCCATTGGAGATGTTTTTGGAGAAATTACTTTTTCAAGCTCACCGTTCCCATTTAAAAGATATTTTTGAAAATTCCACTCTACAGAACTATCTTGTCTATTATTCCATTCCTTATCCGTTAGAAATTGATAAACATCATGTTTATCATCCCCTTTAATTTTAATCTTTCCCATCATTTTGAATTTCACACCATAATTTTCAAGGCAAAATTTTGATAT
This sequence comes from Psychroflexus torquis ATCC 700755, assembly GCF_000153485.2. Classification (NCBI taxonomy): domain Bacteria; kingdom Pseudomonadati; phylum Bacteroidota; class Flavobacteriia; order Flavobacteriales; family Flavobacteriaceae; genus Psychroflexus; species Psychroflexus torquis. The sequence continues at coordinate 3,239,222 of NC_018721.1, read as the reverse complement.
TTCAGAATCACTTCCGGGCTCTTGTCCCATAAAATCATTGCTTGGAAAGCCTATGATAGTGAAATTAGAATCTTTATAAGTATCATAAAGTTCTTGCAACTTTTCATATTGAGGAGTAAGTCCACATTGAGAAGCTGTGTTTACAATCATTACTTTTTTTCCTTTAAGATTTGAAAATTCAAAGGTATCGCCTTTTATATCTGTGGCTAGAAATTGGTGTATACTAGAGTTCATATTTTTTATTTTAAATGTATTGCAGTCTATTTGACTTAGACCTTTGTTTATAGATTTTTTGAATATATTTTATCAATTGTATTTCTTACAGAGGCGCTATTCCAATTGGCAGCTCCTGTTTTTTTTATAACGATTTCCCCTTCCCGATTTATAAGGAATGTTGTTGGTAATTTTTGAGTTTGTAAACCTTTAGGAGGCTCCGATAACAAGTAATATATGGGAATATCTAAATTTCTCTTTTTCAAAAAAGGGCTTACAAGGTCCTCTGAATCTGAGGTCACAAAGTAGAAGTCCATTTTATCTTTATAATCGCCATATAATTTTTGTAAATCTGGCATCTCCGCGATACAAGGTGCGCACCAAGTTGCCCAGTAATTCAAAAGTATAATTTTACCTTCAGAATTTTCAAAGTTTACTGTTTTACCATTAGCATTTTTGATGTACCACTCGTAATCATTTATAGACTCCCTATCATCTTGACTGATTTCAGAAGGGCTGAAAGCTATAATTTTATTAATAAAAATCTGAATTGGAAGTCTGGTGGGTGGAAGTATCAGCAATACAACAACAACTACGAAAAGAAGACTACTCCACTGTTTTTTAAAAAATTTCATAATCTATATTTAACTACTACGACTAACAAATTTTAAAATTAAGAAGCCATCTCCAAGAGATGGCTTCTTTAAACATAACATTATGAAATAAGCTTTAAGCGTTATTATGCTTCTTAATCATATTAAGAGCAGAACCCTCTTTAAACCATCCAATTTGAGTTTCATTATAAGTGTGATTTGCTTTGATAGTGTCTTTCAACCCATCAGCATGAACAATTTCAATAGTTAAAGGTTTGCTTTCTGCAAAGTCTTTAAGATCTACAAAATTAAACGTATCGTCTTCTTGAATCAAGTCATAGTCACTTTCGTTATCAAAAGTAATTCCTAGCATACCTTGCTTTTTCAGATTCGTCTCATGAATTCTTGCAAAAGATTTCACCAAAACGACTCTTACACCAAGATGTCTTGGCTCCATAGCTGCGTGTTCACGTGAAGACCCTTCACCATAGTTATGGTCTCCCACAACTACCGTTTGTATACCCTCAACTTTATAAGCTCTTTGTGTTTTGGGAACAGCATCCTGTTTTCCATCCAACTGACTTTTCACAAAGTTAGTCTTCATATTGAAAGCATTCACTGCACCTATTAAACAGTTGTCTGAAATATTATCTAAGTGCCCTCTAAACTTCAACCAAGGACCAGCCATAGAAATATGGTCTGTTGTACACTTACCATGTGCTTTTATTAGCAATTTAGCTCCTATAAGATTTTTACCATCCCAAGCATCAAACGGATCTAATAATTGAATTCTATTGGAGTTAGGATCAACTGTTACATCGATAGAACTTCCATCCTCTTTTGGCTTCAAATACCCATTGTTAAGAACAGCAAAACCCAGTTCAGGTAATTCTATTCCTTGAGGCGGATCCAATTTCACTTCTTCACCATCTTCATTGATAAGGGTGTCGTTCATGGGGTCAAAATCCAAACGACCAGAAATCGCTATGGCAGCTACCATTTCTGGAGACCCTACAAAAGCGTGCGTATTTGGATTACCATCAGCTCGTTTCGAAAAGTTTCTATTAAAAGAATGAACAATTGTATTCTTCTCATCCCCTTTTCTGTCACTTCTATCCCATTGCCCTATACAAGGCCCACAGGCGTTAGTAAATATAGTCGCTCCCAAATCTTCAAAAACTTTAAGAAGTCCGTCACGTTCTGCAGTAAATCGAATTTGCTCTGAACCTGGATTAATACCAAAATCAGATTTCGGTATTAGTTTTTTATCCACAGCCTGCTTAGCGATAGAGGCCGCTCTTGTTAAATCTTCGTAAGAAGAGTTAGTACAAGACCCAATTAATCCCCAATCCACTTTTATTGGCCAGCCATTTTCTCTAGCTTTTGCCCCTAGCTCTCCAACGGGAGTAGCTAAATCTGGAGTAAAAGGACCATTTAAGTGTGGCATTAAGGTATTTAAATCAATTTCAATAACTTGATCAAAATACTCTTCTGGATTGTCATAAACCTCAGCATCTCCTGTAAGGTGTTCTCTTATTTTATTGGCTTCATCTGCAATTTCATTTCTATCTGTCGCTCTTAAAAAACGTTCCATAGAATCATCGTAACCAAATGTAGATGTGGTCGCTCCTATTTCTGCTCCCATATTACAAATAGTTCCTTTTCCTGTACAAGAAAGGTTTTTGGCCCCTTCGCCGAAGTATTCAACGATACAACCTGTACCTCCTTTTACAGTTAATATTTGTGCCACTTTCAATATTACATCTTTAGCAGCAGTCCACCCTTTTGGTGCACCAGTTAACTTAACACCGATTAACTTAGGAAATTTAAGCTCCCAAGGCATTCCTGCCATAACGTCTACAGCATCTGCTCCACCTACTCCTATGGCTACCATTCCAAGACCACCAGCATTTACTGTGTGTGAATCGGTTCCTATCATCATTCCTCCTGGAAAAGCATAATTTTCTAAAACAACTTGGTGTATAATTCCTGCTCCTGGTTTCCAAAATCCAATACCGTATTTACTTGATACAGATTCCAAAAAATCAAAAACCTCGCTACTAGCATCATTGGCTCTTTTCAAATCTTTTACAGCGCCTTGTTTTGCTTGGATCAAGTGATCGCAGTGTACCGTTGTAGGAACGGCAACATTTTCTTTTCCAGCTTGCATAAATTGTAACAAGGCCATCTGTGCCGTTGCATCCTGACAAGCGATGCGGTCTGGAGTAAAATTTACGTAATCTTTACCTCTATTAAGTTTTTTACTTGGTGTGGTTTCCCATAAATGGGAATAAAGAATTTTTTCTGAAAGTGTAAGTGGTTTACCAACTACTTTTCGAGCTTTTTCCACTCTTTCAGGCATTTGGTTATACACTTTCTTAATCATATCGATATCAAAAGCCATGGTATATATTTTATTTAGAATTGCAAAAATAGTGATTTCAATTGACTTTAGAAAATATGTAAGATAATAGCAAAATTTCTAACTATAATTTATATCTACATCAATTATAGTAATCATAATTATAGTATTTACAATTTTTTCAAATAATAAATAATAAAATGATAATTTGATGTAGATCTAAAATAAATAAAATCTCAATAAGAAATAAAACCTCAATAATTTAGGTTGATTATAAATAAAATTTAGAGCAATCGATCTATAATAGCTTCAATCGATATATTTTCTGCTTCTGCTTTGTAATTCCTTACGACCCTATGCCTTAATATTGATGTTGCAACAGCTTGTATATCTTCAATATCAGGTGAATACTTACCTTTGGACGCCGCATGAGTTTTTCCGGCAAGCACGAGGTTTTGAGAAGCTCTTGGTCCTGCCCCCCAATCTACATACGTATTGATAAACTCTGATGACAACTCTGTATTGGGTCTAGTTTTACCAACTAAAGTTACTGCATACTCAATCACATTATCTGCAATTGGCATTTTTCTAATTAAGTGTTGAATCTCAATAATTTCTGTTGCACTAAAAACTGGATCGACCTGAGCATTGTAATTTTGAGTTGTCGCCTTGACGACATCCACTTCTTCTTGGTAACTAGGATAAGTAAGATTAACCTCGAACATAAACCTATCCAATTGGGCTTCTGGAAGTGGATAAGTCCCTTCCTGTTCAATAGGATTTTGGGTGGCAAGTACAAAATAAGGTTTAGAGAGCTTATAATTCTTTCCACCCACGGTTACCGCTTTTTCTTGCATCGCTTCTAGTAAGGCGGCTTGGGTTTTTGGTGGAGTCCTGTTAATTTCATCTGCAAGTAACATATTTGTAAAAACAGGTCCTTTCAAAAATTTGAACTTTCTATTTTCGTCTAGAATTTCAGAACCAATTATATCACTTGGCATTAAATCTGGTGTGAATTGAACTCTCTTAAAATCTAAGCCCAATGCTTGAGAGATGGTATTGACAATAAGTGTTTTCGCTAGGCCAGGCACTCCCACCAAAAGAGAGTGTCCTCCAGAAAAAATGGATATTAATAAAGTGTCTACAACTTTATCTTGCCCTACAATTACCTTGGCAATTTCAGACTTTAACGCCACATACTTTTTTACAAAGTCATCTAATTCCTGAACATCAGACATATTATTGTTTTATCCAAGATTTTGCAAATTTACAAACTTTGTAATCTCCATTTATTTTAACGTAGGTATCTGTAACCTTTTCAGCTTTCCACTCTTTTATTTCTGTCAACTTTTTTTGCTGTAAAGCAAGCTCTCGAATTTTTGTGTAATCTTTACTGAATTCAGCTATGTGCTCTGGAATCTTTTTTGTGAGTGTAATGACCTTGAAAAAGATTTTGGCTGTTCTAGGTTCAGAATCTTTAATAACTAGGGACACTTCATTTTCTTTCAGGTTTATAACTTGGTCGTAAAGTGTAGGGTCTATCTTAGTCAATTCAAAACGCCTATCCCCAGTAGCATTGTTAATCAATTGCCCTCCACTTTCTCTAGTCTCCATTTCATCAGATACTTCTCTTGCAGCCTCTTTAAAGTCAACCTCTCCATTAACTATTTTTTTTCTAACCAATTCAATTTCGTCTTTAGCTTTTTGAATAGCTTCAGAACTAATTTCAGGATATAATAAAATGTGCCTTACATCGACTTGCTGACCTCTAATTTTTTCTACAGTAAGAATGTGCCATCCAAATTCGGTTTCAAAAGGTCTACTCACCTCACCTTCTTGTAAACTGAATGCAGCATCTTTAAATTCTTTTACGAAATTGTCTTCTCTGGTAAGTGTAATTTTACCTCCTTGGCTTCTTGATCCTCTATCTTCGGAATACAAAACAGCCTTGGTCGCAAAACTTCCGCCGGCAACTACATCATCTCTATAAAAATTCAATTTGTCGATGACAGCTTGTTGCTCTTTCTCACCTACTTCTGGTCTTACAATAATTTGAGCAAGCTCTACCTCATCATTTATCAATGGAATTTCATCTTTTGGAATAGCCTCGAAAAAATCTCTTGTCTCTTCAGGGGTTATTTCAACCTCGTCTACAATCGATCCTTGCATTTCTTCAGCAAGCATTCTTTGGGTGTTGATTTCGTTAAGTTGATCTCTTAGCTCACTTTCAGAATCGATTTTATAGAATTCTAATAACTTATCCATACTTCCAACTTGTCGGACAAATTGATCTATTTGCTGATCTGTAAAACTTTCTACACGAGAAGGGTTGAAGGGCAAACTGTCTTGGACAGCATGATGAGCAAAAAGCTTATTCTCAAGAATAGTTTCAGCGACATCACAATAGGTGATTTCACCAACTTGTTGGTTTTTCATATCTATATACGCTTTAGAAATATCACTTTCTAAAACCAAATAATCTCCAACAACAGCAGCAACCCCGTCAATTTTTAAACGACCGTCTTTAGTCATTGTAGTCGCTTTCAATACTTCAGGGCTAAAATCTGACTCTTTTAGCAAGTTGTCTTCATCATCTATAGTTACTTGAGCTATAGTGATAAAACTAAAGAACAACAGTCCTAAAAATGCAATAGCTTTTAAATTAATAGACTTCAAATTCATTATTTTTTGTGGCATCTTTTGTAATCTCTTTGTCAATTATTTTTGAAATATTTATTTTTTTCTTGTTGAGCAAAATCTGCTCAATAGTTGGTCTTACATAGCTTAAAGGGGCTTGGTCATTACGCTTTAAAAAGTCTTTGGTATAAAAGTAAAACACATCGCTTTCATTTTCAAATTCCAAAAAACTATTGACTTTTGATATTTCAGACTTTTCCAGCTGTATGCCTTTGTTTTCTTCAAATTCTTTCACTACGTCGGAGACTCGAACCCAAATGGAATCATTTAAAGATAAAGATTTGAATTCCAAAGACTTTTCCTGCAATGATAGCATATCTTCAGCATTAAAACGTACAAATTTACGTTTTATGTCACGCGAAGATTTCATTTTTTTATCCAATTGAAGGTATCTTAAATGAACTAAATCTTCATTTAATTTGAAATTGGATATGTTATCCTGATAGTATGAAGCAATTTCTGATGAATCAATTTGAATTTTCAACTGTTTTTCAATAAGCGCGTCTTTATATGCCTTTTTGAACAACTGCTCTTCATACCTTTTGGACAAATCCCTAAAATAAAATTGTTGCTCTTGGGGTAAATTCAATTTGGCTCTATCTAAAAACAATTTATCCCTAGCCCAATTTTGAATATAATTCCTAGCAGCTACATTACTATCTATTTTAGAAAGATTACTTGATATATGCTCTGAAAGTGCTTCTCGAGATAGATAATGATTATTTACTCTCGCCACATTAGTTGTATTTTCTTCCTTGCCAAGGAAAGTGCATGAACTAGTTATAACAAAACTAATAATCAGATAAAAAAATAGTTTACTTTTCAAACTTTAGCTTTAGTTTTTCTAAAATGTCTTTGTTGATCTTCATCGTATATTGATCCCTCAAATTTGATATGAGTTGTTCTTCACGTTTTTCTTGAAGACTACTTATTATTTTGCCACTCACTTTATTAAATTCAGGTACAAAAGAAGGCTTTACTTCTATAGCATTCATAATCAAATATTGGTCCAAGTGTTTGTAAATCTTACTCACACCTTCTTTAAATTTTAAAGCTTTAGGTATTTTGGATGAAGACTTAGGGATAGAGACCTGTTCTAAAATTACATCATCAGGCAATTGTATAGAAATAGTATCTAATGTCATTTTTTCCTTTAGTCTGGATCTTACATCTTTAATTGAGGATTTGGAAGCAGACGTGTACAGTTGACCTTCTATTTTAGAGTCCGCCACAAATTCATCTTGATTTGATGTATAATAGTCGCGTTGTAAGAGTGTATCTTTTGAGATGGGTTCCCAAACATTGGTAGACATATAATCAAAAATCAGAATTCCATTTTTATATTCCTCTATTCTGTTAGCAAAATCCTGATCTATTTCAACCAATTGAGTTTTATGATGGGCTAAAAGCTCATTATAAACCATATCATTTAGCGCATTCTCAATAACTATTTTGTGTTTTGGTAATTTAGACAGTTTTCTTTGTTGTCTTTCTAAGTATTCTCCAAAGGTTTTGAAATCAACCTCCTTGTCTTCAACTTTAATCACATAAGTTTCAGGTAAATTTTCGCCAGGTGAGAACCTCCACTTCATTTTGTCAAATGTACTATCTAATGCTTTCAAGAAATAAGAGCTGGCAACTTCATTTATAGTTACTTCATAACGCGCTTCTAGATCTTCTTTAATCTTACTGACCAATAATTTTGACCTTGATGAACTTTTAAGCCTTTTCTTCAAGTCTTCTTTTATGTCTTGGAAGGATTGTATAGGCTCAACTTCGATTAATTTTACAATATGCCAACCGAATTTAGTTTGGAAGGGCTCTGTATAATCACCGATATTTTCCAATTGAAAGGCTTCATTCTCATAAGTTTTAGAGTTAAGTCCTCCAATCCCAAATGCAGCCACATAACCCCCTTTACTGGCAGTATCAGTATCGTCGCTATATTGCTTTGCAAGGTCATGAAAGTCATCTCCACTCTTCACTTTCACATATATTTTATCAATTTGCTCTTTAGGGTCTCTTAGAGAATCTTTATTAACCACCATAATGTGAGCGGTCTTGAGTTTACCTTTTGAAGCCCGCTCTCCTGTTTTCTTTATAATATGGTAACCAAAGTCTGACCGTACTGGTTTTGAAATTTCACCAACATCCAATTTATAAGCTACATCCTCAAATTCATAAACCATTTTAAAGGTGTTGAACCAATTAAGATTACCTTCATTTCGTTGAGCTGATGGGTCTTCCGAATTTTGCTTTGCAAGCATCCCAAAATCCTCACCGTTCTCTGCCCTTTTCATTAGCACTAGTGCCCTATTGTAAACCTTAGCAGTGTCTTCCTCATACTTAGAAAGATTGAGTAAAATATGACTTGCCCTCACCTCAGTCCTAGTTCTGCCGTAGGCTTCTTTCACCATCGCTTCAGTCACTTCTCCATTAGAAATATAACTGTCTGCGATTTGTTTATAATACTTGCTAAACTCTTTTTGGTAAGAGTTTAAGGTGTCCAATTCTTGGTCGTAAGCTGATTTTATTTTTAATCGGAAGTTAATGTAAAGTCGGAGGTAATCTTCTAAATCTTCTTTCGTGGAAGCCACTAATTCAGAATTCTTTTGAAAAGATTCTACAAAAGGGCCAACTTCATAAGATTCATCATCCAACTCAAATAAGACCTCATTTGAATCTTGTGCATTTGCAGTAAAAACTAAGCAAATGAAAACTAGGTAAAAACTAAATAGGAGTTTCATTTTTTTCTAAAATTTTAAAGGCAAAAGTAAGAAAAATGCTTGCGTGCACAATATTTAAGTTTTATAAAAATTTGAGCTATTTCTCTCTTATCTTCAAATTTAAACTTAGGCGCAAGAAAAAGGATTCTAGTAGTTGTTTTTTTTCAAGCTGTAATAATGATGAATCAATAATTGCAGACGAATCTTTGATACTAGGAAAATGGAAACAAACTAAAGCTTATATAATACCAATTTAAATTTATAATGTCGTGTGAATAAATTTAATTACACTACGATGTAGCTCAGTACAGGTTTTTTGATTGATTGAAGTTAAAATAATTAGCATAGCATTAGCTACGGTAATTATTTTTGATAAAAAGCAGCCAAAAAAAGCCTGTGCCGAATTCATTTCGGTAAAACAATTTATGGCGACATTATAGGTTTAAATTGGTATTATTCTTACTTTCAATAAATGCATTGCGTAAGATGCCCCAAATACAATATCACCTGTTTTTGGTGCTACTTTCTTTTCAAAAGATAATCATGGATAAAATATATTTTAAAGTTATCTCATCTTGCTTTAACAGTGCTCCTAAACACCTTAACATTATCACTAGGTTAACCTTCTAAAACCTAAGAGTATTTTTTATAAATTAAGTATAGTTTTGACAGTAATCACAGTGTTTGCAGTAATATCAGTAAGTTGCTCTAGCCTAATAAACTAACTAAAATTAAAAGATTAAAAATGAAAAGAAAATTACCCTTTTATTATGTATTAGCCCTTTTTCTTTGTGTCACAGCAAATTATGCTCAAACGACCTTAGGGTTTGAAGATTTTGATAACAACCCATTAAACCTTAGCAATTCTGCCAACGTAGCCGACTACGGAATGGGAGGAGGAAGTGTAGGTGATGTTTTTGGTCGAGTAGATGGCCAAGTTGATGGCAATGGAATGCCATTTGATGTTGCAGACGATACCGAAGCAAATGTAAGTGGAGCAAGAACAGAAGATAATTTTCCGGACGACATCCTTGGTCTTGTAGGAAAAAATTCAACTGGCTTTTTTGCCCTAAACGATGCGAATGGTGTAGAAGGTCCACCTAACAATGCCACTTGGACCTTTTCTGGTTGGGGTGCCGCAACGCTTAGTTCTATAGAAATAGACTTAGCAGCAATTGGTGATTTTGAAGCTAGTTCTAGCGATGGTTTTTTAATTGAAGCCGCTGTTGATGGAGGAGCATTTCAGGAGATTTTTAAAGCGGTGACCAACGAGAGCACTTCAAAAACATACCGTGCATTGGATGGAGGTTTTGTGCCAGACTTAAACGATCCTTTAGAATTATTTATAGATGGTAGTTCAAATTCTGCAGGTTTTTTGGATAAATCTGATCCAATAACGGGAGCTTTTGATACTTATACTTCTTCCCTATTCGATGGATTATCAGCTGCTTCTGTTAGCATTCGATTAAGCTGGAGCGGTTCACCAAGCGGTTCAGAGCCTATGGGAATAGATAACATCAGCGTTAAAGGTGAAACTAGTTCTTTGCTGCCTTTGTTGTTAAGTGAAATCACCATTACCCCAACTGAAGGTGAATTTATAGAAATTTATAACCCAAACTCAACACCAGTTGAGTTAACGGATATATATCTTACAGATGCAACATTTGCAGGAAATGACACTTATTATTATAATATTGTTACAGGAACCAACGCTGGAGGCGGTGGCTTTGGAGACTTCTTAGCTCGTTTTCCAACTGGTGCCACCATTGCAGCAGGAGAATATCAAACCATAGCCATCAGCGGTTCTGAAGGCTACGATTTAACCTATGGAATTGCTCCAACCTATGAGCTTTTTGAAGATGGTGAATCCGAAGATGATATCCCAGATATGCTTGAAGGACTTACAGGATCTGTAAATAACCAAGGTGGTTTAACCAATAGCGGTGAAGTAGCTATTCTTTTTTACTGGGATGGTGAAAGTGATCTCGTTACCGATCTCGATTATGTCCTTTGGGGAGATTCTGATGAGGCAGTAGATAAGACAGGAGTTAGTATAGATGGTCCAGATGCTGATGACTTAGGCAGTACATACGCCAACGATACACCGCTTGCAAATCAAATATTAGTGTCGGCCTCTGGACACAGCAATGGAGATTCATACCAAAGACTAGATTTAACGGAGGGCAACGAAGTATCTGGATCTGGAAACGGTGTGAATGGGGATGATGAAACCTCTGAAGATTTAAATGACACTTGGTGTACTTCACCCTCTACTGCAGGGTTGGTGAACGATTGCGGAGTAGTCGAACCCGTTACAGTACTCATCAGCGAAGTACAAGGAAATACAGAAACAAGTCCCTTAGAGAATACAAATGTATCTGTAAATGCTATTGTAATTGGAGATTACCAAGATAACAATCAGTTAAGTGGATTCTTTATTCAGGAAGAAGATTCAGATGCAGATGCCGACCTAATGACTTCAGAAGGTTTATTTGTCTTCTGCCAAACTTGCCCTGTCGATGTCACTGTTGGAGATCGCGTGGAAGTATCTGGAAATATTACAGAATCCTTTGGGTCTACACAAATTGAGGCTACTGGAGATGAAGCTATCAGTATTATCAGTTTTGGAAACACTTTACCTACGCCCGCTCCATTAACACTCCCTGCTCCTGCTGGCACAAACATGGAAGCTACTTACGAAAGTGTAGAAAACATGCTCATCACCTACTCAACAGACCTAGTAGTGAGTGATTATTTCCAACTCGCACGCTATGGCCAATTAGTGCTGACCGCAAATAATAGAGCAAAGCAATTCACAGATGCTAATGAACCAAGTGTTGCTAGCTATGCGGCTTATATTGAAGAATTAGAATCCTCACGCGTTATTTTGGATGATGACAACAATATTCAAAACAGCAGTATTAGTGGCCCAACCGACGAGTCCTATTTTTGGCCTCGCCCAGGACTCAGCACTACCAACTTAATTCGTGGTGGAGACCAAATAAGCAATCTTAAGGGTATTATGCATTGGTCTTTTGCAGGTCAAAATGGTACAAACGCTTGGAGAATTAGACCCGTTTTAGATACGTTTACTTACGACTTTACAAGTACAAATCCAAGAATAGCTTCACCAGAAGATGTAGGAGGAAGCCTAAAAGTAGCCAGCTTCAATGTTTTAAATTACTTTACTACTTTAAATGAAAGAGGAGCGAATTCAACAGCAGAATTAGATCGCCAGCGTGAGAAAATTGCTGCTGCTATTTGTGGTTTGAATGCAGACATTGTTGGCCTTATTGAAATTGAAAACAATGGCACCACTGCTCTTGACGATTTGTTGAATGGTCCTAATGGCATCAACACCCTATGTGGAACTACTTATGTAGCCGTGGATGCTGGAGTTATAGGCACAGACCAAATTGCTGTAGCTTTTATTTATAATACAGCAACTGTCAGTTTAGAGGGTACACATGCTATTCTAGATGCTTCTGTAGATCCACGTTTTAATGATAACAAAAACCGTCCTGCCCTAGCGCAAACCTTTAAAGAGATTTCTACAGAAGGTATTCTTACCATAGTAGTAAATCACTTAAAATCAAAAGGTTCTTCGTGTTCTGGAGATCAAGATCTAAATGATGGTGCAGGTAACTGTAACCTTACCAGAGCTGAAGCTGCTTCTGCACTTGTAGATTGGTTGGCAACAGACCCTACTGATAGTGGAGATTCAGATTACTTAATTATAGGAGATTTGAATTCTTATCAAAAGGAAGATCCCATCGATAATATTCTTCTTGGAAGTGATGATATTGAGGGAACTACTGATGACTTTACCGATCTTATTGCAGACTATCAAGGACAAGATGGTTATGGGTATGTCTTCGATGGACAGTTAGGGAATTTAGATTATGCTTTAGCTACAGACAACTTAGCAGAACAAATCACTGGAACAACAGTTTGGCACATCAATGCAGACGAAATAAGTCTTTTTGATTATAATGATGATATCCAAGATTCATCAGAAGCTTCATTCCAAAGAGAATCTAGTGCGCTTCCTATTTACGAGGCAAATGCTTTTAGAGCATCAGATCACGATCCCGTGTTGTTAGGTCTAGATTTGGTAAGCTCTACACTAGCTATAGACGATGTGTCTATGGATAACAGTATTATTTTGTTCCCAAACCCTGCTGGTGAGTTAGTTACTCTTTTAAACAAAAATAATTCTGCTTTGCGACAAGCTACCATCAAAGATATAAATGGAAAAACCGTGCAAGTCATAAACCTTTCTGACATGGCTTCTCAAAAACAGTTTGATATTTCGCAACTTGCTGCCGGAGTTTATATTATTACTATTGAAGGAGAACAAAAAATCGTGATAAAACGTCTCATAAAGAGATAATTTAGTTTTTTTAATTCAAAAGCCCTGATCATATCTGATCAGGGCTTTTTTTATGCTAAAGTTTTTTCAGGCTTATGCTTTTAAATAATAGGATTTTAAATGAAGTCTCAATACACCTAAATAGGTTATGCCAATTTAGTTTTTAAATGTTGCATTAAAAATTTGAATTATATTAACTTAGAATCAATAGTTCTTTATTTATAGATGGAAAAAATAGACTTAAGGAGTGTTTCTGATCAGGAAAGAGGTATAATTCGAAGGGATGCTGTAAAAATGATAAAACGTGGAGATAAAAAAAAAGACATAGCTCTGTTTTACGGTGTTCATGTAAATACTGTTAGAGATTGGTGGAAGCTTTACAATAAAGAAGGTCATAAATCTTTGTCATATCAAAAACGAGGAGTCAAATCAGAAGATCGAAAACTACTCAATAAAGATCAAGAAGCTGCAATCCAAAAAATGATTATTGATGTAATGCCCGATCAACTAAAGTTAGATTATGCTTTGTGGACTACAAGGGCAGTAAGGGATTTGATAGCAAGAGAGTTTAGTATTACAATCGGAAGAAGAGCTGTCGGTAATTATCTCAACGCTTGGGGATTCACGCCTCAAAAGCCAAAAAAGAGAGCTTATGAACAATGTTCCAAAAAAGTTCAAAAATGGTTAGACGAAGAATACCCAGCAATAAAAGGGAAGGCAAAACAAGAGAAGGCAACTATCCATTGGGGGGATGAAACGGGTGTAAAAAACAATAATCATCATGGACGTTCCTATGCTCCAAAAGGAAAAACTCCTGTTAAAAAACATATGTCGAAGCGGTTTTCAATCAACATGATTTCTACAGTTACAAATCAGGGTTTAATTCAGTTTATGATATATAAAGAAAATATGAACTCAGATGTATTTATTCAATTTTTAGAACAGCTCATCAAATCGCAAGAAACCAAAGTATTCTTAATCCTTGATAATTTACGAGTCCATCATAGTAAAGTTGTAAAGAAATGGGCGGAAGAAAATGGCGAAACCATAGAACTATTTTACCTGCCATCATACTCACCTGAGCGAAACCCAGATGAATATCTGAATTGCGATTTAAAGTATGGACTCTCGGATAAACCGGCACCAAAAACACAAGAAAAAATGAAAGAAAATTTAGAGAATCATATGAAAATGCTTCAAAATGATAGCGAAAGGGTAGCAAAATATTTTAAACATGAGAGCATCAAATATGCTGCCTAAAATTAAAGATCTTTAAGTGCGAGGTTAATACTACGACGTAGCTCAGCACAGGTTTTTTACTTAATTGAGGAAAAAAATATAAGCATAGCGATAGTTACGGTAATTATTTTTGACAAAAAGCAGGCGAAAAAAGCCTATGCCGAATTTGTTTAGGTAAAACAATTTATTACGACATTAAATATTTAAATTGGTATAATCATCAAACTTAATGTTCATGGATCTGAATCATAAAAAAGTGCTCATCACCGGCGGAAGTGTTGGCATAGGAAAAGCGCTCATTAGCGAATTAATTTCGCGGGGTGTAAAAGATTTTGCAGTAGTAGGAAGACGTCAGGACAAACTAGAAAAGCTTAAGATAGATTTTCCACAAGCTGAATTTATCCTTATCACTGCCGATGTTTCTCAACTCGAAGATGTCGAACGTATTATAGAGACCGTCTGCACACGATGGGATCATATTGATTTATTGATCAATAATGCTGGTGTGATAAGTGCTGGAGCACTACAAGACTTGTCTGATGCCGACATCGTCAACCAAATCAATATCAACTTTACAGGGCTAATTTTGCTAACGAAGAAGAGCTTGCCACTTTTACTAAAAAGCAAAGAGGCAGGCTTGATGAATATATCCTCTGGACTTGGCTATATCGCCAAACCCTTTTATTCTGTCTATGCCGCTACCAAAGCTGGCGTAAGACATTTTTCTGAAGCCATGCGCAGGGAGCTTATCTTTGAAAATATCCACGTGATGACGGTTTACCCAACCGCTACGGATACCGATATGATGATCACGTCCAACATAAAGAATATGGATAGTGCTGAGCTGGTAGCTCAAAAATCTATCGAAGGCCTCTTACTTAAAAAGATAGATGTGATTTTGGGAGGTGAACAACGCTTAAAGGATGTGGAAACTAACTTGAATCGCCCACTAGAGATCGATAAAAAAGTAAAAGAAAGTTATAAGGCTTATAAAACCCAAACCAATAATCACAGAGCGATGTGAACGCGAGACTCAAATTCATGGACACCGCACCAAAACTTCTCATCTTTGACGTGAACAAAACCTTACCCTTTAAAAGAATGCATCAATGCCAAGTTGGACTATACTTACACTTTTGACCTTTGGTTTCCTAAGTTATTGCAATATGCTATGGTTGAAACGCTTACCGATAACTACCGAGATTTTGGAGACATTGGTGCAGCAAAGTTGGAGATGACAGCCCAACAACTGTCGGTTTCCCTCTCTGAGCAAGAAATTAAAGATACCTTTTTAGTCTTCACTCAACTCCAGCCTCATCCAGATGTGTGATGGATGGTTTGGAGCAATTACCCGCACAAGGCTTTAGACTCGTGGCTTTAGCCGATGGTGGACAAAGCAAGTTGGAACAACAGATGGAGTTTCCTCAGGTTGAAATATCATGTTGGTCTTTATAGCGTAGAAGCCTTTAAGCGTTTTAACCCCATCCTAAGACCAATGGCTATGTCTTATCCTAAGAGGAAATTGCTTAATGAAGGCGACAGTAGCTGCATGCTTGGGATAGTATTGGTGCTCAACGTTTGGGTTTACAAACCGCCTTTGTCCAACGGTAAGGAAAGTTTTTCTATTCTAAGTTGCCAAAGCCTAATTTGGTAATCAAGGATTTAAAGGAGTTGGTTGAGAGGTTAGCATAAATTAGTTTTTTACAGACCAAAACTGTTCTCAAGTCTAATTAATTTATTTCGTTGTATCAAATAAATTAGAGGTGAAATGGTTGGAAGAATGAACATAGAAATCATCCAAAAAAACTTATTGTTTATTCTATTCTTTGCCATATCACTAAAAACAATTATCCAAGTTGAGAAAAAAATAATTAGACCAATTGTCAAAAGGACTTGAGAAAATTCCCAATGCTGTACTTTGGCAAATGCCCCTAGAATAGTTAGTAAAAAATTTCCTATCACTAAAACCCAAACTGTCTTAATACTAATCTTAAAGTCTTGGTTTTCCACAGTTATAAATTATTTGATGCTTAGATTATGTTTTTGATAGATCATTTACTGATTAATTCTCATTATTAAAAAATTAAGTTAATGAAAATATCTTAAAAATGCATTTTTAGATTTGTTATTTAATTTTTCTGTTTTACTCTTGCGATCAAGATTGGGACACCTGCTGGTTATCAAAGTTAGGTTCCCAGAGGTGGTAATTTTCGGGTTATACCAATCATACAAATACTTAGTTATTAAATGTATTTATTCACTTGGTGTTGAAACTCTTTTTTATTGTCAACATATAAAGCTAAAACTTTGTATTTTCTTTTAATGCCGTA
Source organism: Psychroflexus torquis ATCC 700755 (assembly GCF_000153485.2). NCBI lineage: Bacteria > Pseudomonadati > Bacteroidota > Flavobacteriia > Flavobacteriales > Flavobacteriaceae > Psychroflexus > Psychroflexus torquis. The sequence continues at coordinate 3,222,690 of NC_018721.1, read as the reverse complement.
GAGCCCAAACAAGGTGTTTTCCTCCTTTAGACGAATAACTACGTTATGACTTTCTAATTCTCCTAAAATCGATAATTTCCTTCTTTCTGTATTGAGTTCGATATCTTTAGATGAAAGTATAATCGATTCAATCATATTGAGTTCGATAGTGGTTTCGTTCATAATTCCATAACGAAGATAAAGCCTAGCATTTTCAATAGATATTGGTCTTTTAGACATCGATCTTAAAAGCCCTAATATTTGAATGGCAGAATAAATACTCAAAAAAGTCAAGATCCAAGCGATGGTATTATTCCATCTTTGCACTAAAATATGAATGACAAAAGTCTCAATAGCTACGATAAAAATGACTGCAATCAATAAGGCAATTGTACCACTGTCTTTATGGTAAGTAAATTCATTATTCTTTAATTCTCTTTTTCTCCAATTCAAAAATCCATAATAAAAAACTGCAATTTCGGTGACTAGTGGCATAACTATTCCTTTGGGAAGAATATCATAACATGTGCTTTTCAAAGTTGTGAAAAAGTCGAAAGATTCGTTTTTGTTTAGTCTGTAGCGTTTTATTCCCTTACGGACGTTGAAAATAACAAATGATAAAATCGATAATTCAACAACAGGGAGCACCCACATCTTAAAAAGGCTGAGATAATTTTGATGTTCAATTGGAAGTATGAATGAACATATGATAACTCCAAATATTAAAAAAGGAACTACCGTTGTCTTTGGAATACTTGTTTTTCTGATGAGCAAAAAATAAACAAAAGGGAGAGTTAGAAGTAAATCAAAAGTAATTCCAACCGATAAACTATTCGGGTTTGCAATAAAAATGGAAGATTCCGCAATGGCTACCATTATACCTATGATTAAAAATGGGATTCCAAATATAATCAAGTTCTTCTTAAGCTTTAAATCTAAAGTCATAAGTTATATTGTTAGATAGCCCTATTGTTATGAAAACATAAAAATAAGACTTTAACTCTAACTCTTAACGAATTGCCCCTTATTTCGGAACGAAGATATTTAGGTAAGTACTAGATTCACATTTTAGCCTTTATTTTTATCAATTTTAAACTCGGAGGCGAGTAGCGAATAAGTTTCACTATCTAAGTACTTTCCATCGTAATAATGATTCTCTCTAAAATAGGCTTCCTTTTGAAATCCCATTTTTGTCAATATCGCTCGAGATTTATCATTTTCAGGATTAATATGGGCTTCTAAGCTATGGAGGTTTAACTCGTTAAAGCCAAAATTAAAGACAGAAGTCATGGCTTCCTGCATATAGCCCTTTCCCCAGAATTCTGATTTTGAAGTATATCCTACCTCCCCTCTAGAATTTTTATGATCCATTTTAAAAAATGCAAAATCCCCTATAAATGCATTAGTCGATTTCTCAATAATAGCCCAAAAAATTCCGGTGTTTTCTTGATACATTTTTAGCTTCATAGAAATAAATCGCTCAGATTGTCCTACCGTCGATTGTCTTTCAGAATCCATATATACCATAACACTTTCATCCGAACGAATAGATTGTATCTCTGGAGCATCGGTCAATTCTAACTTTCTTAATAAAAGTCTTTCACTTTCTAAGGTTGGAAAATGCTTAAAGTAAGTTTCATTAATCATGATCTTTGTGGTCTATTTGATTGAAATGTATCTTCTAAAATTAGTTATATCTCTCTAAAATAATCATCTATCTAGAAATAAGACTCTACTGTGGAGTTGCAATGACTGTCATAATTCCAAGAGAAGATTTTTTCTCATTCCATTTTTTCGGCATAAATAGTATCATCCCCCGCATAAACTCCCAAAACTCATCTTGCATATTTTTATCCCACTTGATTCCTTTTTGCTCCATCTCGCTCATCCAATAAAGCAGATAATGATTCATAGTTCCGTAAGCCATTAGTTTAGTGACTTTCCAACCACTTTTCTGAAGTAATAACTCGACATTGTTCGGTGAGAACAATGAAATGTGACGTGGTGTATGCCAACCTGCCCAGTTTTCACCATATTTTTTTCTACTCGTGGAATCGAAATTGGGAATTTCAATGATGAGTGTTGTGGATGGTTTCGAAATGGATTTGAGATAAGTTAGATTTTCAAGCGGAGTATAATCATGTTCTAAATAATGCCACATGGTAATGACATCGGGCTTCAAACTGCTGGGTAAGTCTTTAATTTCTGCTACTTGTAAGTCTAATCCGTCGAAATGACTTGGTTGCTCTTTCCACCCTTCATCACTAAAATCAATACCCATAGTATTACATTTCAACTCTTTTTGACAAGCCTTTAAAAAGCTTGGCTTGCCACAGCCAATATCTAGGACTAAAGACTCCGGAGATATACTGTGAGCCTTTTTGACTCGCTTCACCCGTTTTGCATCTAACTTTCGCTGACTGTTCTCTACCAGTTGCTCATACCTCCCCCAGGCTTTTGCTCCTCTGTAAGGTAAATAATGAGACGTGTAGTAGTTTTTAAGTTGATCTAAAGGCACTCTGGGGTTTAAGAATACAAGTTGACAGTCAGCACATTGGTCAAAATTAAACAATTCCTTATCTGAGTGCATCTGAGCTGGTGTTTTAATAAAAAAACCTATAGAGGTAGAATTACAAATAGGACAACTGGTAAGTTGTTGCATAGATTTAAAGATCTAGTCCTGAAATATGGCTACAGATTAATAAAGTCATGAAACGTTGGAATTGCACTGTGTTTTTATAAACCATATTAGGTATTTAAAAGCCCAAATATAAGTGTAATCTTATGTCGGCATAAGCATTAATTACATTTTTTATCACTCTTTTAGCATGCGTCGCATTTGCAAAAGTCAAAGACAAAAGTATATGGTAAAGAATGGGTGTAACCTTAAATTTCAACATCGAGTTGCCGTCCTTCTTTCAATGCCTTTTGATCCATGGATGAACCAATAGCAACTCCAATCCCTAATCCAATGGGCAAACCAATTGACAAATAAGCCATATTGCCTAAAATCGCTCCAAAAGCAACACCCATTGGAATCCCAATAGCTGCCATTCCAAGACTCAACCACATAGTGCGATAGTAGTTTTTAGGTACAATTTTAATCTCCTTTTCCAGTAACTTAATCAGGTTAGATTGCTTGGCTTTTATCTGAGATTTTAAGTCTTTTGCAGAGTCGGAAATTAAATTTAAGCCTTCAATACTTGCATTGATGGAATCCACAATAGAGTCAGGTAGAGATTTATCTTTTAACGCCTCTATGAGCTTTTCAAACTGAATAAAGGCGGCATTGAGTTTGCTATCAGTTTGAATATCAGGTCTTTTATTTAAACTTTTAAGTGATATAGAATTGATTTTGATAGTGATTACAATTATGGATATAGTTATAAAAATAAGACTTTCTATTGAATTTCAAAAGAGCCAATTTAGAAAAGCATTAACTTAGATTGAAAAGGGTCGTGCTACAAAAGCTATATCAGATCGAGTAAAAACTTTATGTGTAGACTCTGTTCCTTTATGCATAGCCCTATTTGATTTCATTGGTTAATTCCAGATGGTTTTCAAAAGCTTTTATATTTTCAAGAGTTGTTATCGTGATTTGGTCCATAGCTTCTTTTGTAAAATACGCTTGGTGCGACGTAATCAAAACATTTGGGAAGCCATTCAATCGTAAGATGAGATCATCTTGAATAATGCTTTCAGACAAGTCTTCAAAAAATAAGTTTTCTTCTTGTTCGTAAACATCAATACCTAAATACCCGATTTTCCTATCGGAAAGCCCCTCAATAACATCCACAGTATTGATGAGGGCTCCTCGACTTGTGTTGATGATCATCACCCCATTTTTCATCAAGGCTATCGACTTTTTATTGATCATATGATGTGTATGAGTATTAAGAGGGCAATGCAAAGACAAAACATCAGACTGTCTAAATACGTCGTCCAACGGCAAATACTCTACTCCTAAATTCATCAATTCGTCAGATTTTGAAATGTCAAAAGCGATAACCTTACATCCAAAGCCTTTAATAACTTTACAAAAGGCCGCCCCAATTTGTCCAGTTCCTATAACGCCAACCGTTTTACCAGACAGGTTAAAGCCAATAAGATTTTTTAAAGAAAAGTTACCTTCCCGCACTCTGTTGTAAGCTTTGTGTGTTTTACGGTTAAGAGTTAAAATAAGTGCCATAGAGTGTTCAGCCACGGCTGGTGGTGAGTAGACAGGCACCCGAACTACCTTGATATCATGCTCTTTTGCAGCTTCCACATCTACATTATTAAAACCTGCGCAGCGCAAAGCAATAAGTTTTACGCCGTTTTTAGATAGCCGTTTTATTGTTTCCTTGTCAATGTTATCGTTAACGAAAATACAAACTGCTTCAAACCCAATGCTTAGGTTAGCAGTGTCCTTATTTAAAGCCGCTTCGAAAAATGAAATCTTATAGTTGTAGTCTTCTTCATATTTTTCAAAATAATCTTGATCATACGTTTTTGAGCTAAATATCGCTATTTTCATTTTGTTATTGTATTGCTGTCTCACTCTAAAAGAGTTAGACAATTGAATTATGAATAAAAACTAATATCGATATTTTTTAATTGATAAGCATTATTAGGTTTACTGCTTATGAATATCTTTAACAAAGTTTTCCGATTCGGTTTCATATCTAGGCTTAAGAAGCTTAACTAATTAATTTTTAACACCTAAATTTAAATTTCTATAAATCATACGTTTTTCTTACCTAAAAACAGAATTAATACCTTCTTCATTTAGGGTTTTCAAAATTCCAACGGGTTCCAGCATCCCAGTCTTTACGTGAATTCCCATAAGAAGGGTACCCGCCTTGATCTTTAAGCATTTTGGCTAGGTGCAATAAGTTGTAATACCAAATTATATTTATAATGCCGTATGAATAAATTGAATTATTTTTTAATTGATTGATTAAAATCAAAAATAATTAGCATAGCCTTTGCTACGGTAATTATTTTTGATGAAAAGCAGGCGAAAAAAGCCTGTGCCGAATTCGTTTCGGTAAAACGATTTATTGCGACATTATAGGTTTAAATTGGTATAAGTCATAAAGGTGATATTCCAATTGGTGAAATTGGAATTTACCTTTTGTGGTTCGTCCAATGTTTTTCCATCCCATTCTGTATCTCCATAACTTGGGCCTAATCCCACTTCACCTATCCATCTCGCATCTGCTTGTGGTGGGATGCTATATCCAAGATGCTGCAAAGCGAAAAGCATGCCCATTGCACAATGTTTTACTCCATATTCATTCCCCGTAATCACATAACCCCCTGCTTTACCATGATAAATATATTGACCTTTATCGTTGTGATAACGACTCATATTAACTTCGAATCAATAGTTCTTTATTTATAGTTAAATATTTCGTATATTTATAGATGGAAAAAATAGACTTAAGGAGTGTTTCTGATCAGGAAAGAGGTATAATTCGAAGGGATGCTGTAAAAATGATAAAACGTGGAGATAAAAAAAAAGACATAGCTCTGTTTTACGGTGTTCATGTAAATACTGTTAGAGATTGGTGGAAGCTTTACAATAAAGAAGGTCATAAATCTTTGTCATATCAAAAACGAGGAGTCAAATCAGAAGATCGAAAACTACTCAATAAAGATCAAGAAGCTGCAATCCAAAAAATGATTATTGATGTAATGCCCGATCAACTAAAGTTAGATTATGCTTTGTGGACTACAAGGGCAGTAAGGGATTTGATAGCAAGAGAGTTTAGTATTACAATCGGAAGAAGAGCTGTCGGTAATTATCTCAACGCTTGGGGATTCACGCCTCAAAAGCCAAAAAAGAGAGCTTATGAACAATGTTCCAAAAAAGTTCAAAAATGGTTAGACGAAGAATACCCAGCAATAAAAGGGAAGGCAAAACAAGAGAAGGCAACTATCCATTGGGGGGATGAAACGGGTGTAAAAAACAATAATCATCATGGACGTTCCTATGCTCCAAAAGGAAAAACTCCTGTTAAAAAACATATGTCGAAGCGGTTTTCAATCAACATGATTTCTACAGTTACAAATCAGGGTTTAATTCAGTTTATGATATATAAAGAAAATATGAACTCAGATGTATTTATTCAATTTTTAGAACAGCTCATCAAATCGCAAGAAACCAAAGTATTCTTAATCCTTGATAATTTACGAGTCCATCATAGTAAAGTTGTAAAGAAATGGGCGGAAGAAAATGGCGAAACCATAGAACTATTTTACCTGCCATCATACTCACCTGAGCGAAACCCAGATGAATATCTGAATTGCGATTTAAAGTATGGACTCTCGGATAAACCGGCACCAAAAACACAAGAAAAAATGAAAGAAAATTTAGAGAATCATATGAAAATGCTTCAAAATGATAGCGAAAGGGTAGCAAAATATTTTAAACATGAGAGCATCAAATATGCTGCATAAAATTAAAGATCTTTAAGTGCGAGGTTAATAGCATAAAGGCGCTCTATAACTTTGGAGGCAATTGAAGATCGTTCTACAAGCCAAATCGGGGTTCCTAGAATTAGAATATCGGCATCTATAATTTTTTTATAAAGCTGAAGCCAATCGTCCTTATCTGCATCGTACTCTTCGATATTAGGCAGCACACCAACAAGCAAGTCAAAATCTACAGGCCTCAATACCTAAACCTCAACTCCTTCCCTTTTCATACTATTCAAAGAGACATCCATCAGTAAACGAGTATGGCTTTTTTGAGGTGATGTTTTAAGTGTACAATTTAGAAAAATGACCTTTTAACCCTTAAAGTTATGATCCATAATTGTTTAGGTTTTATTTTAATAATCAAAAAAAAACCAAGACCCTTACACCACCTTCTTATGATTCGTATTTTTTAATCCAAGAAAAATGAGAATCAATAATGCGCTCTTTATTTATTTTTAGATATTCTAGATAAGCGGTAGCGGCAGGAGAAAGATTCTTAGAGCTTAACCAAATGACTTGCCATGTGGTAGAAATTGGTAAACCTTTCACAGGAATAATTTGCAACTCTTTTTCCTTAAGTTCATTTTTAATCCCAATCAAAGGCATAATTGAAAATCCCAAGCCTGCCTGAACAGCTTGTTTAACGGCCTCGTTGGAAGTAAGTTCTATTTTTTTCCTTATTTGGTAACTATGTTTAGAAGTAAATTGCTCCATAGCATTTCGTGTAGCAGATCCTTCTTCTCGAAAGATGAGTGGCAACTTAGTAAACAATTCTTTTTGGGTAGGAACTTGTTTTAGTTCGAGTTGACTCCCTCCTACAAAGTACAATTGGTTCTTCATAAGCTCTACAGAGTTTACTTTTAGTTTTTTAGGAAGTACAGACACAAGGGCAAAATCCACTTCATTGCGCTCCATACTCCTTAGTACTTTAGTTTTATTGGTCACGTCCATAATCAGATCTACGCCCTTATGTTTGTTCATAAAATCCGATAAAAAATAGGGCATCACATATTTACCCGTAGAGGCCACAGAAATTTTAATCTTACCTGAAAGTTTGCCTGCATAGGATAAAGACTTATAATTTATGGCATCCACTTCCTCGATAATTTTCTTAGCGGCTTCAGCGATTTCCATTCCAAATTCAGTGACATAAAGCTTCCTGCCAACAACTTCAGTTAAAGGAATAGAAAATTGATCCTGTAGATTCTTCAACTGTATGGATACTGCGGGTTGAGATAAATGAAGAGTCTCTGCTGTCTTCGTTATGCTCTTACACTGTGATATTTCCAAAAATAACTGGAGTTGATGTAAAGTATATTTCATAAATAATTTTTATATAAACTATTGCAAATGTAAATAAAAATAAATGTTTAAAAAATATAATATTTGTAGTAATCATTTAATCTCAAAACCTATGGAAACAAAAAGCATAACTTCAAAGGAAATCAAAGTACAAAACATCCAGTTGGTTGATGGCGAATTTACACCCTCTCAAGCGTCTGACATTATATCTGCTTTGATTAACCAAAAGATCAACTACCACAAGATAGAAGGTCTGCAACTTTGGGAAAGAGATCATAACAATGACCCAAAGCCGCTAAGCAATCGCATAAACGAATTGGAAGAAGAAAAAAGACATGCTGAAGAATTTATTGCTGAATTAAAAGCTAAAGGAAAGAATTTAAAAATTAACGGTATTTTGAATTTGAGTATAGCTGATTAGCTTAAATAAGAAAAGGGCAAAACCTTTGCCCCACTTTCATACTCATCTTTAATTTGATATTTTATATAAATGGCTTTGAATAACACCACCAACACGTTATCACCATCAGTTTTAACCCCTCCTGTTAAAGCCTTTTCAAATCCTGTTATTTCAAAAATTGCTACTCCCCTACTTTGGCTCTCATTTTTAACCAGTATGGGTGCGCTTATCTATTACCAGATCAAAACACCTCAATGGAATTTGACTGATTCCTTCAGAATCAACGGATTTACACTTCTTATCTGGATGACTGTCACTTTTTTCAGTGCTATTGTAAGCACTTATTCCAAAAATTACCTCAAAGGCTTTAAGTTTCACAAACGCTTCACCTTGTTGAGCTTAGGATTTACAGGATCTGTTATGGTCTTCGTCATGTCGGATCATATTTTAGCTTTATTGCTATCCTGGTTTGCTATGGGTGTTTTTATGGCAAGATTGATAGGTGTCAATTCAGATTGGGGAGAAGCAAGAGAGGCCCAAAAATTTTCTCAAAAATTTTTTCTAGCAGGAACATTACTTTTGAGTATAGGGGTTATTATACTTGCATTCTTAACCAATCACTTTACGTTATCAGGCATTGTCGACAATCTAGAGTCGGTTCCCTTTTATTTTCTTCTTATTGCCGCACTACTTATTATCACAGCTGCCATTATACAGTCCGCCATTTATCCCTTTCACCGGTGGCTACTTTCTTCTATGACTGCTCCAACGCCAGCCTCTGCATTGATGCATGCAGGTTTTGTGAATGGTTCTGGGATTTTATTGGCCCTGTTTTCTACAGTGGTTATTACCTCCAACACCTTAACTCTTATTTTTATTATAGGAGGATTGACTGCCATCATAGCGCAGTTCGCAAAATTACTTCAGGCAAATGTTAAGCAGAAATTAGCTTGCTCCACCATCGCCCAAATGGGATTTATGATTATGCAGTGCGGACTCGGTTTTTTTAATGCTGCAGTGGTCCACTTGATCTTACACGGCTTCTATAAAGCTTATCTTTTTTTATCTTCTGGAGAAGAAATTGCGAATAACGCCCCTCGAAAGCAGTTAGACCTTAAAATAAACGCTATGCAAATTATAGTGGTATTGATTTTTGGAGCTTTAGGTGCTGGGTTATTTACCCTACTTACGGGAAAAACCAACTTAACCGACAGCAGTATATTTTTAACGCTTATCGTCGCCATTACCGTTGGGCAAGCCACCTATAATATTGTTAAACAACAGAGTCTCACACTTGTACAAAAAGTAATTGTACCAAGCGCAGTATTTATAGCTGGAATAGGGCTTTATGCGCTGTTACTTAATGCAGTCACCTCAATTATGAAAGAAATGCCAATGATTCAAGTCCCACATTCTCTAACCGTGTTACAAATCACTTTTGGTATCATCTTCCTGCTGGGCTTTTTTATTATGAAATTGGGAGTATACAGAAAAATACCATGGCTCTACGTTAAGCTTCTCAACTTATCTCAGCCTCATCATAAAACAGTCCTTACTTATAAAAAAGTAATCAAATGACAAAAGAACAGCTTCAAGACATCATTGAGACAGCTTCAAGAGTAGTGGGTAAAACCTGGCCACTATATTCTTTTGTGACTTCAAATCCATTATCCGGTTATGAGAAGGCTCACTTCAAAAAAGCTGCAGCAGATGCTGAACACTTACTCGGTGGGAAATCCTTTCCGAGGGCATCAGTATTTCGAGAAGCTTGGGAACAAGGAGAAATAGACAACGAAGAATTAATCGCACTTCTAACTGAGCATCATATAACACAATCTCCTGAAGAGTGCCTTACTGAAATGTCTTCTTATAAGTCCGAGCCAATTAGAAATAACAATGGCGACTTGGACCGGATGGTTTTAAAATGGCTCATACCTTTCCTCGATGAAGGCTTAGCAGAATGGGAACTCCCTAATAAAAGCGAAGGCTTTTTTGATGCTTGGAGACATTTGATTCCATACGATAACCAAGTTCATTTACGATCTATATCTGAAATTCCTAAGTCTGGTGAAGAGGTTCTGTTTCAAATTTTAGAAAAGTATTCTGAAGAAGAGTGTCTTACAATTGTTCAAAGTCACTTAGCCGCGTTACCTGGGTGGACTGGATATATAAAATATAGAGCAGAAGAAAATTCGATCTGGCATCAAAATTGTAAAATCACACTCGAAGATTACTTAGCAGTTCGTTTATGGCTAGCCAACCACATAGATGCAGAAATACTTCCAATTAAACCCACTCAAGAGACTGAAAATTCGTCGATAGACCTCTCCTATTTATGGCTAAAAGCTTGGGAAAAAAGCTGGCAAAATAAACTAGAAAATAGCCTGAAAAATAAACCCAAAAACAAAAAAGTGGATGACCTTCCAGAGGCTCAACTGGTCTTTTGTATCGATACACGGTCGGAGCTAATACGGAGAAACGTAGAATCTAAAGGCCATTATGAAACCTTTGGTTACGCTGGTTTTTTTGGAATCCCCATGAACTATAAGCCTTTGAATAATGAGATCATTAGAAAATCATGCCCCCCTATTTTGGATTCTGCATATTCGGTATCAGAATTTGCTCAAGTCGATAAAGAGCATAAACTGACGGCCTATAAAAAACAACAGGAAATCCAAAAATTCACAAATCACTTTTTGAAGCGCATGAAAAACATGCTTCCCTCAGCTTTCGGATATGTAGACGGTTCAGGCGTTTTCTATGGAATGTCTCTTCTAGCTCGCACTCTAATTCCAGGACAATTATACCGTCCTAATAAGAATAACAAACTATCCCACGAGGGAAGCTGTGAGCCTAAGATTGAGCCTATTGAAAATAAAAATAATTCAGACGATGGGATTCCCATAAAAGAAAAAGCTGCTATTGTAAAATCCGCCTTCGCTCTAATGGGATGGGAACAGTTTTCACCACTAATTCTTTTTGTGGGACACGGCAGCCATTCAGCTAATAATCCATTTGGGTCAAGTCTGGATTGCGGCGCCTGTGCAGCTAGTCCAGGCAGACATAATGCAAGGATGCTGGCTAAATTAGCTAATCTTCCTGAAGTTAGAACTCTATTAAAAGATAAAGAAGGGATAACTATCCCAAAAGATACCGTCTTCATCGGAGCAGAACACAACACAACCACAGACGAAATCGTAATGTTCGATTCTGAAGTTCCAAACTCTCATAAAGAAAAGTTAGATCGATTAAAAATCGATTTGCATTTTGCTCAGCAAACCGCCACTCAGGAGCGCCTAGGCTCAGGAATGAAAAGTATAAAAGCAGCACATAAAAAAACAAACGATTGGTCTGAAACACGCCCAGAATGGGGTTTAGCGAAAAACGCAGGATTTATTGTAGGTCCTCGTTCACTTACTAAAACAATGAACTTACACGGCAATTGCTTTCTCCATTCTTATAACTGGAAACTGGATACAACAGGTGATGCCTTAGAACAGATTATGCAAGGGCCTATGGTTGTTACACAATGGATCAATAATCACTATTATTTCTCATCTGTTGATAATGAAACCTACGGAGGAGGCTCTAAAATTACTCATAATATAACAGGTACGTTTGGTGTGGTTCAAGGAAACGGAGGAGATCTGAAGATTGGTCTTCCTCTACAGTCAGTAAATGAAACCGATGAAAAAGCCTACCATCAACCTCTAAGACTTTCGGTCTTAATTCAAGCTCCGAAGCAAAGAATACAAGAAATTTTAAACAAAAATAAAAATTTAAAATCCCTGTTAGATAATGAATGGATATACCTTTTGGTGATGGACCCAACCGATAAAAATGGTATTGTTCGTTACCAAAAAGGTATGAATTGGGTCGCATCGACTCAAGAAGCAATCCTCAATTAGCAAAATACTCTCTATTATGAATATCCTTTATCCAGAGTTATTTATTGTTAATTATGATTCATGTTGGAATTAGCCAAACTCTCCACAGGATCAAACAAAAACCCAGATAGAACGTAATCTATCTGGGTTTTACATTATACCAAATTAAATTTATAATGTCGTATAAATAAATTGAATTAAACTTCGACGTAGCTCAGCACAAGTTTTTTGATTGATTGAAGTTGAAAATAATTAGCATAGCCTTGGTTACGGTAATTATTTTTGATAAAAAGCAAGCGAAAAAAACCTGTGCCGAATTCATTTCGGTAAAACAATTTATTACGACATTATAAGTTCAAATTTGTATTATATACTGAAGGTAAATTTCGATTTAAGATTCTATTCTTCACTGACTATTATCATATGTAGCTAAATTTTAAATATTATTTTTATAAGGTATAAATGTTTCAACAAATGAAAAATATCCTTTTACCTTCAGACTTTTCAAAAAACTCTAAGAACGCAATAGAATATGCGATGAAATTTTTCGAAAATGAAGAGTGCCATTTCTACATCCTCAATATTCAAAAGTCATCTGAGTATATAACTGCCGATCTCGTTGCAGGTTCTCAAAGTGATAGCGTTTACGACAGCATTGCAAAAGATAGTAAAACACTAATTCACAATTTGGTCAAAGCTTTGAGCAAAGAAAATAAATCTCAAGCCTATACCTTTCATGAATTGTTTGATTATGACGATTTTGTATCTGCCATCAAGCAAGCCGTAAAGATTAATGCCATAGATCTCATCATAATGGGTAACAACGGCGCCTCAGATACTTCAGAGGTGATTTTCGGGAGTAATACATTACAAGTGATAAGACACGTTGATTGCCCAGCACTTACGGTCCCAGAACATTATTCATACTCCCGTATCAAAGAAATCTTGTTCTCTATGCAAAATGAGGAGGAATTATCCTTTAAGGGGATGGATATTTTCAAGGACATCTTAACTATGCATAAGTGTCGACTAAATGTTCTCGAATTAGATGATACCAGACAAACACAAGCAAGTGAAAAAGTAGATAACCAAAGTATCCACAAGCTTTTTCTAGATTATCCCTACACCTACTTTCACCTCAACACCATCCCTGGATTGATCGCCTTGAATACGACTACACAATTACTAAAAATAGACCTTCATGCTGTAAGTATTGAAAAGGAAACTTTCCTTAAGCGCTTACTCTTTGGCTCAGACACATCGCAACTAGCTTACGGAACTCATATCCCATTACTATTTCTTCACAAGGATAATTAGGACAATTCATGAGCAGAATCTTTATCAGCTTTCCAAGCTTCCAAATTTTCAAAAGTTGTTGAAATAATAGCTTGTAAAGCTTCATTAGTCGCAAAGCCTTGGTGTGGGGTGACTAGTGTTTTAGGATGACAAAGCAGTTGATGTAATATTGGGTCTTTGGGTATCTCCTTGGAACGGTCATAAAAAAACACCCCGTGTTCAAATTCATATACATCCGTGGCATAACCGCTTATCACATTGGCGTCCAAAGCTTTTAAAAGTTCCTCTGTATGCACGATGCCTCCCCTCGCAATATTTATAAGAACTGGTTTCTTTTTTAACTGAAATAAATAATCTTTATCAATAAGATAGCGAGTACTACTATTGTGAGGGAAACATATAAAAATGATATCTGCGCTTTCAGCAATGACCTCTTTGGAAACGTATTGAACCTTATAATCCTTAATCAACTGTTCATTTTTATGTATATCATTTGTTAAAATATAATAGATACGTCTTGCGAACTATGATATTTATCAGTCTCCATTAGTGATATCAATTGATTTCTAGGAATACTGAGGTATTTAAAAATAGCGTTCTGAGATTAAAAACTGAGCTTATTGTCTTTCTTCAGAAGGAATCACTAAAAAGGGAACCTGAGTGTGATATACAACTTGATTGATAACAGGTCTAAATAGCATATTTTCTAAAAAATTATGTTTATTATGAATCATTACCAATAGATTGATCTTAGTCTTTATCTGAAATTGCTCTATAACTTCAAGTACATCTCCGCCTTTACCTAGGTGAAACAAATGTGCTGTATGAGTGAAATAATCGTCCAAAAAAGATTTGGTTTCAAGTTGAGCATCATTGAGTGGATATCCATAATATGCATTTAAAATATGCAAACGAGAAATGTGACTATTACAAAGTTCGCGAAGCATAGTTAAATATGTGTTGGTTTTCCTTAGATTAAAATCTGTAGGAAACAAAATATCTTTGGGAGCTTCGTAGTCAAAATTTGCAGGCACTGCTAATAAAGGACAATTCAATTTCTTGATGGCATACATGGTTTGAGTTCCGATAAAGACCTCTTTAGCCCCTGTAGCTCCTTGAGTACCCATCACCACAACATCTATATTCTTTTCGGTAATCAAGGTCTCCATTTCAGTAAGCAGTAAATTAAAGGAAACCTGCCCTTTAATACTATGTTTGGGGTTTGGAAACTGACTCTGAATTTTATCCATAAGAGCATTCATCTTTTTTTGAGCACTTTTTTCCGCTATAGTATGAAGGGATAATGCTGTATCGCTATCCAACATACTGCCTGATGAGATCATGACAGGAGTATAGGTGTGTAAAATAAAGAAATCACAACTATCCTCTTTGAATATTTGCAATGCATACTGTATGGCGTTGAAGGAATTATCAGAAAAATCTGTAGGCAAGAGTATTCGTTTCATGATATTTAGTGTTTGGTTAGCGATTTAGGTTTTGTAAGACTAAAAAGGGAATTTTAAGTTGTAAGCCTATTTTTTCAATAGTAGAATGGTAAAGCAAGTTTTCTAGATACGAATGCCTTTGATTCACCATCACTAACATGTCGAAATTCTGTTCTTGCACTACTTTATTTATCCCTTCAGTAATGTTTTTTCCAGTGTCTTGGATAAAGTCCGTTTTGTTTTCTCTTAAACAATATTCTGAAAAGGAACGATTGTCTAGTTGTCTTCGAGATAAGCTTTTGTAATCTGAGATAAATACCATATAAATAACAGCATAGAGCTGCATCGCCAAGGTGCTCAGTAATCTTAACTCTCGCTTTTTAAAAGGAAGCATATAGTCTGTTGCAAAACCGATAGTGTTGAGAGTGGTCTCTTTATAGCCTGTTGGAATTGCTAAAACTGGGCATTTAATATATTTTATAACTTGGAGCGTATGGCTACCAAAAGTGATCTCTTTATTGTTGGTTTTCCCTTTGGTCCCCATAATTACAAGATCGATATTTTCCCTTTCTACACGATCATTGGTCTCATCCACTAAGCTTCCAAAACAGGCTTCGTAGGTAAAAGTATGCTTAGGGTTTGGAGAGTGCTCAGAAAATTCTATCACCTCGTTTTGTAGCTGACTTTCCACTTTCAGACAGGTGTTTTCTTTAAACACATTGAACGATTCTTGATCCAGTTCCATCCCATTCTTATACACCTCATCTGCATAAGCATGCATAATTATAAATTCACTCTCCTGATGTTTGAATAGCTCCAAGCCATATTGTATTGCATTTTTTGCAGTTTTAGAGAAGTCTGTAGGAATCAATATCTTTCGCATATTGTCGTTTTTTTAAGATTATTCAAGAACTTTAAGATGACCCTATGAGGGATGAATTCGTCAAATAATTTCACAATTTCAAGCTCAGCCTTGGAAAGCCTGATTAATAGCATACAGCTTAAACCCTCAATAAGACATTAAAATTAAGCACCTCTGTCGATTGTAAAATGATAAATATCATAATCGACTATTCTATGCCTTTTTTATTCGTGCAAAACCAAAAATGGAATATGCATAGGATAATTCTTATTTGGGTCTTGGGGCTTAAAAAGCAAGCGCTGAAAAAGATTCAAATTTTTGGCAATCATGGCTATCATTTCTATCTGCATACTATCTACAAAGGACTGCACAGCTGTTTCTAAATTTGGATTCTCTATCACATGAAAACTATGAGAAACCTCTTTTAATTGGTTTTTAAGTAATTCCCTGTTGCTATTTTGAGAATCCTCTAATGCATTTTCGGCTTGTGCTACGCGTAAGACACTAATTGACGATTTATAAATATCTGCCACAGCCAGTAAAGTCTTAATAACCTTATTTTTATAAACCAAATTGAAGTCAGTTAAAAGACCTATACGGGTTGGTTTCTTAAAAACAGCCTTTTCCGGAATTATAAGTACAGGACACTTTACTCGTGTAATAACCCTAGCTGTTTTACTGCCAATGGCCCTTCCTGTAAAGCAAGAACTTCCTTTAGAACCCATAACCAGTAAATCTATAGAATGCTTGATGATATAGGTTTTTATAGCCTCTACAAAAGAGGACTCCACACTTTCCTCTTTAAAATAATGATTGGTAGACGTATCATAAGCAGTCACCTTTTGCCTCCATTCTTTCATTTTTAAACTCCCTTCTGACGCTGTCTTTGAGGTGACAAGACTATCCAAGTGTAGGGGGTTTTCACTTAAGTCGTTTGGCTTTTCGATGTGAAAAAAATGAAAGGTGGTATTTACACTCTTAAAAAACTGTAAAGCATAGCTCGTAGCGTTCCACGCATGCTGAGAAAAATCTGTAGGTATTAAAATATGCTGCATCATCCTTTTTGTGTGAACAAAAGTATCGATGTCAGCTAGGTTTAAATATGATAAAAATCAACTAAGGGATTATTGTACTTCTGCCAAACTTTCTAATTGAAGGATTTTTATGTTCCGGCCTGCTATTTCAATCAACCCTTTTTTCTTGAATTCAGATAGAGTTCGAATCAAACTTTCTGGAGCTATGCCAGCTACACTTGCCAAATCACTTCTAGAAATATTTATAGCGTCCTCTGGTTTTTTATTCAAAAGAAGGGCAAACTGAAGTAGGGTTTGTGCTGTTTTTTTCCTTACTGAACTGTAAGCCATCTGCAATAACTGCTTCTTTATTTCAGAAACAGACTCTGTAAGGACATTCATTAATTCCAATGAGACATTTTGATTTTGAACTAAAATAGTGTTTAACTCATTTTTTGAGATACCCGCCAATTCGACTTCTTCCACAGCAGTTGCCGTTTCTTGGTATGGAATATTGTCTGTAAAAGAGGTGAACCCTAAAAAGTCATCAGGTTTGTACAAGGCTGTAATGAGCTCTTTACCATTTTCCTCCATTTTATGACTTTTAACAACCCCATTAAGAATAAGAAAAATTCTATGAGACGGCGCACTTTCTTTAAAAATAACTTCTCCCTTTTTAAATTTCAAAATCTCTCCTGTATCATCAAAAAGATTTTTTAACTCATTTAGATTTCGAACATCTCCTTCAGCTTCATTAGTATGAGATGGAGTTTCTTTCATCGTTGAAAGAATTTTAACTTTAGCGAGACGACTCTCAATAGCACTTAGTAAATCCTCTTCTTCGAAGGGCTTGGTAAGATAATCGTCGGCCCCAAGATCCATTCCTTTTCTTATTTCTTTATGTTCAGTTTTGGCTGAGAGAAAAATAAAGGGAATGTGAGTGGTGGTAGGCTCCAAGGAAATAGCTTCTAAAACCCCATAACCATCGACTTGTGGCATCATGATATCACAAACAATGAGATCTGGTAGTTGTTTTTTGGCAACTTCAATGCCTATTTTTCCGTTAGGTGCTGAGTGTACCATATAATCTGAAAGTTCTAGCAGTTCTGCTGTATTCTCTCTCAATGCACTATCATCTTCTATTAAAAGTATTGTTTTCATAGTTATTTATTAAGACGTCTTCAATGGGATCTTCACATTAAATACTGAGCCTTCACCTTCAGTACTTGTAAAAGTGATAGTCCCCCCTAAATTTTCCAAGTGGGTTTTTACAATATTTAGACCAATGCCTGTTCCTTGATTCAATAGAGCGTTTTCTGCTCTAAAGTATCTGTTAAAAATATGTTTTTGTTCTGCTTCAGGAATTCCAATGCCTTCATCGCGAATAGAGAAAGCTAATTTATCATCAATTTCTTCGGCTACAATATAAACTGTAGAATCTTCAGAAGAATATTTAATAGCATTATTGATGAGGTTGGTTAATATAAGTTCTAAAATCTTTTCATCAAAGTTCAAATAAATTGAATCTATATGGTCTGGATATTCAATATGCTGGTTTTCTTTTAAAAGCATATTTGCGTCATAAATAACTTCATTTACCACTTTGCTTATAGGAAATTTTGAAAAAGTATAATTAAACTTTCCACTTTCTAAACGCTCTATAGATAAAAAATCGTTGATGATATTATTCAAATACTTGACTTTACCTCGAATCGTTTTTAAATGTTTTTCACGTTTCGATTGCTGTTCTTCCCTGGTATATTTTCCAGCTAAAGTCGCAGAGGTCATAATACCGCTAAGAGGGGTTTTAAACTCATGAGCAACCAAAGACAAAAACTTGGTTTTCAGTTCTCCTAACTCCTTTTCTTTCGTTAAAGCTTTTTGGAGTTGATGAGTGCGTTGATCTACAGTTTCCTCTAGTTTCTGGGTGTATTTTTCCTGCTCTGTAATATCGAGTATAATCGCTACCAACATGTCGTTTTCTCGCAAAGATGATTTTTGAAGGTGAACTTCCACAGGATATATAGTGCCATCTTTGCGTTTATGGATAGTATAAAATTTCAACTTATCCAAAGAATCATTAAGAAGTGGTTTTATTTTTTCAATAAACTGAGTTCTATCAAAATCCGGCTTGATATCTAGAGGAGTCATGGTTTTAAGCTCTTCAAGTGAATAACCTATATTTTTTAGAGCCCCTTTATTTACATTTAAAAATTGAAGCGTTTTAGAATCAAAAATAAAGATCTCATTTAGAGATTCGTTAAAGATGTTTGCCCAATGTTGCAACTCCTGTTCAGCTTTTTTTCTTACCGAAATATCTATGACTAAGGCCATGACATAATTATTCTCATAGACACTAAAGGGGTTTAAACCCGCTTCAACTGGAAATTCGCTACCATCTTTGCGAGAGCCGTATAAATCTCGCCCCCGGCCCATCTGCCGCTTTTGCCCTTTTTCCATAAACCCAGCCACGTGTTTATCATGACCGTGACGGTATTGGTTGGGGATGAGAATATCCAAATGCTCCCCAATCAATTCTTCTTTTTCATATCCGAAAATTTGATTGGCGGAGTCGTTGGTCTCCACTATAATGTGAGAGGTATTTACGATAATTATACCTTCTGAAACTGCTTCAGATAGAATTTTAAAAATATTACTCCCCTTTTTAAATGCATCCATTTTTTAAAGATACGCAAATATAAACCTGATGAATATCATATTTATTAACAATTTTTAAAGATGTGTTTATCCTAAAGCTTATTGAACTAATGGAAAATACAAATGTGACAGAATTATTTCTTTACCAAAAACTCAGTGAATTTTTTTATTCGATTTTACATCAGACCAGCTTTTAAAAGAAGAAGAGTATAAACCCTTAGCTAAATCGTTGAAAAAGAATAGGAAAACGAGAGCACTGCGATAATGAATTCAATACCGATGCTTTATTGTGTTTAGGTAGTTTGATTATGAGCGCATAGATGCTTAAGAGTATTATAAAAACTTTGAAAATTTTTATTTGAAGCATAAAACTCTGTTTATATAGAGAGAAAAATCTCATTTTAAAAATAGCTCAAACCTTAACCAATGCCGTGTGGGGGAGAAATAAGAGCGAACTTATCATGATTACAAAATTAAGGCTGCTTTTTGAAAAGAGTTGATTTTATAGGACTAGGGAGTCGAGGATGCTTAGACATCCTACTAATTGAGTTTTCAAAAAACAAGTCTTAAAGATTCACTTAAAAAATAAGTCATACCAAATTATATTTATAATGCCGTATGAATAAATTGAATTATACTACGACGTAGCTCAGTACAGGTTTTTTGATTGATTGAAATCAAAAATAACTTGCATAGCCTTAGCTACGGTAATTATTTTTGATGAAAAGCAGGCGAAAAAGAAACGATTTATTGCGTCATTATAGGTCTAATTTGGTATCATTACCTAAATAGAATAGCTAAAACCAACCAGAAGCATCAAAAACTAGGTTTTACTAAAAAGGAGCTACTGAATACTCTAAAACTTAGTATTCAGTAGCTCCTTTAGGTATTTATAATTAAAACTTAACTATTGGTTTTAATTAAGAGGATATATTTTGATTTGTAAATTTTGCTTTTCGTTTTTTGAGTTGTCTCTCAATATCACTAATAGTTTCTTTTACAGCCATTTCGTAATTCTTTTCATTGGAAGTGGCAAATAGTTTTGGACCAGGAAGACTTACCTCCATGTCGCAGATATTCCCCATTTCGGTAGGATCATTTTCGACTTTAATAAAGACGTCAATTCGAATTATCCATTCGTATTTATTAAAAATCCTTTCAAGTTTCTCGGTGATAAACTCACTCAAACTTTCACTAGTCTCCATTTTGACAAACTGGATATTGATATTCATAGCTTTTGTTTTTATTTCAATTTAAATTTAATCATTAATTCTGTAGGATCCTATGACATATCTCAACTAAAGTGAAGCTTATGATCTACTCTTTGTATCAGGAATCTTAATCACTTCTAAGGGGATAGAGGCCGTTTCTACTTGACCTTTTGTCTCTTCTATTTTTTTATAAATTACCTCGTTTAGCAAATGCTTAATTACTCTACGTTTTTATGATCGACGATATATTGCAAATTGAATTTCACCCAATTATCGGTAAGAAAGATCGATAGAAAAGGGCCTGGCAAATCATCCTCAATATAAATTTTGTTTACGACCTGCTCCCACTGTTTCTATGAGATAACTCCATACTCATTCAACAATAGTCTTTAGGGTGTTGAGCAGAAACGGCTTTGTATGTTCCTTCCACTTTGTTTTTTTGTCAACAACAGTTTTTATAGAAAGCTTGTCATCTATAATGTCCTCTTCTAGATGTTCGATTTTTATACGTTCTATTCTTTACGTGATTTAGATTCCTTCCTCGCTGCGCGCTCCTGTTTTCTGAAGTAGCCCCGAAATAAAAAATTATGCTTTAAGGCTTCCATATTTTCATTAAGCTTTCGAGAAGCTTCTTTTATTTCAACCATAGTAGAATCTATGGTTTTTGGCAAAGTCTCATCTTTCGTGAGATAATTGAAGGTACTTTCTTTATCTTGTAGTTCGGAGATCATAAGATTCAGTTGCTGAGTTGTTTCTGAAATATCTACGCTGGACTGCTGTAAATTTGTGATTAAACCGCCGACTTGGCGACCTACCAAAGTATCGCTCAAAAGAATCCCTACAGCACTTTTTTCCATATCGACTTTCGAAAATTTATAATGAAGGAAACTTATAAGTCCACCAGCATCGTCTGTGGTTTGTTTTAAATTCCGGAAAGTTGCGCGGAGGTCTTGAGTAAGTAAGGAATCTGTAATCAGCGCCCCTAAGGCTCCGTCTCCTTCCAGAATCTTATTGGTAATTTTCAATAGATCTGCGGTGAGTAAGGCTGCATTTTTGTTGGTCACATTAAGGGTTGAGAGCATATCGTCTGCACCTATCTTGCTATAGGTATCTATGGTATCTCCAGACTTTATCGTTGATAAATTCTTTTTACCTGGAAGAATATTCACCACCATACTTCCCACAAGACCATCGGAGCCAATGGTAGCAGTAGCATCTTTTTTAATAAATGCTCCTGTTTTTTCTTCCACCATCATTTGTACAACAATAGTAGCCTCGTCCATCATTTCAATAGTAGCTACAGTCCCCACATTAATTCCAGAATAGCGAACATTATTGCCCAATTGCAAGCCATTCACATTTTGAAAAACAGCATATACCTCCATATTTTTACTGAAGAGATGTTGCCTATTCCCTATAAAATAAAGAGCAGCCACTAAAATAATGGTACCTAGAACAATAAATAATCCAACACGAGCTTTATGGGGGGCTGTCTGTTTCATATAACTTAATTTTTAAAAAAGGCTTTAATGTTTGGATCTTCAGACGCGGAAAGCTCTTCAAAAGTGCCTTCAGCATAATTAATACCATCAACGAGCAAGATCATCCTATTGCTAATCACTCGAGCACAATCCACATCGTGAGTGATAATTAAAGACGATGTTTTATAGGTTTTTTGTATAGTTCGCATAAGCTGAATAATTTCTTTAGAGGTAATAGGATCGAGACCTGTGGTTGGCTCATCGTATAATATAATCTTTGGCTTTAAAATCAAGGCTCTGGCTAAAGCTACCCGGCGTTGCATCCCTCCCGAGAGCTCTGCGGGCATCAAATCGATAGCACTCACTAAACCTACATTTTCTAAAGCTTCAACAACAAGCTCTTCTGTCGTCTGTCCGGTTTTTATCTTTCCTTTATTTCTTCTTAAAGGAAATTCGAGATTTTCTCGAACCGTCATAGAATCGTACAAAGCGCTTCCTTGAAATAAAAATCCAATTTCGGTCCGTAAGATGTCCAATTCTTTTTGGCCCAAAGAGACAATATCATCATCTTTTATTTTAATAGATCCACTATCAGCACCCATCAAACCGACTAAGCATTTTATCATTACCGATTTTCCAGATCCAGATTTACCCATGACAACAAGGTTTTCTCCTTCATAGAGTTTTAGGTTAAAACCATTCAACACATGATTGTCACCAAAACTTTTTTGTAAATCCTTCAGTTCTAAAACAACCTGCTTCATATATAAAAGAATATATCGGTTAAAAAAACAGCGATAAAGTCGATAACAAACAACAACATAGAGGTATAAACCACAGCAGCATTAGAAGCTTCTCCAACACCAACTGTTCCTTTTGAGCAGTTATACCCTTTGTAACACCCCACCAATCCAATAGCAAAGCCAAAGAAAAATGACTTGATGGTGGCGGGAATGATATCGCTAAATTTAAGAGCGTCAAAAACTTTATTAAAGTAAAGCAGATAAGACACTTCTCCCATTAAATTTTCAACAATGGCCGATCCAAAGAGAGCCACAGCATCGCCCATTATAATAAGTAAAGGAAGCATTAAGGTGGTTGCTAAAATACGGGTCACCACAAGGTATTTAAACGGATTGGTCCCTGAGACTTCCATGGCATCAATCTGTTCGGTAACCTTCATACTCCCGAGTTCAGCTCCAATGCTAGACCCTATTCTTCCTGCACAAATTAAAGCAATAATAACAGGTCCAATCTCGCGAACAATAGAAATACTCACCATAGAGGGCATCCAAGAAACAGCTCCAAATTCCAGCAGAGTCGGTCTGGACTGAAGGGTGAAAACCAGTCCTAAAATAAACCCCGTCACCCCTACCAGAAGGAAGGAACGGTTTCCCATCTGGAAGCATTGCCGAATCAACTCCTTCCATTCAAAAGGAGACGTGACTACTTCTTTAAAAAAACGAATTGCGAAATAGGTCATATCCCCTATTTCTTCGAAAAAGCGTTTCGATTTGACCGCTATAGAATTTGTCTTCTCCACTATCATCCTTTATCTGGGTTAAAAGTAAATGGCCTTAGCTCAACAAGAAATGATATTGGTCAGTAGTTAAGATTCTTAAATGATAATCAACTGTTTTATTTAAAGTAAGAAGCTAGTAACCAAGCGCCTCAAGCCTATTTGTGCAATAAGGTTATGCGACAAGGCTTTTAAAAATAAGTCCGAGTCGAAGGGGGGGGGGGGGGCAAACAAGAGCAAACTAATAGCACTCTGTTTTAAAGAGGGTCTTACACCAATTTAGTATTCAAATGTCGGATAAAATCAAATTCTTTTTCACTTATTAATCGTCATAAAATAATTACCGTAACTAAGGCTATGCTAATTATTTTTAACTTTAATCAATCAAAAGACCTGTGCTGCAGGGCGAACGCATTAAAAAAAGTTTAAGTTAATTGGGTAAAAATGAGTGTTAATCACTTAAAATTCATCATATTATTTGTTGTTTTTTAGTTTAAAATATTGTATATTATATTGATAACCAATACTTTATACATTTTGAAAACTACCCAAAAGCTAAAGACCATATTTGGTCAAATACCCGACTTTAGACGTTCTCACAAGCAACTTTACGATTTAGAAAGCATCCTTCTCATCGGGATTATTTCAGTGATTTGTGGAGCAGATTCATGGAATGAAATGGAAAACTACGCCAACTCAAAAGAAGAATTTCTTCGTAGCTTCCTTGATTTGCCTAATGGTATCCCCTCGCACGACACATTTAATCGCGTTTTTTCTAATATTGACAGTAATCAATTTGAAAAATGCTTTATACAATGGGTTAGTGCTCTTGCACAACTACAGCCCAGAGAAATCATTGCTATAGATGGTAAAACAATTAGAGGTGCTAAAGCTGGCGGTAAAAAATCCCCAGTACACATGGTTAGTGCTTGGGCAAATGACAATAATTTGGTTTTAGGACAAGTGAAAGTTTCCCACAAGTCAAATGAGATCACTGCCATTCCAAAATTATTAAAAGTCTTATCCATAGAAAATACTATTGTAACTATTGATGCTATGGGATGTCAAACTAAAATAGCTAAGGCCATCGTTAAAAAAAATGCAGACTATATCTTGGCTGTAAAAGAGAATCAACCTCAGTTACTAGAGCATATTGAAGATGAATTTAGATTTGGAAAAACTATGGAATCAAACCTTAGCCAAGAATTAGACCATGGCAGAATAGAAACCAGGACGTGCAGTGTAATAAGCAACTTTAAGTTTATTTTAAAAAACAATAACTGGGAAAACCTAACAAGTGTTATAAAAATAGAAAGCAAACGTGAGTTTAAAAACTCACAAAAGCCTGCACAACACGCAATACGATATTATATTTCAAGTATAAAGGCTAGCTCCCAAGATTTTCAAAAAGCCATTCGTTCTCATTGGTCTATAGAAAATAAGTTACACTGGACTTTAGATGTTGCTTTTTCAGAAGATGCTTCTAGAAAAAGAACAGGTAACTCCACTCAAAATTTCTCCATACTCAATAAAATTGCACTAAATTTATTGAAAAATGAAAAATCATTAAAAACAGGGGTGAAGAGCAGAAGACTTCAAGCGGGATGGGACAATCACTATCTGATAAAAGTGCTGAATCTAATGAAAGTTTAATGCGTTTGCCCTGACCTGTGCTGAGATACGTCGTAGTATAATTCAATTTATTTATACGACATTATAAATTTAATTTGGTATTAGTTTATCCAAGAGTAGTTTCAGATAAATGTGTATTGTTGAATGGATATAACGAGTTGTGTGACATTTACAAATCATGCTAACAGCAAAAGAAATAGAGAGATTGGCAGTTGAAAAGTATCTTCAAGCGTCCAATCAATCTTATAAAATTGAAGATTTTGAATCTCCTGATTTTATCTTAAAAGGAGAAGGAAAGAAAATTGGTTGTGAAGTGACGGAGATATTTCAATAAAGCGAATTAAAAATTTGGACAGTGTAAAATATGTATTATGGAACAAAATCATTCTTATAGATATACATTTTGCCGACTATATAGAAATCAAACCTACAGAACACCGGCTATAATAACTGGTAGTTCTAGCCTATTTTCAAACCCTAGGGCATCTAGATACTATGATTTTCTATCTGTGATTTGTTTGCTAATAGAAGTGCCTAAAACATTCAATTAACCTTAAACAACAACGTAACAAACAGTTATAAAACGACTTGAATATAAAAATTTGCAATTATAAAATATGTAGCAAAAGTCAGTTAAAAATCGAAAAAAAATAGTGCTTTAATGCCAGCTAATATTGATACACAACAACATTGTATGTAATTATTAAATCGATATTTTGAACAAAAAAGATTATTATCAGCTAAGAGAAACTAGAAAAATTGGTTTACAAACATTTTTCGTAGATGTGGAGAACAACAATTATGATAGTATAACTAATAACAATTTAATAGTTCAAATCAAAACAAAACTTTCTGATTTGAACTATTAAAAGTCAAATCTAAGAAATCAAGAATTATCAGATTGTACACTGGAAATTTATTTTTCAGAAAGAGAGCTTTTAGCAATCTCTGAAATGATAATAATCTATGCATTTAAAAATTTTGAAACTCATCTGATTTGGCTTCTAAAAGCTTCATATAAATCAGAACATAACAAGAGAATTTACAAATAGGAAACAATTAAATATTTTTTGATATCTAAAAATATACAGCTTTCTTCTATTGATAATTACAACAAAATAAATGAATTGAGAATATTAAATAATTCCATTAAACATTCTATTAAAGCTAAACCTTCGTACCAAAAAAATATACGAGAATTTCAAAACAAAGAAAATTTAAAATATCAAGATTTTTTAGATTTTTATACAAGAGTTGAATCTTCAATAATGAGATTTATTTCCTCATTATTGAGAAAAATAGAATCTGACTTATATAATTTCAATGAAAATAGATTAATTAATTAATCCAATGATTTAAAAGAAAGAATGGATGAAAGAACGCTTGAAGAATCTATTTCAAAATTATATTCTTCAAAGTAACTAGAACGTTACAACCCATATCACAAATAGGCGGTTAAGTTTTAAAGGAAATAATTAAACTCAGATCAAACTTAGACAAAGTCTACAAATCCGAGTTCCTAACTCATTCCATTTAAGC
The DNA here is from genome assembly GCF_000153485.2 of Psychroflexus torquis ATCC 700755. NCBI lineage: Bacteria > Pseudomonadati > Bacteroidota > Flavobacteriia > Flavobacteriales > Flavobacteriaceae > Psychroflexus > Psychroflexus torquis. The sequence goes on along the minus strand of NC_018721.1, from coordinate 3,196,001 downwards.
TAACCATGATTGCTGAGCAACATATTTCAACAAAATTCTAACTCCAATTTAAAATAATTGTATTTTTGATTTGTGGAAAAAATTGGTGACATAGAAATTCGAGTTGTAGGAAAATCCGGGAATCTTAATTTAAGTCCGGATAATTATGATATTAAACAAATTGCATATTTACTGCAAAATGTGGAAGATTTGCTATACCCTACTCATAAAAAAAAAAGACAGACCTATTATTACTTACGATATTCAAGAAGGGTCTGTTCGACATATTTTCAAAACATCCATTCAAGCAGTCATAGGATTTAGTGCTCTTTTATCGCAAATCCAATCACAAAATAATATTGATTTTCTTGAATTAAAGACTGCAAGAGCAATAGAAGAAATTCAAAAAATATCTCGTCAAAAGAATTATGAATTCCAAATTAAAACGTCTTTAGAAAAAGATGCTGAATTGAAAATAAATCCTTCTACGAAATTCTTCAGAACTGAAAATATATGGGTTGATGCTGAATTTTACTTCTATGGTATTTTAAAAGATGCCGGAGGGAAAAGTAAAGCAAATATCAAAATAGATACTTCTGACTATGGATATCTTTCTATAGAAACTGGAGAAGAATTTTTAAAAGAAAGAGAAGATAATTTACTATATAAAAACTACGGTGTAAGAGCAACTGGCAAGCAAAATATTGATACAGGAGAGGTTGATACTAAATCATTAGAACTAGTTGAGTTAATAGACTACAATCCTAAATTTGATAATGATTATCTGAAAACTTTAATTAATAAAGCTAAAAATAACTGGAAAGGAATAAATGCAGATGAATGGTTATTAAATATGAGAGGCGGGTATGAAGCATAGTGTTCTTCTTGATACAAGTTTCTTTATTAGACTTCTAAACGATAAAGATCCTCTTCATAAAAATGCAGTTGGCTTTTATAGGTATTTTTGGAAAATGAAATCATTATAAAAATTTCAACTATTTCGGTTGCAGAATACTGTGTAATGGGTAATATCTGAAGATTTACCTTTAAAAAATCTTCAGATATTACCCATCATTTTAAAAGACGCTGAAAGAACAGGAGTTTTTGCGAATATAATTTTTAGCGAGAATAAAGTGGAAATTGAAAAGTTGACTCCTCGAGCAATTATTCCAAATGACTCTAAGCTATTCGTGCAAGCTGACCTTGATAAAACGATATCTCACTTCGTTACATCCGATGTAAGATCCAAAAATACATTAGAGCTTCTTAAAAGAGGTATTTCCCCAAAATTCTCAATTATCTCAATCGATATTCCTCACACAGAAGCATTCGGGATTTTGGATCTATAAAAAACACGTTGCCAACTTTAGTCAAGCTTAAATATCGGGCAATTAAGTAAAAAGTGATAGTTTAAAGATCAAATAACAAATTAAATATAGGCCGTCTTATCTTCGCCCCTACTACCTCAACTTGCGGAATCCTAGACCGTTCTAGTATCTATAATTCCTGCCACTGAGGCGAAAAATAGGTCGTTCTACCACCAACTTTTATCTTCTCTATTTGGGCACCCGTATGGTAACAGGTCGCTCCTTCTTTTCTAAAGTGCATCAAAAAGGTTTTAGGGAAATCCTTATAATGGGCGTGATTTTCAATGGCAACCTCAATGACTTTTTTCATAGCATCAAAGACGCTTTTTATATCCGTGTCTGTCATTTCTATCACTTTTTTGGTAGGATGGATTTTCGACTGGTATAAAATTTCATCTGCCATCCAATTCCCCACTCCCGCAGCAACACTTTGATCCATGATAATTTTCTTAATGTCTGTTTTACGACCATTAAACGACTGCTTAAAATCTTCAAGCGTTAAATCTCTAGCATCGTCGCTAAGTTTATGCGATGCTTTAAAATCGGCAATAGAATCTATAAGGTCCCACCACCCAAACTTTCGCTTATTCTCAAAGGCAAAATGAAATCCATTTTCGAAGCTTAGCTCCAAATGACCAAATTTTGGTCGATCTTCTTCATTTTTATAATAGTGTGGGCGGCCAGTCATCCCAAAATGCATGACCAGTATTTTTTTCCCTGTGGTTTTAAGAAACAAATATTTTCCAATGCGCTGGGTCTCTATAAGTTCTTGATTATAAAGATAAGCGTCGAAATCTGCCTTGGGCTTTTTGAGTAATTTGGTATCCCGACAATCTACTTCGGTAATGCGTTGATGCAATGAGGTGCTGTCTATATAGGTTTTATAACCCTGTACTTCTGGTAGTTCTGGCATCGTTTTATTTTAAAGTTAATAAAAAAACATATTTCTAGCTTATACCTTTTTGATAGTTATAACAAACTTTAAAACTCAATGGATGCTCTTCTTATGTAAATTCAGCGATACGCAATGTCATCTTCTAGCTAATTTGTAAAACAGAGTGGATAAGTTTACTTCTTAGATGAGAAGTTTGGGGACCTGCGATAGTTGCATTGAAGATTCTACGTAAAATTAAACAGGTAAAAATAACTCCGGATTTGGGTAAAGTTAACTTAAGACTTTTCAATATTTTGAATGAAAAGCCTAAGGCATCAATCAAGTTCAACTTCACGAACTTAACATTTTAAAATGGATAAAATAAAAGACCTTAAGTTTTACCTACTCCTAGCTTTTTTTAGGTGTTTTACTTATTATTTTACTCAATTGGTTAGTTCCCTCTCCTATTTTTTAATAATCACTCGAAATAGAAACATTATAAACCTGAACTTTACAGGAGTTGTTTTAAAGTTTTGTAGGTAAACTGATGGATTGGAATTAATATTTCAGAACCTTCTTTGAAAAAACTATTTATTTTCTTTCAGCCCAATTTATTTAATATCACCCTTTTTATTTGGATAACATTTGATGTGAAAAAATAGCTAATAATATAACTTTAAGCAGTTCTAAAAAAACGTAATAAAATGCAAATATGTTGAATCAGATATTGTGCCATCGATTATCATTACTGCTCGTTGATCTAGCATAGGCAGTAAATAAAAGGTCTGCGCTAGCAAAATAATCAACAACGAAATCAATATAGTTTTTAGGGTTTTATTTATTTTATATCCGTAAGCTTTTAAGGTTGAAATAAGAATAACTATCATAAAAAATAGCTCGACTTTATTCAATACTCCAAAGACCAGCCTTCCAATACTCAACCCAATAACCTGTGTAACACCTTCTGCTTGAAACTTAAGCCAAGCTTCCATAAATGAAATAGAAAGCACAAAGCAAAGCCATAAGATAGGAATGGTAACCGCTACTCTTTGATTAAAAGACATATCATATTCTATTTAAGACGTTTCAACATTTTGCACACGTTCAAGCTTATCTTTTTTAGAAAGAGATAGTCTAACTGTACTCTCCTCTGTGGCAATTAAATCATGCGGCACTCCACCTTCCAACGCGATAAGAGTTCCAGCTTTGAGGTGATGCTTATTGCCATTTACACCAAAATCTATGGCGTCTTTAAAGACCTCAACAACAATAGGGAAGGGTGTTTTGTGTTCTTTCATCAATTGGCCCTTTTTGAAAATAATCAGGATTTCTTTAGAGGTTTCTGTCTCTATCAAAATAGATATATTAGGTTTTTTTTCGTTGTAAACAAGATTCTCTGTAAGTGATGCGGTTTTCATGTATTTCTTTTTTTGTTACTGTTAGTATTCAATTTGTACATAAACATTTCAGCCATTTTCTGAGCTCTCAGTTTTGCTTCTTCAGCTATTTTGCCAGTAAAATTCTCATCCATGGAAGAATTGAAATAATACCAAATTATATTTATAATGCCGTATGAATAAATTGAATTATTTTTTAATTGATTGATTGAAATCAAAAATAACTAGCATAGCCTTAGCTACGGTAATTATTTTTGATAAAAAGCAGGCGAAAAAGAAACGATTTATTGCGTCATTATAGGTCTAATTTGGTATAATATATCCAGCGCTCAAAATGATGGGCTTCAACTGGTAATTTTCTATGTGGGACAAAGGGCAATCCTTTATAAGCAAATTCGTGTAAAAGCACTGTTTGCCAAAAGCGGTACATAGTATCCAGATGTTTGGGCCAATTATTTTTTATCACCCTATTAAATATAGGACCCAAAAGATCATCTTCCCGAACTGAACCATAGAAAGTATCTACCATTAATTCTATATCCTTTCTGTTTCTAATGTCGTTCATCTAAAAAAATGATTTATAAGTATCCATCGTCCAATGGGTTATAAAATAAAAGATAGCAAAGCCAACAAAAGCTATAATACACGCCCAAACCCAAGAGGGAACTGCCTTTTGGGTTTTCGAACCACGAATGATAAAGGATTCTGAAGTTTCGCTTCCGTAGGCATTTATGGTTATTACTGTATTCGATTCTATGATTTCATTTTCCTTAAGGCCAACCACCGCAATTTCTGGTCCATTCCGTACTTCAAAAGGGATGATACGCGCGCCTTCAAACACATGACATAAGATACAATCAAACCCAAGTAATGAATTCACGAAAAAATAATACAAATAATTATTAATCATAATAGATAAAAATTTACTAGAATGTCTATATTAAATAAGTAATAAATAAAGCGATGATATGGAGGACATTGAGAAGATTTTAGAATTTGAGATTATAAGTATCGGACAATATAATTTAAAGATTATTTCGCTGTTTGTCATATTCTTAATTATAGTCGTAACTAAAATAGTTTTATGGTTAATTAAAAGGTCTATTTTTCGTAAAAAGAAACTAGCAAAATTCAACGAGGGAAATTCTTATGCTTCATTCCAATTAATAAAATATGTGATTTGGGTAATTGCAGCCGGCTTCATACTGGAAACATTTGGAGTTAAAGTCACCATTTTAATTGCGGGTTCTGCCGCTTTACTTGTTGGAATTGGATTAGGATTGCAGCAGACTTTTAATGACATCATTTCAGGAATAATTTTACTTTCAGAAAGATCTATTAAAATTGAAGATATATTAGAAATAGATGGCGATGTAGTTAAAATCCAGGAGATTGGTTTACGATCATCCAAAGGCTTAAACACAGATGACATCTCCATTATAATTCCAAACTCTTTAATCACTACAAATAAGGTGATAAACTGGAGCCATCAAACAAAGAAAACTCGCTTTAGAATTGATGTTGGTGTTTCATATGCAAGTGATGTAGATTTAGTCCTGAAAATTCTTAAAGAAAGTGCTTTAGAACATTCCGATATTTTTGAAAAAGATTTGGTTGAGGTTAGATTGGTTAATTTTGGAAATTCATCACTGGATTTTCAAATCTTATTCTTCAGCAAAAATATCTTTAGAATTAATAAAGTAAAAAGCGATATAAGAAGAATTATTACCAAGAAATTCATTCAAAATAAGGTAACTATTCCTTTCCCTCAGATGGATGTGTACATTAAATCTAATCCAAAAGGGGATTGATCCTGTGAAACAGTTAGTGATATTAATTTTAGTCGATTATTTTTAGAAAAGACCAGAGAAAGGCTTAGTTTTTAACTGTTTTATCCCATAATACATCAGATGCTTTCAGGTATTGTGATTTTTTCATTTCTTCTTTCCATTTTCGAGAAACATATGTACTTACTTGTATTCTAGAGTCCACTTTATTGAATGTTGGGTTAGTAACCCACATAGGTTGGGAAGACCAATCTGAATTTATGTAACTAAAGGCTTTGATTACGTCTGAGTTCTCATTTATGATCTTGAAAAAAGGTACAAACCAGTCCTTCCATATTTTCTTTTCTAATTTTTGATTTTTCAAGTTACTATCAAAGTACAAATTATCTATTTGCCTTACAGGTGTTGCTTCTGAAATAAATACAGGTTTATTGTGTTTTCTTGCAAAAATGAGCATTTCTTGGTCTGGTTGTCCAAAGTAAGAATATGCGCACCAATCTACAAGATCATCACCAGGGTACCATTCTTCTAAAGTCTTTTGATTAGAACCTGTTCCTTTAGATTGCCATACAAAGGCGACATTATCTACTTGCAAATTTTTGAAAATTGAGTGAATTCTTTTCCAAGCATTCAAATAATGCTTCTTCTTATAATGATTCCAATCCCAACCATCAAACTCATATCCAATTCTCAAAAACACAGGTCGATTTGAAAGTTTAATCCAACCCGCAAGATCTTTAATTAAGGAATCATGCTTTCCTTTAGAAACGTTTCTTTCATTATTTACAAAAGACAATCCAATGGCAATAGCACTATTTTGATAAGTAGAATCTTGTAAATATAGATTAGCCCAAGAATCCCCAGCACCCCAATTGGCTTTAGTTATAATACCATCTAGTCCTTCATTGTAGTGTCCATAGGATTCATTTCCAGGGGATAAGTTTGTATATAGGGTTACTCCTGCTGGAGTATCAAAGGTATCTGTATATCCTTCGTTATAATCATTTAAACCGCCCGTTGCCTCTAAATCTTGTCCAATAAAAACTAGGCATTTACCATCTTCTGGTTCAAACTTTTGCGCATTAGAAATAAAACAAAAAAACAGAAGAGTAAGTATAAAGCTTTTGAATTTCATTTCTCAGTATGGTCAATATCAGTCACAACTCATTATATTAAACAATAATAGGCGTTTAGCTGTAAATATTTTAGGTAAACCGCTGTGAATATATGTTTATATTACATTATAAAGTCCACAATAGAATCTTCGGATTTTAATTTTCATCACTTGAAAGCCTTTCATGAGGAGCCTTTTATTTGACATGACTAGGCTTAGGTGGATATATTTTTGAAGCGATATATCCTGTTATCATTGCCAACGCAAAAGAGGGCGCTAGGACATCTAATTTTTGAAAATAGACTCCTATTCCTTCCAAATTGGCGAATACAAATTTGAATAGAATCACTGAGACAAACCCGGTAATCATGGAAACAATCGCACCTTGTTCTGAATAGCCTTTCCAGAAAAGAGATAGAATAATGACAGGACAGAATGTGGCAGCAATTCCAGACCATCCAAATATCATAATCCAGAAAACCTGTCTGTCTGGATACAGGTTATATAATAAAATAGCGATGCCAAGGGCAGCCATAGCCATGGCAACAGTGACGAGTCTTGAAAGTTTCGTTAAGTCTTTATCTTTTAAATCTGGTCTGAATATTTTTTGATAGAAATCACGAGTCACGGCACTAGAGGCCAGTATGAGAAGAGAGTCGATAGTCGACATAATGGCTGAAAGCACAATAGCAATAAAGATCGCTACTAGAATAGTGGGTAAAAACTCATGAGTGATCATGCTCAGAACATCTTCACCACCAGTTCCCAAAATGGCTTCAGGGTCTTGCCCTTCCTTTGTAAAATAAATTCGGGCTAAAATACCTATCGTTACTGCTGCAGCATCGGTTAAGAGCGTAAAAAGCAAGGCTACCCACTTCCCTTTATCTATCTCTTTCTCACTTTCAATAGACATAAAGCGAACATAAACTTGAGGTGATCCTAAAAAGCCCAACCCAATCATAGAGAAACCAAGAATTGTAAAAAAGTTCAACCATCCGTCTTCACTTCTGCCCATTATTTGAGTGAGAGTGGGGTCAATAGCATTTAAGCCTTCGGTAACTCCAGCACCATGGTCCATAGAAAACCAAACCACAATAGGGATTAAAACCAAGCCAAAGAACATTAAAACACCCTGAAACATATCTGACCAAACTGCAGCAACAAAGCCACCGACAAAAATATAGAGGAGAACAATACTAAAACCGACTAAGGCGCCAATTCGATAGTCAATATTGAGCATGGATTCAAATGCAATTCCTGTAACATCCATTTGGGAGGCGACATAAATGATGACGAAAACCACGAGAACAGAAGCCGATAAAATTCGGAGGGTATTGGTGGAGGATTTGAAATGACTTTGGAGATAATCAGGAATGGTAATAGAATTGTAGTCGTCTGTTCTCCTTTTGAATTTCTTGGCCATAAACTGCCAAGACAGAAAAACACCGAGGACTTCACCAGCAACCACCCAATAACCAGAATAACCAGCAATCGCTCCCATTCCCGTAAGACCGATTAATAGCCATCCAGATTCACCAGTTGCTCTAGCCGAAAAAGCAACCGCCCAAAAGCCCATTTTTTTACCTCCTAAATAATAATCACTCATACTTTTTACTCTCCGTGAAGCGAGTATTCCGATTAAAAATAGAATAGCTACATAAACGGATAGGACGATAAGTTTTGTGATCATTTTTTTCTATTTAGAATTTTAAAATCACCTCGAAAATATTGTTTTATGCTGTAAAACCACAGAGATATAAGGAGTTTTTCTGAAAAACCAGAAGCAAACCTTACCCAATTACCAAATTGTTTACCTCTCGATATTGGTCTCGATGACTGAAATAGGGAGAGCCTAGAGGTGCACTGAGCTCTAGAAAATAAGTTATAAAAAGACAAAAAAAATCTAATACAAATCCACGTTCTTAAATGGAATTAGAGCTAAAATTACAGCTTCGGTATAATACTTGGTTCTGTCGATAACATCTCCCGTCAAAATTCCTACAGCCCCACTCTCTTGTTTGGAGTTGCGACGGTTAAAAACGATATCATCGGCATCCCCGAGTTCTTTCCCCTCTTTTATGAGGTTAACTACCTCATTGGGAAGAAAAAAAGTTCCTGTCCTCGCTTTTCCACACTTGTCCTTAGATATGATGAAAACCCATGCAAAAGCCTCCATTTCATTATCAAAATGTTCTATTCCACCCTCAATTCCAACATGAAAATCGGCGTCTTTAAATTTGGTAAAAATAGTATTTGCTCTATTTTTGGCTCCAAGAAAAGTTTCACTATTGCTAAAAGGTTGATCAGCAACACCTGAAGGCGTGGACATTCCTGTAAACTCGAATTCTTGATCAGGAAACATTTTTTCAAATCCATTTTTGACAGATTGGATTTTGACGGGATTCTTTGAAGCGATCATTACCTTTTTCATAAGAGTGCTAATTAAAAGATGAAACTACTTAAAATTTATCTTTTTTGTTCTTCTGTTTGCAACTAAAAGGAATAAAAATCAAACTTAAGTCTCAAAAAGGAATACGGCTTAGGTCCGATTAGCGCTTTAGGGTGAAATTTGAAGTAAAGACTTTTGGCTGGCCTTCCTTGTTGAGGTATTCCACTCTAAACCAATAGTCATTTGTTGGCATAAAAGCACCATTGTAAGTGCCATCCCAGCCCAAACTACTGGGATTTATAAAAGCCAGCATTTTTCCATAGCGATCATAAATACTAATCCTTGCTTCTGCTTGGTCTTTTAGGCACTCAATATTCCAACTGTCATTTCTAAAATCTCCATTAGGTGTAAAAAACTTTGGATAATCTAAAACCCGGAAGTTAACAGCAGCTATATTACTACAGCCTGAAGTTTCACGAGCTCTTATTTCATAGTCTTCGCAACCTTGAAGGTTACTAAAGGTATTCTCTTTTCTCCAATCGCCATTATTCAACTGAAACTCATAAGCGCCAGTTCCTCCTGAAACATTAATAACTGCAACTTGGTTTTGACTAAACGCTTCTGAACTAAGATCGATATCTATAGAAAGTTGGCTTATGGGAATGACTTGAATTTCTAGGCTTACGTTATCTGAAGCACACTGACCAGGATCTGGCTCAAATAAATAGAGGGTGGTGACCATATTATTTAAGGCAGGTGACCAAGATCCTGTAATGCCTTCATTGGAAGTTATAGGCAAATCTTGGAGGGTTTCTCCTACACAAATAGGATCAATGGGATTAAATGTGGGAATATCAGGATCGGTTATAAGAATTTCAAGCGTTGTAGACGTCGCGCAGCCTTGTCCTAAGTCTGGTGTGAAGGTGTAGACTGTTGTAACCGTGTTATTTATAGCGGGTGTCCAAGTCCCCGTAATATTGTTGTTTGAAATTGTAGGCAAATCTGCTAAAAACTCACCAGGACAAACGGGATCAACAGGAGTGAAGGTAGGAATCTCAGAAGGAATAACCTCAATAACCAGAGTGGTTTCAGGCGCACATTCCAAAGCTAAAGGCGTAAATGTATAGGTCGTAGTTGTAGAATTATTCAATTCAGGTGACCATGTTCCAGTAATCTGATCTTCTGATGTTGGGGGTAACGGATTTAAGGTGTCCCCCTCACAGATGGGTGAAACAGGGTTAAAAACAGGTTCCGTAGTGATGAGTGACTTTACTGTAACCGTTAATTCTTCTGTGGTCGTTTCTCCACAAACATCGCTAATTGTAACTGTATAGGTTGTAGTTTCGGCAGGCGACAAGATTGGGTTAGGGCTATCTGGATCACTTACCCCATTAGTTGGAGACCAACTGTAGGTAATTCCGCTAGGAATAGTAGCATCTACTTGGACCTCCCCGTTTTCACAAATAACCTCATCATCCAATTGTAGATTATCTACAAAGGAAACCCGATTAAAACATACCTCATGGATATTAGTATCACCTCCTGTAGAGCCCACAAATCCAAAAAATACTGAATTATCACCTGAGAAAATAGTGTCTTTAACATTATCAGTGAAGGTAAGACGCAACAGACAATCAAAAAATACACTTAAGGTGTTGGTAGAGGCATCCCATTCGATTCTTACGTCATGTGCAATACCATCTTCTATATCTGGATTCGTATCGATAGCCAAGACAGGTCCTGCTAAATTAGTACTTAAATTATGGTTGGGATTTCCGTTGCGCATTATGGAAATATGATCCCCTGCAGGATCGCCAAAGTCGGCATTCTGAAAAGTATCAAATTCAATAGTCAAAGAAGGAGTTATTCCTGAATACCCCAAACCTCCTCCTGGATCCCCTAAAATGGGAGTAGGATTATCCTTAAATACTAATGCCATACCATCTGCTCCATCGAGATCTCTAGACCCAAAATTATTTTGATAGAAAATAGTAAAATCTGTATCAAAATCAATAGGGTTGTTATACCACACCCCACCAACTTGAAACTCTTGGTCTTGAGTGATGGTGTAGCAATTATTACCTTGGTCGATCGCATCACCTGTGACTTGAGCATTTAACTGTGCATCAGCTTGATTAACACAACATAATATAACTAACAGAAAAAGATAAGACTTTAAGTGCAAGGGTTTACTTTTATTAATTCCTGAACAAGATATTACTTTTAAAATAGCTGTGCAAAATATCACAAAAACAGTGTAAAACAGTTAGTAATTCGAAAAAGCAATGCTGTATATAGTTTTGATGATTGGATAATTGGTTTTAAACTAAATGTCTACGCGATGTATGGATTGACTGCCGTGTTAATTCCAACACTGATAGAAAATGCTTTTGGACGTGAAGTCAATCTTATCTTTGGAATAGAAGGCAAGCCAGAACTCACCCCTTATGATGCTTCAAAGTGAGCGGTTTATAAGCTTACTGATGATATCGCCGTAGATCTTAAAAATAATAGTGTGAGAATAAATAGGCTTGATCCTAGTTGGTTTCGGACTGGTTTAGAGGAAATTCAAATGCCGATTATGCTTTAGAATAAGTTTTACCAGTGGCAATTTTTTCAGTTTTAATCGAAAATGATGGTCCTAATGGTCAACTTTTTTCAGCAATTGATCACGATCTAAATATTGAGGATATTAAGAAGAACTGAAGTGAAAAAGAGCTTTTTTCTTCAGTATTTTTGAATAAACTTATAATTTTCAAACTTTTATAATCAAACTTTTATTTGAAATTATTGTTTACAAATGATTTCCATAAGCCAAAGACAATAAACGTTTTGATATTTTGTTTTTAGAAAACACCTTTTAAATTTAATATTATGCTTAAACTTCATATCATACTTTTTTGGATAAGCGGACTAGCTTTTGGGCTTATGGTCTGTGCCTATTTTTCTTGTCCCCACTGGAAGTTGGCTATGCCGGTCATGTTATTAATTTCAGTTGTCGCTGGTCGCATTGGATACAATAAAAAGGAAGAGCTAGAAAACACATAGGCTTTGACATTGTGACTAAAACTTTTGTGAAATAAATGACTTCACTTACAAGGTAAAAACCCATGCCTATTTGTTTTTTTGGCTACATCCTTGGTTGGTATGAATTTTTTTAGAAATGCCTGAGACACATTAGAATGAAATGAGTTGAATCAAAAAACCGAGCTAAAAACCTCTCTTTTCTCTATTATTTTTTGATAGTATCCCTCTAGGCTTACGGATTTATAAGCTAAATTTTTAGTTGTTTTTTTGATTGATAATTTAGTCTTCAATTTATTGAATACCGCCCTGAAGCTTAAGTTAGTTGTAATAAGGACTTAAATGGTGAATAGTAAGTAAAGAATTTATTCTATAAATTCTAATAATAATAAATTAGAGGTGTATTTTTACCAAGGTAACACCATATACGGTCTACAAGATATACAGGATTATAGAAAATTAATCACCTTAATAACTATACTACTTTACAATGCTATTAGCTAAATTTATATTTCAAACTATCCTAGGTTGGTCAATTAAGGGTCAATTTTATAAAGACACCCCAAAGACTGTTGTTATAGTCTTCCCTCATACAAGCTGGCATGATTTCTTTGTTGGTATATTCACGAGGAATATTATAAAAGTGCCCATTAGTTTTGTGGGCAAAAAGGAACTTTTTGATTCTCCATTGGGTTGGTATTTCAAATGGATGGGTGGAGTACCTATTGAACGGTCCTCCAAGCAAAATAAAGTGGAACAAATTGTAAATATGTTTCACTCTAAAGAAAAATTCCATCTCTCTATAGCTCCCGAAGGAACAAGAAAGAAGGTAGAAAAATGGAAGAGTGGATTTTACTACATCGCTCAAGATGCAAAAGTCCCAATTACCGCAGTTGCCTTTGATTACCCTACAAAAACGGTCAAGATTTCAAAACCCTTTTACACGACAGGCGATTATGAAAAGGATTTAAAAGAGTTACAGAAATTTTATGTGGGAGTAGTCGGTAAGGTTCCGGAATACACTTGATTTATCAGGTTAGAATTGAGGTTGACATGTTTTAAATGGTCTACCTGAACTTATCTAATTGACACATTAACAGGAGATATACTACTCAGGAGCTGAAACGATCGCGACGTTTATGGATACAACGATCTACAGATTCCAAACTAGTTTTTTCACGCTACTAAAGCCAACGCATTTATCTTTAGTAGCGTGAAAATAAAAGTTGACTCAAGCATTTATAATGAATTGATTACGTCTTTCTATTCACTAAAAAGAGGCTTTTTTTATAAACGCTTTAATCCTTAGGTACGCTTTGCTTTTTTAGCCAATTTTGCAGCCTTTTTTTCTTTAGGAGTTAATGCTGCCTCTTTTTTTACATTTTTCTTTGAATCTTGAGATTTGGCCATGGTATTATAGTTTAAATTTTGTTTTTAAATTTTGAATAAATGTAGTGAATGAAATGATGCACAAGATATTTTACGAATGTTTAAATTTTTAAAACATATGATGTCGCAATAAATCGTTTTACCGAAACGAATTCGGCATAGGCTTTTTTCACCTATTTTTTAACAAATACAATTACTGTAACTAAGGCCATGCTTGTTGTTTTTAACTTCAATCCATCAAAAAAACTGTGCTGAGCTACGTCGTCGTATAATTCAATTTATTTATACAACATTATAAATTTAATTTGGTGTAACTCATCCTTTTTAGAGTCTGTGAGTATATTAAAATTCCAATATTCTTTATTTCGTAGAAACCTTATAAACATTGCAACATTAGCTTTGCTTTTTGACAACCACTTTTATGAATTTTAAAAAACTAAAAAAACTGAGCTAGAGTATTTCATTGCTCAGTTTTAAACACTAATCTTATGTTGTTAAACAACTTCTATTGCTTTATAATTTTAAAGCTATGTTGCACTTGTTCCGTAAATAATTTTATGATATAAGTACCAACAGTAAGCGAAGCTAGGTCTAGTTGTAAACTATCTGAATTGGTATTTTTAGAATATACTTCTTGCCCTAAAAGATTATAGATTTTTATACTATCTATTAAAGACTTGTAGGAAACATTTAAAACATCTTTTACTGGCATTGGATATACGGTTAAGGCATTAGTGTCGAACTCACCAGTACTTAAAGACGTGTCTATCTGTAAGGTGAAATCTAAAGCTTGTCCAAAGCCAGAGAAAACTCCTTGTCCAAAAGGATTGAATTGTATACCGCAAGGGTTTATTTCGGCAGGAGAATCAGCATCTTGATATGTTTTTGTAAGTCTAATGCGTGTTGTGCCTAATACCGCATCAGCTGGGACAGTAATAGCAATAGAAACTGAAACACCATCGCTACCTGTGGAGTTGGTAAGTGTTCCTATTTCATAAATTTCACCCGTATCGTCTAAAACGTCATTCTGGTTCCAATCAATAAAAGCAACAATATCATTGTCAAAATTACCAAATGTATTACCGGAAACTTCAATCGTATAGGTTTCGTCTTGAGCTATATCTACCACATTCGCTGTTTCATCGATTAAAACATTGGCCAAGTCTGCATTTGATATACTGGTTCCTGCAAAATCAACTGATGTTATTTCTTCCACAGAAACGTCGTTAGAATCTGTAATCTCACAATACGGTAACGGGAAGTCTTGGGCCTGAACGCTAAAAGTTAATAGTACAAGTGCTAGAGTAATTTTTTTCATAAATCGTTTATTTTAAGTTGCAAGCTACAAAAAAACAATTGCATTTAAGATGTCCGTTTTAAGCGTATGGACTTGATCAAATGATATAAAAACCGCCTACCCATAGATGCTTAAATGAAGGGATAAACAATTAGTACTAAAAGAGTACAACAGAATTTATTATTGGATTGAATAGTTTTGCCATATAATCACAAAGTAAATTCGGACATTTAGAACTTATCAGCCAAATTTTAAACATATCGTCAATGGCTTTTAAACTTACCTATTGATCACCCCTGATGGAGCTAATGATTTATGTAGAGGAGGGTCTTATAGTTTTATTTTCAACCTAAATTTCCAACTCCCTATACTCTACCCTATCCAGAATCTCTTCCATATCAGAATTGACTTTTGGATGAAAGAGATCGGTGCTGAGTGTATGGGTGTAAAGTTGATCTTTGTCGTAGTAGAGGTTTAAAGGATTTTCCACTAATTTTTCAATCGAATCATTATCCTATTTTTAGTAGAATTTTCAACTTAACAAGCTCCCATATCTTATAACTAATTAACCATTGTCTTTTGATGTATATGATCAGTTTTGATGTTAAGCATGACAAATATCATTTCGAAACTTTATGGAGGCTACTATATTTAGAATATGATTCTTACAATATATAAATCATAGTAAAAATTAAATTTATAAGTTTCATCATCTTCAGTTTACTTTTTCTAGGGGTAGCACAAACATTGGAAAATTTGGATTACATTTTTCCATTTCATGAAGATTTAGCCGCTATCCAAAAAGGAGATCAGTGGGCGATTATTGACACTGGTGATGGCATTATTATCAACTTTAAAAGTGATTTAGTAAGCACAGTATTTAAGTATGCAACCTATCCTATTTTTAGGGACGGTCTGTGCTTAATAGAAAAAGAAAAGGATGGTATTGTTTATTTTGGTGATATAAACACTCTAGGCGATACAGTCATTGAGCCAAAATTTTTAAATGCTAGCAATTTTAAAGATGAAAAGGTTATCGCATTAAAATTAAAAGATGCCAAAGAAATAATGTGGGGACTGAAAGTAAAAATTACTATGTTTTAAATAAGCATATTTTAAAATCACTTAAACTTTTGCCACAAGAAATCATTTTATTTTCAGGACTTGCTTGAGTCACAGTAATTACTGCTCACCTTATGACGTTTTCTAGTGGAGGTATATTGTATTTATTGATAAATGATATAATACCCGAGAGTAAGTTAGAAAATAATTATCTCACATCACTTGGTGCCACTCTTGGATTTTTAGTAGGAATCGTAGGCGAGAAGATCATTTAAAAATAATAAATGAAAGAAAGAAAGACTTCTTTATCACACATAGAGTCTATATGTTTTTTCATTTGGGTTTATATCTATTTTTTTTGCCCCATTATTTGGTTAATGCCAATTTAAACCTATAAAAAAAGAAGGCTACTAAAAAAGCAGCCTTCTTTTTTCCTTAAAGAGACTTTTCTGACAGCCTCTTCTATAATCTATCGTATTGCCCTATGTCTTATGGACAATTTTCATATAGATCCTGTATATTGTTTACAGGAATGAAATTAGTTTCGAAATTAGTTCCATACACAGTTCTTATGTCAATACCTTCTTTAACCCATTTCCAGTTCATATCAGTTATCAACCCATTTCGCATTTCCTGCCCATCTTTTATAAAAGTGGATGGATCGAAAAGATTTCCAATAGTTAAATCATAATTGGATCCGCCACCAGTTACATTGAGATTGGCGTCGAAAGGATTGAGTAGATAAAAAGTGAAATTTGATGGTGCACTTTCAATAGTAACGTTTTTTTCAACACCACTACCAACAACCCCATTACAACGGGTATTTATGAAATTTTGATTGGGGTTAAATGCTTGATTTGTATTTGTATAAACAACTACCATTGTATTCCCAGATTGTTCTTGTACACTTGCAGCGTCACCTGAAATCACATAGCCTGTACCAGGTAACCAAAATTTGAAAGCGTGGTCATAACCACCACCTCTAGCCATTGGCTCAAATTTGAAATTCAAGAAACCTGTATTGATATCAGTAGAAGTCGTTGTGTTTATAATAAAATCATTGTAATCACAATCGTTGCCACCATCGTTATCATTGAGGTCCTCCCAAGCAATATTATAGGAATTACTAAATACGTCAAAATCTCCAACACAATTTTCATTGAGGTGAAGGTAGTCTTTTTCATCATTGACCATGTCAACTCTATCCAGCGGCATAGTTCCTTGGAATGGCACACCGTTTACAAATAGCTCTATGAAATAAGACTGATCTACAGTAGGTATACTAGGGTCATAAGGAAATTTCAAGCAAAGAAGTTCGTTAGACACATCTCCAGTATTAAAATCACCATCAGCTGAGCCACTCCAGATTAAATCTGATTCTGTAGTTTCATTTTCATTTGGATAAATAAAGGCCTCTAATGTAGCTACTTCATGTCCATCTTCAGGATCACAAAAGTTAGCAAATATGCATAAATTTTTCACTTCTTTTATGCTTATATCCCAAAAGACAAAACCAAATTGAGGCGGTGTGAATTCCTCCACACAAAGCACTTCCAATTCATATTCAATTTTTCTGAAATTTTCTACAATGACGTCGAAAGGTAACGGCTTATCAACAAATTGACCGAATTCACTACCTTGTGTAGGTGTAGCGTAGAGCGGATTATCATCTGCGTCATAAAGCTGACAACTAGTTACTTCATAGCTACCCGGATCGAGTTCTATCAAGTCTGTTTTAACATTATCTCCCCATTCCCTAAGGTCGATGGTGTAGCTAACACCAGCCATTTCAATTACGGCATAGGAGGCTAAAGCCAAATCACAAGATTCACCATTTTTAGCATCATCACTATTGCCATCGCCTACTCTATTACCAGTATCACCATTACTTACTCTGTCACCGGTAAATAAAAATTCAATACCACCTTGTTCTTGTTCTATTGCATCAGTATCATCCTGATCACAGGAGTATAAGAAAATCATTGCAATACAAGCCGTAAAAAAACTGAAAGTTTTAAGTAAATTCTTCATAATTCTATTATTTTTTAGGTTTTAAAATTTTTTAATAAGGGCCCAACACTATTTTTGTTCGAAGGTGCTCTAATGAGTTTTTTCATGATTAATGCTTTATTTTCCATAAATTTAAAACCAGAAATTAGTCTTAAATAAATTTTAACACAATATATTTAATTTAACAATTAATAAATATAATTATAGACTACTTTAAAATAAGTGTTTATTACTGTTATTATCAGTAAAATCAATCAATAGACACTAAAAATAGGTTTTAAAAATCTTAAAATAAATGAAATAAATGTGTATAAAATAATTTTATTTTTTTAACGTTTAATTAGCAATAATAAAGTATTAATAGTTAATAATGATGAACTTCTATTTTTTTATAAGAATTATCATGAAAGTTATGAACTTATAAAATCCACTTATTCCTAAAGAATTATTTTTGAAGTAAATCGAGTAAATTTAATTGGTGGAATAATTTTTTTCATCAGCTTTTATATTTACCCATTAATAAGCCGTTGATTTATGTAGAGGAGGGTCTTATAGTCTTATTTTCAACCTAAACTTTCAACTCCCTATACTCTACCCTATCCAAAATCTCTTCCACATCAGAATTGACTTTTGGATGAAAGAGATCGGTGCTGACTGTATGGGTCTCAAGTTGATCCTCACCAAAGTGAGCTTTTAGTAGATTTGAAATCCCCTCTTCCTTTAAGTCATCATCCAACCACTGATTGACTTGCTCAATATTTAAAATAACAGGTTGACGATTCTTTTTGTTATGGATTTTAGCAAACAAAGGAGAAGCCTCTTGAGTTAGTATAGTAAAGGTGACTTTATTGTCTATGCGAGTATATAACCCTGCAAGGGATAACGAACCTTTTAACTTAGGCTTAAACACAAATGGATACTTTTTACCTTTAAGATCGTGAGGCTCAAAAAAGGCAGAAACAGGAACAATACAACGCTTTGAATAAATGGATGGTCTATATAGAAAGTGCTCAAAAGCCTTCTCAGCTCTTGCATTAAGGCCACCTCCAAACTTTACCGCATTTTTATAATAGGCTTTTTTAGCTCACTTACTTTTTTGTTTTCTGGAGCAATGCCCCAAGTCGCTACAGCTAGGACACTAGGTTTCTCTTGTGGGATGATAAGAAATTGCGAATGTGTAAACCCATTGATATGGTAACAGGGCTGGTCGAAAAGCCCACGCTGACTTTCATCGCTGAGTTTGACCTTATATTGCTTTTCGATTTGCTCTACCTTTTGGATTTGAGAGGTATGGAAACACATGAAACCTAAATTTAAACCCAAGATATTAAATTTTGACTACCCATTAGACTGGTTTTGTGAATTTGGATAATTGAATAGAGTTTTATACCAAATTAAACCTATAATGTCGCAATAAATCGTTTTACCGAAACGAATTCGGCACAGGCTTTTTTCGCCTGCTTTTTATCAAAAATAATAATCGGAAGCGTATATGTAGGGTGAATATATTTACGATCATACTTGACTGAATGCGCATTTGAAATGGAGGATTATAAACTTAGTCCCCCTTTTGCAAATAGAACTCTATTTAAAACCCTAAAAACAAACATGTAAAATACTATTTAAATGAAATAAAAATGCATAACAATGTCTGTGAGTCATTGTTTGTTGTCGTCTAATTTGAAAATTCCTTCAAAATTTTCTCTAGTTCATCTTTGTTTATTAATTTAGTTACTTAACCACGTAAACTAACCATACTTATCAAGTTGCCCCTTATTAAAAATTAGGTTGTTCAACACAGGCAAAAACAAAATTGATTTATGACAAAATATAAAAAAATTAAATTGAAGATAAGCCAAAGGGTGAGCGATCATTTAATCCAAGGCTTCCTAATTTTTCTAAGTGTCTTTTTTGCTTTCTGGCTTACAGAATATCGAGAAACACAAAAAGATGCAGAAACTCTGGAAATTTCCATACAATATATTGCTTCCGAAATGAGGTATAATCATATCAGAATTGAATCTATATTTGAATATCATACTAATTTGCTGACAGAAATTGATAGCTTAAGAAAACTAAGCGATTCCAATTGGATGCAACTAGATGGTAGTGATTTAACAAATTGGAAAGGGTTACAGACACCGCTCCTACGTTCAACGGCATATCAAACATATCTCAACTCAAATATAATAGATAACGTAGAATTTGAATTTGCAAAGTCATTAACCAGGGTTTACTATGCGCAATCTATTATCGAGCGTCTTGATAACTCGTTAATCGAATCTATCATAACGGATTCCGAAGGGTTAACGGGCTTGCCAAGATTAAGAAATTTAATACGGGCCTATTTGTCAACTTTGCCAGAGGTAATGAGGGAATATCAACGAGCTAAAAAGGATTGGCTTGATAAATATGGGTACGATATTAATATTAAGAATGATGGACTTAAAAAAGAAGTAAATAGAAGGATAAAAAATAATTAAAAGATCAATATAACGAAATAACAGTGGGTAACATCTAGCGGAGCAAATAGCTACTAAATGTTAAATCCAAAGTTTTTATAGTGTTAGAAAAGTAAAATTTAAACTGAAAAACAATCATTTCGATAGATGTTATGGGTGACCTTAACTGATTAGTTATTTTAAAATCAATTCATTTAAACCCTCATAAGAAGATAAACCCATAATACAATGGCTTTACGAATAAACGCTGGATGATATGCTCTAGTTTTAGTGATTGATAAATAGTTCGTTGGATATTATAAATGAAAGTGTTAGTTTAGATGAAAACGAAACAACGTTCTAAATAGATATATACCCTATAATGAAGATTTGAATAGGGTTTATACTGATGTTGGCAAACATTTGAGAAAAATTAAATGAAGATAATTCCATCAGATAAAATTGAAATATTGACAACACTTTCCAATCCGGAAGTTAGAAAAATCTTGACGGAAAATATTCGAGCAAAAAAAGGACTGACTATTGGATTTAATAAACCGAAAGAAAACAAACTTTTTGAAGGAATTTTTGAGCAAGACAGGTTTGAAATACAACGAATAATAACTGGACGAAATTCATTCCTTCCTCAAATTAAAGGTCAAATTCAATCAAATATAAACGGAACAAAATTAATTGCGAATCTTAAAGTTAACACTTTTGTAATTGTATTTATGATATTTTGGCTGACTTTCATCGGATTTGCATTTGTTATGGGGATTATAGGAGTTGTAAATCAAGGAACGAATCCTTTTCTATTGATTTTTCCCTTAATTATGATTGCGTTTGGAATTGGATTAGTCCATTACGGATTTAATAGCGAAAAGGAAAAGTCTATTAATGACCTGAAAAGAATTTTAAACGGACAAACTACATAAAATAACGATTTGCCAACAAAGTACTGTGGCGAAAAACAAGTAAAAACTCATTAATTTTTACTAGAGTACTTTTATATTCTTTATCATACATCAACCCTGATTTTGCAATGGCAAAGGCATGTTTTAATAGCATATTACATACCGCAATTAGTGCTGTTTTTTTGCTCTTTCCTTTGGCTACTATTCTTTCATAAAGATCTCTACAAGCCTTGTTGTATTTACAAGCATTAAAACTGCACATAAATAATAAATTGCAAAGTTTTTGGTTGCCTATTAGTTGCTATAATTCAACGTATCTATAAGTGCTAATAGGTTATTCTTTAAGCATTTATAATAGAGTGTACTCTAATATTGTGATTTGAGAGGTAGTTTAATTACTCCTGAGATTTCATAGTTTATTAAAGCATGTCTTTAATGTTAAAAATAGTAAGACGATAAAAAGTTCTTATGTTAATTATTTGATAAAATGGATAGCGCAACTTATTGTGTTATCCATACGGTTACCTGAAATACCTATCAGAATGGTTAAAGACAAAGATTTTAGAGTCATAATTCCAAAGCAACAGTATCAAGTTCTCAATTTTAATACAGATGGATTGCCAGGTATTGCAGTTGTGAATAAAAGTTTATCAGAATTTAAACCGAAAGAAGTTTTTGTTTGGCATTGTTCGGTAATGGTGCAATGTGAAAAGCTAATCGAAAATGGAATGCCATCACGAGAAGAAGTTGAAATATTGGACAAATTTGGCGATTTTCTCGATGACAAAATAAAAGGAGCTGATAAGAAAAAACCAAACGGACTTTTTCTCGCAAGAATTACGGGGAATAAAACTCGCGAATTAATATGGCGGATTTTTAACCCAGTAATTACGAATGACTTTCTTACTGACTTAATAGAACGAGAAGACCATATTCGGAATTTTGATTATCGTATTGATGAAGACGAAGATTGGAAATTAACCGAGTGGCATCTGAAAAAAAGAAAATAAAGTACAGCAGGTAACTCGTTATATAATTAACCAGACCGATAGGGTCGTTCTGGCGAGTTGCTTTGGACACTGCTTATCTGGAAATTCCTTCCGAATTTTCTCTAGTCCGTATTTGTTTACTAAATTAGTTACCTGATTATACACATCAAGTTGTGCATAAGCTAAAAGACTGCAAAATGAAAGAAACTGTTGAATTAAGAAATAAACCTGAACTTAAAATAATTCTGAATCAGAACGAGTTTGAAATTATTGATGCTTCCGAACCCAAAAACAGTGGAATCTACTCATTCGGACATATAAAAAAAGTCAAATTAAATGCAGAAAAAACGAATTGGTTATTTTCAACTTTCACCATTATTGTGGACTTATTTACTGGAATCGCAGGAGGTGGAAAGTTTAAGGATAAAGCAAATCTGGAAGTCGAAATGGCAAATCAGAATTTAAAAATATGGCTGATAGATGCGGATTTTGAGAAAGCGAAAAAAGTTATTGAGATACTAAACGGAAAAAAACAAAATCTAAAGGGCATTTAAGGGAGTTGAAAATCCAACTGTCGAATTTAGCTTGACGAATTATTAATTTCCAAAAATAATGAATTGCGAATATACCACTCAATACGAGGGAATTGATAAGCAGAACGCAAAAGCCTATGTTCAACAACGGCTTAAACAAATAGGGCGGAAAGTGTTAAGTTTAAAAGCTAGGGTAGATTTGAGAAGACCGCCATTTTTTTGATTTGACTTTACCGATAAGAAGATAAAATAAAAAGTTTGGCTGAGTGCTTTTTCAAAAGTTCACTACTTTTCAACCCAGCACTAACCATAGCCAGGTCGTTATGCTGCCACTAAAAAAAGACACCTAAGAAATTGATATGGGCTTTGGATTTAACTTATTCTTGATTTTCATTCTTGTTCCATTAACAGGAATACTATTAATAGCTTGGTTACTATCCAGAAAATTGTTGATTGGAAAAATACTTGGTTTTATTTGGCTAGGAATATTTGGACTTATATTGCTCGTAGGTATTATTAATTGGTTGACCTCAAAAACAGAGTTAAACAAAGATGACTATTATGGAGAATATGTAGTTAATAGAGATTATTTTAGAGGCGAACAAACTGATTGGCAATACAACCATTTTAGATTTGAAATTACTGATGCAGACTCTATTTATTTCTACGTCACGGACAAACAGAAAACATTAAAAACCTATCAAGGGACTATCAAAACGACCGACCCTAAGAATTATAACTCAGAACGACTTATAATTGAAATGGAACAACCCACTCAACATATTTTGACAAGTAATCCGACAACATACAGAAATGCTTGGAGTTTTTATTTGGTGTTTAACTCGCCAAAATTTCACAACTTATTTTTCAAGAAAGGAAAATGGAAACCAATAGATTGAAAAAAATAAAAGCCGACCACACAACAAAACCTAAACACCATGCCCTACGGGACGCATGCGTTTAGCTAAACATTGTGCTTCATGAAAATAAACCAATGAACAAAGAGTGTATTAACATAATGAAACAAACAAAACGGCTGAAACTAAGTCGTTGGCAAACTATTGACCACTATTTCATTGTGATCTTCATTCTTCTAATTCCAGGACTTACTCTTTTCTCATTATTTGAAATCTACGTTACGGACAGTTATGACGGTGTGAGATCTGCAGACGAACTCATTTCAACAACTTGGCCATGGTTAATCCCTGCTATAGTATTTTACTTTATTCAAAAAAGAAGACTGAGATTTAGAGAAGTAAAAGTTGAACACACAGACCAAGAATTTTACGAAGCCATTGAAAGAACAGCCAAGGAATATGAATGGCAAATTGAACCCAACAACAAAAATATTTTCCGAGCATATCGACCTTGGAATTGGCCAGGCAGTTGGGGAGAAATGATTACCATAATCAAAGACAAAGACCGACTTCTATTGAACAGTATTTGCGACCCTAACAAGTTAAGTTCTGTAGCTTCATTTGGTTGGAATAAGAGAAATATTGACACTTTTCTCAAAAACCTTGTTGACCTCAAGAAAGATATTCCTCTTCAAGAAAAGACAGAGAAAGCAGAAAAAGAGTGGACTTTAAAGAAATTTCTAATTCGATTTTTCGCTTATCCCTTCTGTTTGTTTCTCATTGGTTTTGGTATTTACATGATTTTCAATCCAGTCAATTGGAAATCAGCTGGAGCAGGAATAGGTGCGATGGCAATTGCTTCAACTTATCTCTACTCGGATTTGAAGACGATAATTAAAAAAAAACACGAACGCGTAACAAAGAACTGAGGTAAAAACAACTCTTTTTTCCATTAATTTTGAGGTCCTATTGTTCTAGGCTCATGGATTCATAAAACTGATTCTTTGAGCTTTTTTTATTTTTTTTCTCTATTTATTTAGGCAACACAGAAACGTAACTTTCATCATACGGCGTGCCTGATTTAGCAATTACAAAAGCTTGGTTCAACAGCTTATTACAGTCCGCAATTAATGCTAATTTTTTCTCTTCCTTTTGGCTACTATTCTTTGATAAAGATCTCTGCAAGATTTGTTGTACCTGCCGGCAGGTAGGTTTGCAGGCATTAAACGAACATAAAAATAATACCAAATTATATTTATAATGCCGTATGAATAAATTGAGTTATACTATGACGTGGCTCAGCACAGGTTTTTTGATTGATTGAAATCAAAAATAACTAACATAGCCTTAGCTACGGTGATTATTTTTGATGAAAAGCAGGCGAAAAAAGCCTGTGCCGAATTCGTATCGGTAAAACGATTTATTGCGTCATTATAAGTCTAATTTGGTATAACAGATTGCTTAGCTATTTTGGAGTGATGGTGCCACTTTGAAAGATCTTACACTTTTAGCTAAAATTTACTTTTTTTCATTCTTCAAAATTCCTTTTTTTAATCAAATTACTCATCTTTAAAATTTAATAGAAACTAAAGTCAATTTCTTTACTGACTGCCTTAATTTTATAGCTTCTCAAATTTAGAAAAGTGATTATTTAGAAATCTAAAAATATCTTTCTCTAATTGAAAAACAATCATTTCAATAGCTGTTATAGGTGGCCTTAACTGTTTAGCTATTTTAAAATCAATTCATTTAAACCCTCATAAGGAGATAAACCCATAAATCATTAGCTCTACAAATAACCGTTGTATAATAGAATAGAGTTTTAGAGAATAATAAAAAGTCCAATGGATACTATATATGAAAGTACTAATTTAGTTGAAAATAAAACATGGTACTTAACAGATATATACCCTGTACTAAAGATTTGAATAGGGTTTATACGGATGTTAGGTGCAAGCTGAAAAAAAAGAAAAACCCACCACACGGTCAAGCACATTTCATTTTGCTCGTGCCTCACAAAATAAAAAGAGCTTGCCCTTACCAACGCCACCCACTCAAATAAACTTTCATAATCTACATTTGTACAACAACATTTTTGGACTTTACAAAAAGACAAATTAGATTCTACTCTACTTTACAATATTTACATAATCATCTTTTTCATCTGTTAACTTTTTGTATATTTGTCAGTAAGTGTCTATTCACATACTGACAAGTCAATAAATAACATAACAATCAATCGATATGAAATCTTTTGGAGAATTAATCAGAACAAAAAGAGAAGAGCAAAAAATGCTTCTCAGACACCTATCCGCATCTTTAGATATGGATATGGCTTTATTAAGTAAAATTGAAAGAGGTGACCGTTTTGCAAGAATTGAACAAGTAGAAAAAATTGCAGAGGTATTAAAAATTGATTTACAAGAACTAAAAAGTATTTGGTTGGCAGATAAGATTTTTGATATGGCGAATAAAGAAGAAACCGGATTAGAAATTTTAGACCTTGCTATCAAAAAGGTAAACAAAACTATAAAAAATAAATAATGAGCATACTTAAACACGAATCAGAAATTTGGGAAACTGCTGACCTACTAAGGGGTGCAGGAATAAAAACAAGTGATTTCCCTAAATATATGATGCCTTTCTTTGCCTTACTAATGGTAGAAAGTAGATTAATAAGAGAATCTAAAAGAATGGTTGATGATGGCGAAAGTCAAGACAATATGGATGAGTTTGTAGAGATTTTTCAATTAGAAGGATTAGGCTATAACGATTTTGTAATTCGTGAAGGAAAATCATTAAAAGACATTTGTAAAAACGATAAAACCTTTGATGTAGATTTTCAATCTTACATTAAGTCTTTTGATGCCGAAACCAAATATTTATTGGGTGTAGATAAAGGAACTGAAGAAGAAAAGTTTTTAGATATTTCTGGAATTAGTGGTTTGCTCAAAAAGAAAAGAATACTTTTTAATACCGTTAAAACTTGGAGTGCTATAGACCTAACACCTTATAACAATTCCGAGATTACTACGCTTGAAGAACATATAAAACGTAAATGGGCAGACATATCTGCCGAAACAGCAGGAGAACAATATACACCAGACGATATTATCTCGCTTATTACAGAACTCATTGCTACACGGATAGAAGATAACGAACAATTTTTAAGTATTTACGACCCTACTTGTGGTGGTGGTAACTTACTATTTGGTGTAGAAGATAAAATAAACAAAGAATTTAACAGACCTACCTCTACTTTCGGAGAAGATTGGAGCGATAGTTTATACGCTTTAGCCAAAATAGAAAGTAGATTTAGACAAGATTCTACTATAAAATATGGGAACACCTTAACCGATATTAATTTTATAGAAAAACGTTTTGATGTTATTGTAGCCAATCCTCCTTATGGTGTTGATTGGAAAGGGTTTAAAAAAGATATAGAAAACGATACTACCGAACGATTTATTGATTTACCCTCTATTTCTGATGGGCAATTTCTATTCACACAACACATTTTATATCAATTAGAAGATGATGGTTTTGCAGTAGTGGTGCACAATGGTTCTACTTTATTTAGTGGTGATGCAGGAAGTGGCGAAAGTAATATACGTAAACACTTTTTTGAGCAAGATTGGGTAGAAGCAATTATACAAATGCCTACAGACGAGTTTTTCAATACAGGTATTTACACCTACTTATGGGTATTCAATAAAAATAAAAAAGCAGACAGAAAAGACAAAGTAATGCTTTTAAATGCCAGTGATTTATTTGAAAAATTAAAAAAATCGAAAGGGAAAAAGCGTAAGAAAATGAATGCCGATAATAGAGCCGAAATTGTAAAAGCATTTACCGATTATAAAGAGAATGAGTACACCAAAATATTCGACAAATGGGAGTTCTATTTCAACAAACAAAGTATAATGCTTACCAATGTAGATGAAAACGGAAAATCGATAACAATGCCTACCAAAGAAAATAGAGAAGGCGAATTGGTTGAGCAAAAAAGCATTAAAATAGATGCCAGTAGTGTACTAATTTTAGATTCATTTAAAGAAAATGGAATGAAAGCCATTAACCAAATGGAAACTACCGAATACCCAGAAGACGAATACCAAAACCTAAAAGAATATTACGATAAACATTACAAAAACTATGTAGCCGAGTTCAATTACAAAGCAGATGCTTTTGCAGTATTAGATACCAATGGTAATGCATATACTTATAACACAAGCATAGAAACCATTATAGAAACGACTAAAAAACAAGTAGAAACCGAATTAGGAAATGGCAAAATAGTAGTAAAAGCAAGTTATAAAAAAGCCACCAAAACAAGGGAAGCAAAAATAGAAGTAGCCGTAACCTTAACCAAAGACCTACAAAAAGATTATGAGATTATAAACTACGCACCCATAGAAGCAACCAACCAACAAAACATTGCCAATTTTATGGCAAAATATATTACCAAACCTTTTGAGTATATAGACAATGTAGTAGGTGTAGAACTCAACTTTAACAAAGTGTTTTATAAATCCGAAATACTAAGAACAGTTAGCACAATTACTGCCGATTTAAATAGTTTAGAAAATGATTTGCAAGACTTAGAAAAAGAATTAGCACTATGATAAAATATGATACATATAAAGATAGTGGTATTGAATGGTTGGGTGAGATTCCAGTGCATTGGGAAGTAAAAAGAGTAAAAGAAATATTTAATCTTGTTAGAGGGAAATTTACGCATAGACCAAGAAATGACCAAAGAATGTATAATAATGGCACATTTCCTTTTTTACAAACAGGTGATGTAGCAAAATCTTCTAAATACGTTTTACAATACAAACAAGTGTTAAATGAAAATGGTATTAAAGTTAGTAGGCAATTTAAAAAAGGAACTTTAGTGATGACTATTGCTGCAAATATTGGAGATGTAGCCTTACTTGGGTTTGATGCTTATTTTCCTGATAGTTTAGTTGCTTTTAATACAAAACACAACATAAACTTTTACTATTACCTTTTATCTGTTACTAAAAGTGAACTTGATACAGTTAAAATTACAAATACACAAGACAACCTTAATTTGGAGCGTTTGAATAGTTTGTTAAAAATATGCCCACCACTTTCAGAACAAACAATCATTGCAAACTACTTAGACAAAAAAACAACAGCAATAGACCAAAAGATAAACTTACTTACCAAAAAAACTGATAAATATAAAGAGTTAAGAAAATCTTTAATTAACCAAACGGTTACAGATGGTTTAGATAAAAACACCATTTGGAAAACTTATAGGTTAAAAGATATTGGGCAAATTTATAGCGGTTTATCAGGGAAAAACGGTGATGATTTTAAAAAAGAAAAAGACCCTAACAATAGAGGTTTTATACCATTTACTAATATTGCCAACAACACATATTTAGATGTAGAGCACTTGAGCAAGGTTATTATTAGCCCAACAGAAAATCAAAATAAAGTACAAAAAAACGACTTATTCTTTTTAATGAGTTCAGAAGGATACGAAGATATTGGAAAGTCAGCAGTACTTAAAGAAGATATACCAGAAACATACTTAAACAGTTTTTGCAAAGGGTTTAGAATTACAAACACCAATGTAGATGCTTTCTTTATCAATTACCTTTTATTAAGTGATGATAATAGAAACAAAATGGTTATTCAAGGAAAAGGCTTTACACGAATTAATTTAAAAATTGAAAAAGTAAACAACTTTTCAATTACTATTCCTTCAACTAAAGCAGAACAAACAGCCATAGCCAACTATTTAGATGAAAAAACGAGTACAATAGATGCGATAGTAAGCAATATAGAAAGACAAATAAACCACCTAAAAGAGTTGCGTAAAACGGTGATAAATGATGTGGTTACGGGTAAAATAAAAGTCATATAAAACTATGAAACAAAAAATAATGACCATAATTCAGCAGAATGTCAATTTATATCGTACTTTTGCAGTATTGTTATCTGTTAGTATAGTTGTTAAAACTAACTTCAGATTATTCAACAAGACACTATTTTATAGTAACAATAATACACCTCCTAGGCTTACTCCGGTAGCACACTTAGGAGGTTTCTCTTTTTATACAGGGGTATGAAAAAGAAAGCCTACAATAAAACCCCATTGTCTTTAGCCGACCAATTACAAAGTTTAAAAGACACAAAAGGTATCGTTTCAGATGATGACAAAGGAAAAATATACGATAAAAAGCCATTGTCTTTTACCCAGCAATTACAAAAATTAAAAGACCGTAAACTTACCATTTCAGATGATGATAAGGCATTGCATTATCTTTCTCAAATAAGTTATTATAGGCTAAGCGCTTATTTTTTACCGTATCAAAAAACAAAAGATACTTTTGATGCCGGCACTACTTTTAAGCAAATTATTGATACGTATTCTTTTGACAGAGAATTACGCTTATTAGTTTTTGATGCTATAGAACGAATAGAAGTTGCTATTCGTACTCAAATAATTTATTGTATGGCAACACATCACAATAACAGCCATTGGCAAGACGACCAAAATTTATTTATACAACCTTTTACAGTAAAGGCAGGTTTTACTATAGACCCATACTCAGATTTTCAAAATATTATTTCAAGGGCAAAAGAAAAAAAAAGACCAGAGGTATTTATTAAACATTATTTAGATAATTACGATACACCTTCAAACCCACCTTCTTGGATGTGTTTTGAATTATTAACCATTGGTGAATTATCCAATATTTATAGAGGCTTAAAAAATAAAGATGATAAAAAGCGTATTGCTAGTGAATTTGATTTACACCCAACCATATTTACCTCCTGGTTACATTCATTAACTTATGTTCGTAATATTTGTGCACATCATTCTCGCTTATGGAATAAAGATTTAGCAGTAGAACCCGAAAGATTAAAAAAGCCTGTTGGCGATTGGTTGAGTGATAGATATTCAAATAATAACAAAAGAACCTTTTATTTATTAAGTGTAATTAAATATTTTTTGGCAAGAGTAAACCCAAACAATAGCTTAACCAAAAAATTAGAAGCATTAATTGCTAAATACCCAAACATTCCTGTTCAATACATAGGTATTCCCACAGATGAAGATGGCAACTTATTAGAATGGAAAGAAGAAGCAATTTGGAAATAAAATAGCATTATGAAAGAACTAGACCTACAAGACAAATACATTATTCACTTTCTTTGCGAAAGACCAGATGGTTTACAATACAAAGAAGCAAAAGCAAATACTGTTTCCAAAGATTTTTTTATTAATGAAGATTTAAAGAACTTTATTTCTGAAACCTCTTTAAACAAAGCCAATTACCGTAAATTATTAAAAAAATTCAGTTCAGAAAAGGAGTTATTATCAGAATTTACAAGCTTTCTAAACGATAAAATAAAGGCTTCTGCAAATATGGCTTTGTTTATAAATACTTATAAATCGGTTACATTTAAAGGAGTAAAATTACATCTGTTTTATCCAAGTGATTCTGTTACACAAGGCGACACATTGTTCGACCAAAACATATTTACAGTAGTACAAGAATTACCGTACCGTTTTAGTTTTGAAGGCAAACAGATTTTTTCTTTTCGTCCAGATTTATCATTCTTTTTAAATGGTATGTTTTTAGGCTATAATGAACTTAAAAGCAACTACAACAATCAAAATGCTCGTAATAACGGACGTAAAAAAGTAGCCAAAGATTATTTAGAAGCAGTGCAAGAGTATTTACAAATTGCAGGAAGTAATGATTTATCACAAACTGTTAGAAAAGACTTTTTAAAAATATTTGAAAAAGCAATACATATTACTTCTACAGATGTAAGCGAAACCTATATTATTCGTAATATTTCCAATCAGTTTGATGAAATAAAAAACACAGTAAATAACGGTAGTTATGATTTTGAAGACTATTATAAAAAAACAGAAAAAGACTTTAAAACCTATCCTGTAGTTAACACAAAAGGGAATAAAACTGAACGGTTTGAAGAAGTATTTAGAGCCTTGTTTGATAAAAAAATGATAGAGAAAGAAATACTCTATTATAACTTTATTGAGCGTGAGTTAATTAAAAAAGACAATAGTAAAACAAAAGAATACAAGCATAATGATGGTCGATTAATAGCACCAAGACCCAAACAGAAATTCGGTACAGATAAGATATTGAGTAAAATAGATGAGTTTTTAGAACACGAAAACGAGCCAGATTATTTTATTAATAAACTACAAGAAGAATTAAAATTTAAAGGCATTGGAGAAGCCCAAATAAAAGAATTAATCGACAAACGATTAAAATACCAAAACAATAAAAATGTGTATTCTTTACTATTACAATATGCAGCAGGTTTTGGTAAAAGTAATATTATAGGTTGGTCTGCCTTACAACTAAAAGACCTTAGACGTGATGGAGAATATATTTACGACAAAGTAATACTGGTAGTAGATAGGTTGCAACTTAGAGACCAATTAGACTCTAAGATGCACAATATGAATCTTCAAAAAGGTATGTTTTTAGAAGCCAATGACCGCAACAGTTTTTTAAAAGCAATGAGTTCTGACATAAGAATTGTAATTGTAAATGTTCAAAAATTTGCAACCGTAAATGACATATTAGACGAATCAATAGTGGAGCACCTTTCTACGTTAAGAATTGCTTTTTTAATAGATGAAATTCACCGTAGCAATAGTGGAGTGCAACACGAACAAATGATAAGTGTTTTTGATGAACTACAAAGTAGTTTTGATAAAAGTAAAACATACATATCAAACAATAAAAAAAACTTAATAGTAGGTTTTACAGCAACACCAAGCGACCATACATTAGCACGTTTTGGTGAGTTTAACAAATATGCAGAAGCCGAGAAAATATGGATTCCATTTGATAGCTATACAATGCGCAATGCTATTGAAGATGGCTACATATTAAACCCAATAAAGGGTATTGTTCCTGTGTCTGCCAAAATGTTCTTTGAAATTTCAGATAGTGAAATAGAGGGCTTTGAAGACGATTTGGGTTACGAGCATAACATTCCTGACAATACAGAAACTGGTGTAGATGAATATGGTAAAAAATATGCTATCCGTAAAAAGAAGATTTATGCCAATACAAACAGAATAGAGGCTATTTCTAAATTTGTGGTAGAAAGATTAATAACAGTTGTATATCCTCAAATAAGAAGAAAAGCAAAGGCAATGTTAGCCGTTTCGGCTATTTCATCTGCAATAAAATATAAAGGGTTTATTGACAAATACTTCAAAGAACTTACACAAGATAAGAAATATGAAGAATACAAAGACACGCCAGTTTTTATAGTCTATTCAGATAGTCAAGAACATCAAAGATGTAGCAGTCTTAACAATGGATTGAGTGAAGAAAAAGTATTGCAAAATTTCAAATTATGTAAAAACGGCTTAATCATAGTAATAGATAAACTGCAAACAGGATTTGATGAACCTAAATTACAAACCCTTTTTCTTGACAAAGAAGTAAGAGGTATTAATGCAATCCAAACAATATCAAGAGTAAATAGAACTATGAAATACAAAAATGATTGTAAAATCATTGACTTTTCATACAAAAACAAAAACGTAGAAAACATAAAAGAAGCCTTTGCACATTTTAGTAATGTAGTAGTTTCTGACTTTGACCCATTGGGTGATGAAGAGAGACTGATAGAGTCTTATAACGATTTAAAAAAGCATACTTTATTCAAAAATTTATTTAATGAGTTTAAAAAATATCATCTTTCTAATGATAAGGATATAAACATCATTCTCAATCTTGAAAATAGTTTTGAAGATTACATATTAAATCAAAAAGAAGATGCAAAGAACCTAAAGAAAATCATTAATTCTTATTTCAAAATATTAAACCTAATAGAGTTTGTCATTGATTTAGATGCTAAATACAGCGAAAAATTATTTTTAGATTTCTGGCGTAAATTCAACCAAGAGTATGCAAGATTAAACAGACAAGATGAAATTATTGATGATGTAGAAATATACTTTGATAATAAAATAGGAATCTTAGCACCAAAAGATTATGAAGAAAAAGTAAAATCTAAACCATCTATTGTTGGCGAACCACAAGGCGAATATAAAAAATACAAATATGATATATTAAAAGTCATAGAAAAACGGAATCAAGAAGAAGAAACCATTTTAGAATTGATAGAAGAATTTGAGAAAAAGATAACAGATTTCTTTTTATATATTCATTCAGACAATAACGGCAAAAGATTAATGGCAAAAATAAGAGATGAAGGCTCTGTGTTTACACAAGATGAAATTTACAATGACTTTTCAAAATTATATAGAAAATATACAATCAAGAACAAAGACTTAGGTAAGTTTTTCATTAAAGAAACAAAAGACATTCTATCTCAACTTTGTGATGATTTTGAAAGAACAGTAAAAATGGAAAGAACGAGATAAGCCAACGCAAGTTCGAGCACATTTAAAGTTTGATCGTGCCTCACAAATTTAAAAGAGCATTCACGCCAACGCTAGCAAGTTTGCGGAAAGAAAAGCCAGACACCTAACACCGTATATAATTTATTGCTAGTTTTAGCTTCTTCACGAAAAATTCTCGCAGACTTTATATCTGTGTTTTATTTAATAACTTTAGTTCTTAAAACACGCAACAAACCATATACAACAACGTTGCCATTAATTATGAAAAAAATGAAATACATAACATTAACAATAATCATTTTTCTACTCATTAGTTGTAAAAATGACAAGTCTGCGGACTCAAATCTAATTTCTGATAACTTTTATATGCCCGCCGAATGGGAACCTCAAGATGCTGTTTGGCTTGGTTGGGAATCAGATAGCAGATATGGCTTTTATCCAGTAGTAATTGAGATGATAAAAACACTTACGCCAAACGTAACCGTAAAAATGGCATTTGACTCTGACAGCCTTATGCACACAGCAAAAAGATACTTAATCCGTCAAAAAATTGATACCACAAATATCAAATTCTATGTAATGCCTGGAGACCGTTATTGGATAAGAGACCATGGTGCAGCTTTTTTAGTTAATGGCAAAGGAGATTTGGGAGTTGCTGACTTTGACTGGAATCTATTTGGATATCCTGTATTTCTCAAGGAAAAGTTCAACAACAATCAAGACAGCGTGAACAAATACATGCAAGAACGATTGCCGTCTATTATTAGAACGAGTAAAGTCGATAGCCTTATGGCAAAAGTAGAAGGTGCTAAAATTTTCAAAACAAACGTAGTTCACGAAGGTGGTAATATTGAGGTAAACGGTAAAGGGACACTTATCGTTTGTGAATCAGCGGTCAGGCACAGAAATCCTAACTTAACAAACGACTATATTGAAAGTGAATTCAAAAGAGTTTTGGGTGTTTCAAAAGTAATTTGGCTAAAACGAGGTCTAGCAGACGACCCAAATGGTTTTTTTAGACGAATCACAGGCGATTATGTTGGTGGAGGTGTGCAACATTCTGATGAATTTGTGCGATTTTCAAATGCAAATACCATTTTATTGGCTTGGGTAGATGAATCAGAAAAAGACTTAAATCCAATAAACAAAATGAATTATGAGCGTCTCAATGAAAGTTTTGAAATATTAAAAAACGCAACAGACCAAGACGGTAAACCATTCACTATTATAAAAGTCCCACTACCTGATTTAAAACCAAGAAAAATAATTGCAACAAAGGAATATTCTAAAGAACCTTCTCTTGATATTCCTGCAAACAGATTTTATATTTCAGAAGCACCAAAAGTTGGCGATACGTTATTGCGCGTTCCCGCTTCAAGTTATCTTAATTATTTGGTAACCAATGGAGTTGTATTGATTTCAAGTTATGTTGACGAAGGCTCTTCAAAAGAAAAAGAAAATCGTGTTCGCAACATTTTTGAAAAACAATTTCCAAATAGAAAAATTGTATTTATCAATGCGATGCCACAAAATTGGGATGGAGGAGGTATTCACTGTTCAACACAACAACAGCCAAGCGTGAAAAATAACTAAGCATATGGCTTGCCGATAGGCCAAAGCTATATGATTTGTTGACTGATCCGGTATTTTTAAATAAGGGGGAATTCGATGAGTTGGCAGGAACCTTACAAGAGGAGAAGGTTTTTTTCAGAGTGCTTTGCATCCCTTTTTATTCAGTTGCTTATCTGAATAGAGTACTTTTTAGGGAGATCATGCTTTTTTTATGTGAGAATCTGCTTTTTTTTATCATTTTGCTTCAGTTTGGGCACTAGTAAGTCAAGGCTCTTTTTAGAACTATTTTTTAATTTTTGTATTCCAGTGTATCCTTTATAATTTTTTTGTAATCCTTTGGCGGCCCGCAACTGTCAAAAGTAAAAAGTGTGATCAAGGTTTGCTTTTTACAACTCGGACAACAGCGATGTAAGGACTTCTCTTGAGTGGCAAAGGTTAATATGTGTGCCAAGTTTTTATCTCTTAATTGCAGTTGTAATAGCGGCAACTTCTCTTTTTTCCAACTGCTGCTCAAAAACCCATAATGCCTTATTCGGGTAAAGCCTTTGGAAAGAATATGGAGTTGAAAACGCCGTATAAATTCTTTAGTGGAGAGTGTTACTGTGGTTTTTTTGATAATCTTACAACAATCATAAGTCGATAGGCTACTAAGCAAAGTTTGCATTTATTTTTCACAACATCTCGGCAAGGACATAACTTAAGTCTATCCGTTCTTAACGGTTAAATACCTTTAAATGATTAAAAAAGTAGTTTTTTAAAGTCTGTTTTAACTAATTTAGGTGACCAAGGCATAATTAATTTATGACTAAAAATAACGAAAGCATCTAAAGATCAAAGTATGTATCGAAAAGCTGTGAAAGAGACCAACGGAAACCCTTGGAGTACCCCACACACTTTACGTCATAGTTTTGCCACACACCTTATGGAACGGGGGACAAGTTTAAGACATATCCAGGCCGCTTTAGGTCATAATAGCTCAAAAACAACAGAAATCTACACTCGAGTTTTAGCGATTAATAACAAAACAATAAAAAGTCCATTGGATAATATGTATGAAAGTGTTAGTTTAGATGAAAATAAAACAACGTCCTAAATAGATATATACCCTATAACGAAGATTTGAATAGGGTTTATAAGGATGTTACCACACATTTGAAAAAAACCTAAATTCAAGAATGACAAACCTTAAAACACCTCTTGGACTATTTGCCATTTCGTATTTGATTTACGGAATTGTGATGAATATTCGAATGTTTACAGAACAAATGTGGCCTACATATTTATTCTTCATTTCAATGGTTTTTGGAATACTTTTTTTGTTCCTGAACAAACCGACTAAACAATTAAAGAATTATAAATATTGGCAAATAATTATTGGATTGATTCCCGTAACTTTTTTTTTCATTTATATGCAAATTGTAAATAGCAATAGCGAATACGATTCAAATGTTCAAAACTCAATTAAAGAGAATACAACATATTTTAAAAATGAAATTTGGATTGACGAAAAAGATACACTCGCTGGAATTGAAATTAAAAATCGGAGATGGATAATGTTTTATAAAGGAACGGAAACTGACTCAAGCGATATTTATGACTACAAAGTGACTGATAAATTGCCAGAATTTGCTGATACTAAATTAAAACCTGGAGAGTTTTTAATATTGACAAATAAATCGGATACTCTGAAATATGAAATACTTGGATATAATAAAGAGTTTTTAAATCTAATGTACTTTCCGAGAGGAAATATATTAACTTATAAAAAGGAAAAATAAAAACGTGTGGTAACACCGTATATAATTTATTGCTAGTTCTAGCCTACTTACGAAAATCCTCGCGGATTTTATATTCGGTTTGTATTTGCTAAATTAGATGCTTAACCACGCAACAAACCATATACAACAACGTTGTACTCAATTAGAATGATAGATAAAAACAAAGGACATATTGAGTTGAATGATTCACTGGAGTTGACACCAAACTCAAACTTTTACTTGATTGAAAGTCAGAAATTAGGAGAAGTTCAAGAAATCCGAGATACGGGTAACGGTTATAAATGGCTAGACATTAAAAACATTCAAATTGGTGACAAGTACTTCATAATGTCTCTTTGCTTTAAAGAAGAAGAATTATCTGAACTCTCAATGGTGATAAATGACAACCCATTTGATTTAAACTCTGGTTGGGACTCTTGGAGTGAGAAGAGCAAAAAAGAAAAATTAAAAAAGTATCAAGACTGGTTAACTCAAGAAATAGGTAAAGAAAGGGATTTTAATTGGGGAGAAGTTTGGGCAGACAACGATCCGAAAGGGGGATCAAGTTCTATTGGAATAAGATATAAGTAAAAACTGAGTACAACACTAAATATAAAACAGCAAAAAAGCCGTTTCATATTCTTAACGTTGGTGCGCCACGAAGTTGTGGTTTTCCAGTAGGTGTAAATCCTACCTAAATAATTTGCTGTTCATTTAGAAGAGCTGCCGACAGTTAAATTTGTGAGGATTTCGCTGAAGCTTGGCATGTTCAAATAACCAAGCTGTAATACGCAAGTGTGAACCCGTAGTAGCTTCGATAAGTGTATCTGTAGATTGGGGAGAGTTTCGACGTTCTCGAACCCTGTTATGTTGCATGGATAAACAGTAGTATGAAGTGTAACAATCTACCGGAGTCATAGGGATGGCGTGGTTATAGATGGAAAACTACGAAACGTGGGAGGTCTCTTGTTACAAATGGTGGCAACTATAAAAGCTAGTACATAAGTATTACGAAATTACTAGCTGTAGCAAGAGAAGTCGGAGGTGTTCATAGTACCTATGATGTTAGAGACAACAAAACTCTAATTAGGAAAGGGACACTACTTTAGATATGCTTATATGAAAGACAGAATGACAAGTATTGATGTAAATCTATTAACAAGTCCATCGCAAAGCGATGCAGCTATTCGTGTTTTTCAGAGGAAGCTATATATTAGAGCCAAGCAAGATAAGGGCTTCAAGGCTTATAGTCTTTACGGAAAACTCTGTGAGGGCAATACGCTTATAGAAGCTTTTCGACGAGTTAGGAGCAACTATTCTAAAGGGGTAGGTGTAGACAATCAAAGTTTTGACGCTATTGAAAAGCAAGGAATATCTATTTTTCTTGGCGAGATTCAACAAGACTTACAAGGTCACACCTACAGGAGCCAAGCAGTAA
Organism: Psychroflexus torquis ATCC 700755; assembly: GCF_000153485.2. NCBI lineage: Bacteria > Pseudomonadati > Bacteroidota > Flavobacteriia > Flavobacteriales > Flavobacteriaceae > Psychroflexus > Psychroflexus torquis. The sequence goes on along the minus strand of NC_018721.1, from coordinate 3,157,400 downwards.
AGCAAAAGCTCATCCCCAAGGAAAAGGAAGGAGATTTTAGGGTATTAGGAATACCAACAATTCGCGACCGCGTGGTTCAAATGGCAGTAAAGATGCTAATAGAGCCACTTTGGGAGGCAGATTTTGAGCATACCTCTTTTGGATTTAGACCCAAACGAGGAGCAAAAGACGCCATAAAGCAAGTAAAACAAAATATTTATGATAGGCATCAATTTGTCTATGATGCGGACTTGTCGAAGTATTTTGACACCATCCCGCATACTAAATTATTTATTTTACTAAAGAAAAGAAAAGGTTGGTAGATCATAGTATTTTAAGTTTGATACATCAATGGTTAACTGCGCCTGTACGGCTACCCAACGGAAAGCTAGTAGCGAGTACCAAAGGAAGTCCACAAGGGGAAGTTATCTCGCCATTATTATCCAACATATATCTCCATGCATTTGACCAGATTGTAAACAATCCGAAGGGGAAGTTTGCCAAGGCAAACATCCGCATAGTTCGTTATGCAGATGATTTTCTATTGATGGGTAAATGGTATTTCAGCAAAGAGATACTGGACTATATCACTAGTATAATGGATAATATGGGATTAACGTTAAATAAAGAAAAGACAAAACTTTTGCATAGTAGCAAGAGCAGTTTATTCTTTTTGGGGTTTGAATTTAGAAGTATAAAGTCCAAATTTGGATGGAATGCCAAGAATTACACCAATGTACGACCCAGTATGAAGTCACGGTCTAAATTGTTTTCAAAATTGCGAGAACTATTTGCAAATCGAAAACATTGGACAATTGAGTGGATAGTATGGAAGGTCAATCAATTATTAAGAGGTTGGCTAAATTACTTTTCTATCAGTAAGGTTACACATATTTGGGAAACCATAAAAATCATTAAAAAGCATCTGGATTACAAATTATTTAAATGGATGAAGTGCAAAGGAAGGAAAGCGCATCGGAAGCTACGCCAGCGACCCTATGAGAATTTGGTTAAATTTTACAACCTATTTGACATAGAAAAGTATGCACGTTTAAAAACCCTTGCGAAAGCTCAATAAAGAAATCTATCGGTAAGCCGTGTGAGGGAAAACTTCATGCACGGCGCTGCACTGAGCCTGTCGAAGTGTTTGATGAAGGGGGTGCTGATTGTTTTATTATATTCGTATAGAGAATATAATAAAACAATCAGGCTCTACTCTACTGCTTCATGCAAAAAAAGATACCGTATATAGACAAGAATGGCTAAAAAACAAAAAATAAAGCTAATGGTTGCATCCACGGTTTACCAAAATCGTGATTTGCTGCTGCAAATTTGTGGGATACTGAATACTTACGGCTATCACGTAATCAATTCAGAGTTCGGGACTTTACATCCACCACTTGGAATGAATAATACTGACGCATGTCTTGCTGCTGTTGAAGAGTGTGATGTTTTCTTTGGGATTATAAATCCAATGTATAGTACTGGAATTACTCATCAGGAGTTTCTAAGGGCTATTGCTATCAATAAACCGAGAAGATATATAGCACATAGTTTCGTTACGTTCTCAAGAAAGCTACTAGCACAGTATATGTATGCAGATGCTGCCAATACTCAGCGGAATGACTTTGAAATTCAAACTACTTCTGTTATGGATAGTGTTCGGGTAATTGATATGTACAATGACGCCGTCCAAATAGACTTGCCTTACGAAGAACGAAAGCACCATTGGGTTCAGGAATTTTTCAGACCTGATGAAGCAATGCGACACATAGAAACGCTGTTCAGAGATATAAAAAGAGTGGAGCGTGAATTAGCCAATTTAAATAATCTAGATCAATGAAATCAGAACAACTCATAAAAGATCTTCTGAAGCAAGAAGAAAGCGGACAGCTTGAGTTCAAAGAAGTTGTTCGCAAAGACGCCACCGGTAAAACTATTTGCGGCTTCTTAAATAATCAAGGAGGTCAATTGCTGCTTGGTATTACTGATAACAAAACTGTCAAAGGCATTATAAACGCGGAGAAACGCCAAAGAGAATTGGAACAATACTTACTAAAAGAATTGGTGCCAGAAGCTCCTGTTATGGTTTCTATTGAAAATTATGGAGATAAACAATTGCTACTCATTAAAGTATGGGAAGGTTCAAAACAGCCATATATTTTTAATGGAAGCATTTACTATCGCAGAAATGATAGAACCATTCAGGCCTCATCAAAAGAAATTTCAGCGCTTATACACAAACGGCAAGAAACTGAAATTCATTGGGAGCGACAAGCATGCCTTGGTGTAGAATTTAGTGATTTTGATTTGGAAGAAATTCAAAAGACTATAGAGGCTGCAAGATTTGACGATAATTTTAGTGAGAATAAGCGAGAGCCAATAGACTTTTTATCTCATTATGGACTTTATCAAAAGGGTAATTTCACCAATGCTTCGGTGCTGTTGTTTGCTAAAAATCCTGCACGATTTATTCCTCAATCTCGTGTTCGAGTTGCGCTTTTGAAAGGCGGAAAAACTGGAAGTAAATTTACTGATGATCGATTATTAGATGGTAATCTTTTCAAAAACAGGATTGCCATTCTCGACTTTTTCGAGAAACACTTACAATTACAGAGAAAATTTGACAAAAAAGAATGGAAAAGAGAAGACGATTATGAAATACCAATGAGAGCATTACGTGAAGGTGTTATGAATGCACTAGTGCATCGTGAATATTCTATTCCTTCTAGTGCTATGGCTGTAATTGTCTATCCGGACAAAATTGAAGTGGGCAATACGGGGAAATCACCATACAAGCAGAGCGAGCTCAAGAAGAGTCATCTTTCCATGCCTTACAATCCAGACATAGCTCATATGGTGTTTTTAAGAGGGTTTATTGAGAAAATAGGTAGGGGAACTATTATGATTTCAGATGAATGTAAGAAAGCAGGTCTTAAAGCACCTGTTTGGGATATTGGAGAGCAAACTGTTAAACTTACTTTCTTTGGTAATAGTAAAATTGGCGGAGCTAGTGACGGAACAATTGACGGAGCTATAACTAAAGATAATGACGGAGCTATTGACGGAGCTATTGACGGAGCTATTGACGGAGCTATTGACGGAGCTACGAAGAAAGTTAAAGAAAAACTATCTACTCTTCTTAAAGCTATTGCTAAACATGAAGGAAATAGAGCGCCCGAATATATTACTGCAATTAGTGTTTCTGAAAGAACAATGGAAAGATATCTGCAACAATTAAAAGAAGCAGAATTAATTGAATTTAGAGGAGAAGCTGCACAAACTGGCGGTTATTATTTAACTAAGAAAGTGAAAGCAAAATTGAAATGAAAAATAAAGCACGAAAGCACAACAATCGCTATAAAACATGCCCTTCAGGACACGTTTCATAGCGGGGTCGTTGGCTATTATATAAAATGACACGTAAAGAATTCGACATATCACTTTATCATATAATTTTTGGAGATTTAAGAAAATACCAAAACCTAATTGAAACTTTCTTAAGTACTCAAAAAAAAGAGCTTGAAGAAAACACCAATGAAGTTGACGTTAATGACCAAATGAATGATAGTGAAAAATACGAAAAATATTTAGATTTGATTGGTACAGAAAGTTATGAGAAATTTGAAAAGTATCATGATATAGCTAGACTATTTCCCCATAACTTTAGAGTTTCTTTTTTGACTCAAGTTATCTCAGTAATTGAAAAAGAGTTAAAAAGATTATGTAATGATTTAGGAAACATAAAAAACCAAACCTTTATGGTTGCTGATTTAAAAGGGAGTAACGACTTTCTAAAATGTAAAGAGTATTTAAAAAAAATTTCAAGTATTGATTTTAACTCAATAAATGCCGAATGGGAATATATTTTACAATGTAAATCTGGAGTGTCTACCTTTGATGTGACGATTTTTATGAGTTTATAAATTTTATATTTGAGTTATGGTAAAAAAGTATGACAATGAATTTAAAGTTATGATCGTCGAACTATTAAATTCTGGTATTGAGACAAAACAAGTTAGTGAGGATTATGATTTAAGCCTTAATATGATTGGTCGTTGGAAACGAGAATACAAGCTCAAATCTGGAGACTTTTCAAAGAAGAAGGAGTTATCTATTGAAGCTCAAGAGCTCAAAGCATTAAAGAAAGAGTTAAAGAATGTAACGATGGAACGTGACATCTTAAAAAAGGCGGTGAGCATCTTCTCCAAGAGCGACTGATAAGATATCAATTCATTTTAAAGAATGTTGATATGTATCCAGTAGAGAAGATGTGCAAATCCATGAGAGTTAGCAAGAACGCTTATTATCATTGGTTTAAAAACAAAGACATTGTAGTTTTAAAAACAGCGACAGCGGTTCTAAAAGAGAGGATCAAAATTATTTTTGAGCAAAGTAGAGAAATTTATGGTAGCTCTAGGGTTCAAAAAATGTTAGAACGAGAAGGCTTGGTTTACTCTCGTTCCTACATCGGTTTACTGATGAAAGATATGGGGCTAAGAAGTGTTCTAAAGAGAAAATTCGTTCTTACAACAAACTCTAATCATCCATATTTAACTAAGGAAAATGAGTTAAATAGAGAGTTCTCTAGTTTTAAATTAGGGGAGAAATGGGTGTCTGACATCACTTATATTCGAGTTAATGATGATTGGAATTACTTAACAACCATCATAGATTTAGCAGATAGAAAGGTGGTTGGATGGTCTTTAAGTGAAGATATGACTACTCAAAATACAGTTCTGAAGGCTTGGATTGATGCTCGAAAAACAAGAAGTATTCATAAAGAATTTATTTTTCATTCAGATAGAGGTGTGCAATATGCTTCGAATAAAATGACTAACATTTGCAATTTTAACCTTAAAATAACTCAAAGTATGAGTAGGAAGGGGAATTGCTGGGACAATGCTGTAGCTGAAAGCTTTTTTAAAACAATCAAATACGAATGGCTATATAGATTTAAATTTACCTCATATAATCAATTATATGAGTCTATTGATAGCTACATTCATTGGTATAATACCGAAAGATTACATTCTAGTTTAGGATATTCCTCACCTCTAGAAATGGAAATAAAATTGAGAGGATTTATTAAAAAAATAGCTTAAAAAATTAGTCACAAATTTACTAGCTATTCCAATCTCTTAGAAATAATTTAGTCCATTCAGGTAATATAATTAAAATGGATAATAAAAAATTAGTCAACTTTATAAAAAACAATGACTCTTTTGATTGTGAATATGAAGAATTTATAGATAAAAAGGAAGACATAGTGACCTTCGTAATAGTCAACAGTAAATTAATTGACAAATTGATTAATCAATCTCAAAAGCTATTTGAAAATCTGTTAGGCTTAAAATACAATAGCTAACACTATATATAGCAAATTGGGCGATTAGTACTTAATCCAATGGTTGTTGTCTATTTGCAAAGTCGCCAAATCTTTTGATTTGGTATTAAAAGAGAAAAATTAAAACAAAATAAAAAGATCTGGCTTGTGGTAAACCGAAAGTAATCGCTTATTTTCTGCCCAACTTGCCATATATTTAACGTTATGTTTAATTATCCAAAACGATAAAATGATAATAAAACCAAATGCTTCCCCAGACGAAAAAGATTCGCCATTCTACATAAAGAATGAGGAATTTTGTTCTGAATTTGAGCATTTTATTGCAAAAAAAAACGGAAAAGTAAAAGGAAATTATAATGCTTGGTCGTACTCAATTTTTGGAAAAACATTAAACCCTAAAAATTGGACTCTGAAATATAAAAAAGCAACTTTTTCTTCAGGAAATTTATGGCTTTCTTCAAAACATCAGAATTTACTCGTATTGGCTGAATGGGAAACAGAAAGAGCAGGAACACACAATTCTGAATTTCTCATTAGAAAAAAAACAAAAACTGATTTCATTAAATTAATGTTCAATAAGTCATTATCAAAATTTAATATTTACGACAAATATATTATCGAATCGGAAAACAATAAATCTCAACTGATTTCTAAACTGAATAAAATATTAGAACCTCTTTTTAAATCTGGAGAAATTTATATAATTGACCATAGGAATGACAGACTAAAAATTGAATTGAGAACTGAAAAGCATTATTTTGATATATTTAATGAACTAACTGAATTATAAAAACTAAACATAACACGGTGTATAATTAATTGCTTGGTCACTGCCGACTTACGAACATTCCAGCGGAATATTCTATCTGTGATTTATTTGCTAAATTAATTGCTTAAAACACGCAAATAACCTTACACAAACTCGTTGTACACAAGGCTAAAAAAACTCACGATAACGAATGAACGATAGAATTATAAATTGGAATCTTGACCCAGTAATTTATTGGATAACAGAAACCTTTCCTTTAAAGTATTATGGATTATTTTTTATGACCGGAATTATTTTGGCACATTACGTTGCGAAACGCATTTACATTAAAGAAAATATACCAATTGAAAATTTAGAAAAGTTATTTATTTACGTTGTTGTGGGAATACTTCTGGGAGCAAGACTCGGACATTGTTTATTTTATGACCCTTCATATTATTTTGCAAACCCAGTCGAAATTTTACTGCCAATTAAAAAAATAGGAGATACATACCAATTCATCGGATTTCAAGGATTAGCAAGTCACGGAGGAACAATTGGAGTTTTAATTGCAATCGGAATTTATTGTAAAAAGTATAAAACAAATTTCTTATCGGTTTTAGATAGAATTGCACTTGTTTCACCTATAGTAGCTGCGTTTATAAGGTTTGGGAATTTTATGAATTCTGAAATTTATGGAAAACCAACAAACGGAAATTGGGGAGTTGTTTTTCAAAGAGATGATTTAATACCAAGACATCCAACTCAACTTTATGAGGCTTTCTCATATGTTTTAATATTTGGAATATTAATGCTAATCTATAAGAAGAAAAAAATAAAAATAAACGGACTGATTTTAGGCGTTGCTTTAATTTTAATATTTTCCGCAAGATTTATAATCGAATTTTTTAAAGAAAATCAAGTTGATTTTGAAAGCGGAATGATGATTAATATGGGACAAATTTTAAGTATTCCTTTTATTATTATCGGACTGATTTTAATACTTGTGAGGAAAAAGCCCAATGCACAACAAAGTACTGTGGCGAAAAACAAGTAAAAACTTATTTATTTCTCACTAGAGTACTTTTATATTCTTTGTCATATATCAACCCTGATTTTGCGTTGGCAAAGGCCTGTTTTAAGAGGGTATTGCATACCGCAATAAGTGCTAATTTCTTACTCTTCCCTTTGGCTACTATCCGCTCGTAAAGATCTTTACAAGCCTTGTTATATTTACAAGCATTAAAACTGCACATAAATAATAAATTACGAAGTTTTTGATTGCCAATTTTACTAATTCGAGGTCGTCCTTTTACACTGCTTCCACTTTGCCTAATCACTGGTGTCAAACCTGCGTAACTACATAATTCTGCTGCACTTGTAAACCGATCAAAACCACCTGTTAAAACCACTAACATAATGGATGTTTTAGGTCCAATACCAAATTATATTTATAATGCCGTATGAATAAATTAAATTATACTACGGCGTAGCTCAGCACAGGTTTTTTGATTGATTGAAATCAAAAATAACTAGCATAGCCTTAGCTACGGTAATTATTTTTGATGAAAAGCAGGCGAAAAAAGCCTGTGCCGAATTCGTATCGGTAAAACGATTTATTGCGTCATTATAGGTCTAATTTAGTATAACACCTGGACTAGTTTTTAAACGAGTTAATAGGTCTTGATGCTCTTGTTTTACTAAAACCAACAACTTATCTTCTAAGGTTTTCATCTCTTTTATAAGCTGTTTTAAACTTCGTTTTAAAGACCTTACAACTGCTTTACTCGGCTCACCCAATACGTCCTCACCATGTAATTTGTTTTTTAACATAGTGCTCTGCTTTGTATATACAGAGAGGGCTCTGGTGTTTTGAAGACATTCCATCTCATCCTTAGTGTTACCCTTCCACAGTTTTAGATCTACCTTTTGAGCATACTCACAAGTAAGTTTTGAATCACTCTTATCTGTCTTGATTTTTGACAACTTCATCTGGATAAAACGTTTTACAGCTAATGGGTTTTCTACAGATACTTTTATACCAGATTCAAGTAAATGGTAAGCCAGTTGGTAGTGGTAATAACCGGTGGCTTCCATAACACAATGACTATCTGTTTTTAAGAGCTTTGTGAACTTTTTTAAGCCTGATACATTGTTTTTAAACTGATACTATTTACCATCAGAATCTGTAACATCAAACACTAAATAACTAATGTCAATTCCAAAATATTTAATATTTTTAATCATAACAAAATGTTTTTTTTGAAAGTACATACTACACGAGTTTCAACGACACTTCAACAAGCTCAGTGCAACGCTTAAAATCGAGGTCTAAAGCCTGATACTCCCGATAGATATCGGGAGTTCGAAATCTGTGTAGAAAAGAGAGGGAATTTATCCCGAGGCTTCGGGATTGACGAGATCATAGTCTCTGCGTATATAATAACCTTATTCCTCTCTTTGGTGCTTTCTGATTTATATCTAAATTTAATGAATTGTAAACTTAAGCCGTATATAATTTATTGCTAGTTCTAGCCTACTTATGAATCCCGAAGCGTCGGGACTCGCGGATTTTCTACTCAGTTTTTATTCACTAAATTACCTGCTAAACCACGCAACTAATCTTGTACAACAACGTTGCCCACAATTAAAAAAGAAAAAAAACAATATGAATGAGAACATTTAAACACATCGCTCTTATAATTCTGGCGATTTTAATTTGGACAGCCTTTGTCGGTTATGGTTCTATGAATGGATTTCTATTAAAATCCATTACTTCCAAAAACACTTCTGATGCATTTATCGAGGCTACCAAAGAAAAAATAGATGGAGAGTTCGTTGGAAATTTTGCAATGGCGCTAATAGAAAATGGGAAAATTTCAAAAGACTTTTTTCATTCTATTGACCAACCTGTAAATGAAAACACTGTTTTCCCAGTTGCTTCTGTCAGTAAATGGGTTACATCTTTTGGAGTCTTAAAATTGGTAGAACAAGGTAAATTAGATTTGGATAAACCAGTTGATGATTACCTTACAAGATGGCATCTACCTGAAAGTGGATTTGATAATAAAAAAGTGACAGTCAGAAAATTGCTTTCTCATTCATCAGGCTTAGTAGACGACCTTGGATATGACGGTTTTGCACCAGATGAAACCGTTCAGACAATTGAAGAATCATTAACCAAAGCTTCAGATTCAGAATATTCTGATGGAGTTGCAATAGTGGGTTATGAACCTGGTAGCAAGTATATGTATTCGGGAGCTGGCTATACAATATTGCAGTTATTGATTGAGGAAATTAGCGGTCAATCCTTTCAGGAATATATGACACAAGAGGTTTTTGAACCTTTGAAAATGGAAAATTCGACCTTCGTATTGACTGACAAACCAAATGTTCAGTTAGCACAAATTTATAAAGATAACGGAACAACAAGACAACCGAACAAATTTACCGCACTTGCAGCGGCTTCATTATTTACGTCTACAGCAGATTTATCCAAATTTTTAGAAGCAAATGTTTCAAACAACCCGGTTCTTTCCAAAGAAACTATTACGGAAATGAGTAAACCTGAAACTTTTATAAATGATATTGACGTTTATGGATTAGGTTCTCATCTTTATAGTCAAAATGACCAAAACTCTAATATAATTGGACACGATGGAAGTGGAAATAACGCAATTAATACAGCAGCAAGAATTGACCTTAAATCAAAAAATGGAATCATAATTTTGGAAACAGGAAATTATAATATTGCTTCATCAATTGCAGATGAATGGATTTTCTGGAAAGCAGGGATTGCTGACTATGTTGTAATAATGCGTAACAAATCATATATTTTAAGTTTATTGTTAATTGGTTATGCCGTTGTTATCAGTTTATCCATTTTCATAATCCGAAAAAAGAATAAACAAAAGAGAACAACTGTGGTTAACAATGTATAAAAATAATAGCCAAGACAGTTCTAAATTCAAGTGTTGTAACCCACTTTAACTTTCTTGTATTTTGAGAGGAAAAATCCATGCAGTTGGCTACTATTTCTTTACTAATCGTTGAGCACAATAAAAACTGAATGAAGAAAACAATCATAATTTTTATATTTCTACCTTTTATTCTATTTAGTCAGAGTAAGAAAAGTAGTTTTTTAATTATTTATCCAGAGAATATTACGACGTTGGAAAATCTAAATGTTGAAAAAACTGAATATTTAGATTACGAAAAAAACAGAAGTTTGGAAAGTTCAAACGGAAAAATAGACGAAAAACTGAAAAAGGAAATCGAAGAGTTAACTATTGAAAAAATTATAGGAAATGTAACATTGCAAAGTTTACAATTCTATCTCTACGAAAATTTCCCAAAAAATAAATATTCTGTGGTAGAAAAAAACATGGATTCTGAAACTAAAGAAAAGAAAAATTCTGACTATTTGATAGAATATAATAACTTGAATATCTCTGAAAATAAAGACAGAAAACTAAATTTGAGTTTTGAACTTGTTTTATTTGACATTAAAAAGAAAGAATATTTAATAAAAAGAGAATTTGTAGCAGACGAAATAAATCAAGGCGGAATGTGGGGTTGTAGTGAATCAAGATTTAAATGTATAATTAATAATACAATCCAAATAGGAACAGCGGAAATAGCCGAAAAATTTTGGAAAAAATAATTACTGTACCCAACAAAGAACTGAGGTAAAAACAACTCTTTTCTTTATTAATTTTGAGACACTAGCATTCTAGACTCAGAGATTCGTAAAACTGTTTCTTTGAGCTTTTTTAATTGATTTTTTCTACCTATTTAGGTAAAACAGAAATGTACATTTCATTATAAAGCCTACCAGATTTTGCGATAGCAAAACATTGCTTGAGCAGTTTGTTGGCTTCGGCAATTAAGGCTAGTTTCTTGCTTTTTCCTTTATTTACTATGCGCTCATAAAGTTCCCGACATGCTTTGTTGTACTTACAGACCTAAAAAGAACATAAAAACAGCAGATTTCGCAGTTTTTTATTACCCATCTTACTTATAGGTGGCCTGCCTCTCGCACTGCTCCCAGATTCTCTAGTCGTTGGGGTGATGCGGACATAGCTGCAAAGTTGCGAGGCTGTTTCAAACTTAGAAAACCCATCAGTAACTAGGATTAAAAAAAAAGCTGTTTTCTGGCCTATACCAGTTACACTAATAAGCAATGTGAGTTGTTGTTGCTGGTCCTCTTTTACTAGAGAAAGAATCTTTTCTTCAATAGCTTTTATCTCACTATCATACTGCTTCTTGTTTCGTCTTAAAGATCGATATGTGAACTTTGATGGAATACCTAATACTTCTTCTCCGTGCATTTTATTCTTGGGTGCAGTACGATGTTTTATAAAATTATCTAGCACTCTAAATAAGTGTAAACATTCACTTTGTACATCTGTTAAATCAGCATATAAGGGCACTTGGTTAATTAAGGCAAATTCACAAATCATTTTAGCATCACTCTTATCTGTTTTTATTTTTGCTAATTTCATTTGTATAAAACGCTTTATTATTAAAGGGTCTATGACAGAGACTACCACTTCATTCTTGTAAAGAAACTGAGCGAGTCCGTAATGATAATAGCCTCTAGCTTCCATGGCTACTAAACAATGAGCAGGTAATCTTTTAAGAAACCCCTTAAAACCTGACTCATCATTTTTATACTAATTATGACCTGTAGTAATGCCGTGAACATCAAAAACATCTTTGCTGATGTCAACTCCAATAGTTTCTTTATATTCATACATAAAAATTGATTTATGAAAGAACCAGCTACTAGTATTAAAACAACACTTAGACAAGCTCAGTACAAACTTGAAAATGAGATCTAATGTCTCATAGTCCTGATAGGTATCGGGAGAACGTGATTAAAGAAGTAAAAGAGAGAGGATTATTCCCGAGGCTTCGGGATTGTCGAAGTCTGAAGCTTCACCGTATAAAGTAACCTTAATTCTCTCTTTTGTTCTTTCTGATTAATAACTAAAACTAAGTATTATATTAGAAATCAAACTTAAGACGTATATAAGTCATTGGGCAATAAGTAATTAAATTAAGATTAGTGCTTTTAATGAAGATAGAGATAAACTGAAAGTGAAGTGCTTCGAATTCCCGCACTCCACATAGCCAAAACCTTATATGCAAGCTGAAAAATAAACATTATGAAACTAACTGAAAATCAAATAGAAGAAATTGCAGACAATCTAGATGCAGGAATGAGGTGTTTTTATCATCACAAGGCTGGCAAGATTATAACTATTCTCAATTTTGATAGTTGGGATGCTGCTGATGAAGAATCTTGGGAGGAGGAGGAATCAAAGGAAATTGATAAAAACTGGGATGATTATTTTGAATTCGTTGGACTTGATTCACATGAATCATTTCGGATAATGGCTGACTTTTCAGAGAACATTGATAATATTAAATTACAGGAAAAATTAATTGATGCACTAAACAGACCAAAACCATTTAGAAACTTTAAATGGCAGATTGATAATTCAGGAGAGTATAGACAGCTGTGGTTTGATTTTAAAAAATTACGTTGTATCCGTTGGGTAAAAAAGCAAATTAATTTAAATAAGGACGATTTCAATGAATAATGCAGATTTAGAAAAAGAAGTAAAAAGACTGGTACATTTAAATTCTTATGAAAAAGGACTTGTTTGCACTGTAGATATTATGTTACAACTTGGTTACTTGACAAAAAAAGACTATGAAAACTGGAGGTTTGGACGAATTGAATATTTAGAGAAAGCATGTAACATAAACTTAAGTAAGCTGACTTTAATTAACAAGTTGATTAGAAAATACTCAATGGATTTAAATTTAGAAAGTTCATGGACAGGATATAACCAATTTGGTAAAGGGATTAAGCGTAAATTGAGATTTAGTAAATCAGGAAAAAAGAGTATTGAGGACAGTTACGCAACCCATTACATTGACAAAAAAAGAATTGATGAATTGAAAAAAAATAAAACCAGCATGTAACAATATAAATTTCAATGTGGTTTTTGTGCTGACAACCAAATATTTAGCCCCTAACAACAAAGTTGAGGCTCGAGAGGAAAGCAATCTGCAATCCATAACGAAAACTTATACTAACGTTAGGGGCAATTCCCCAAATCCGAGGCAGAAATTAATTACTCAGAGGTGACGTTTGGTTAACGGAGAAAAGGTAAAAAAGGAAACTGAAAACCAAAGCACTAATAATTGATTTTCAGAACAATAAAAAAAACGATAGTCCAAATAAAAAATGAACAAAGCAGATTTTTTTATATCACATGCATCGGAAGACAAAAACTCTTTAGTTAGGGATTTAGCAAACAATTTTATGTTGAATGGAGCGTAGGTTTTTTATGACGAATACAGTATTAAGCTCGGTGATTCCTTATCAGATTCAATAAATAAAGAGATTTCTAATTCTAACCATGCCATTATCATTTTAAGTAAATTCTTTTTGAAAAGGGCTGGACAAATGCTGAATTGCAGGCATTATTCAACAAAAGTATAAAGAAGGAATTTAAGATGCTCATAATCTATCATGAGGTTGACCATTCTCAAGTTGCAGAAAAATATCAATTATTAGCTGACATTAAAGGAATAGACAGTTCAGTAGGGTTGGAAAAAATATCCCAGGCTCTTTTTGAAGCAATCGGAAAGCAGGGCCAATTATCTTATTTGAAACATGGATTTGAAAGAAAAGAAGATAAACTAAATGAAGGGTTTTCTATATCAATGTCAATTGGTTTTCCAAATTTCGCTAATCAACAATTTGAAAAAGTTTTATTTGACCTTGGAAACAAAGATGTATTTCATTCTCGACTAAGAATTATTTATTACCAGAACAGAATACACTTTGAAGTAATAGATTCTGATTACCACAAAATTTCAATATCAGTAGATATCTCAGATTGGTCGGTAGGAGAACAACAATTTTTACACGCAGATTTTAATCCAAAAGAAAAGAAGCTTTTTCTATTTATTGGAAATCAAATCGTGGATCAATTGAGCTTTAATGAGCCATCTATTGATAAAACTTTTTTAAACTCTGCGACTGGAATAATTGGAAACTCACTAGAACTTAGGAATCCTTGTCAGTTTCTAATAGGCACACATTCAATTGGAAAATCAATGGATGTTGATATGGTTTCTGAATTTTCAAAGATATTAAACGATTATATGAACGCAATAAAAAAATAACTGGCACACACAAAAAATAAAACCCATTGAAAACAGTTTTTATTTAGTCGTTGTCATTCGTTGGAGGGACACAACCGAAAACAGTAATGAGATAAAACTATGGGAGCATTTTTTAATAAAAGCACTAAAAAAATAACAGGAATAACTTTAGCAATTATACTTTTTGCTCTGTTGATTTTAAAGTTTGTGTTTAAGTAAAAAATTTCTGAAGATTAAATGAAAATCACCTCGGAATCGCTGCTAAATTGAAAACCAAAAACTGAATTTTCACAACACAATAATTTAATATATCAGGTCGTCCATATCTGCAATAAAGTGTAATTTTAAAAACGAAGTAACTGCTAGCTTTATAACTGGATTATTAAAAGAACCCGAAGAAATAGTCTGGGTACTAAAAGTAAAAATTGCTACGTTTTAATACCAATTTAGTTTTTAAATGTTGCATTAAAAATTTGAATTATTTTTTACTTAGTTGAGGAAAAAAATATAAGCATAGCAATAGTTATGGTTCTATTTTATGACGATTAGTAAGTGAAAAAGAAACTGATTTTATACGACATTTGAATGCTAAATTGGTATAAATAATCATATTTAAAATCACTTAAAATTTTGCTACAAGAAATCATTTTATTTTCAGGACTTGCTGGAGTCACAGTATTCATTGGTGGGCTTCTAGCGAAGTATTTTAACCACCATATTAAGGAAACACCAGTTAAATATGAAATAATACACACGTTAATGTCATTTGGTGCAGGTATCATTTTGTCTGCTGTTACTTTCGTATTAATTCCTAAAGGGATGGAAGAATTGAAAGTTTTACCTATGGCATTATCTTTTGGAGGAGGTGTGATTATCTTTTTGCAAATTGATCGCTATTTAGCTAAGAAAGGAGGAAAAAATGCAGCGTTGTTAGCCATGTTGATGGATTTTATTCCAGAGTCTATTGCCTTAGGGGCAACATTTGCAATAGAACCAAACCTGGCAATTTTACTAGCAGTTTTTATAGGTCTTCAAAATTTACCCGAGGCTTTTAATGCTTATAGAGATTTAGTACTAAGTGGTTTTACAGAAAAAAAGACCCTTATAATATTTTTCTTTTTAAGTTTTTTCGGAATTGGAGGTGCTCTAATTGGACATTATTTTTTGACTGATTTTCCAGTAATTACTGCTCACCTTATGACGTTTTCTAGTGGAGGTATATTGTATTTATTGATAAATGATATAATACCCGAGAGTAAATTAGAAAATAATTATCTAACATCACTTGGCGCAACTCTTGGTTTTTTAGTAGGAATCGTAGGCGAAAAGATTATTTAAAAATAATGAATGAAAGACTTCTTTATCACACATAGAGTCTATATGTTTTATCATTTGGGTTTATTGTAATTATTTTTTTGCTCAATTATTTGATTAACTATAAAAAAGAAGGCTTCAATTTTCCCTAAAGAGACTTTTCTGACAGCCCCTTCTTTAATCTATGGTCTTGTTTTGAGCCTAAACCTCATACTCTACCCTATCCAAAATATCTTCTACATTGGAATTAATGACATTAAGGAAATAACAAAATCAAATACTATTATTTCTTCTCCAGCAGCTTCGTTTGACCGAATTGAAATTAAATATGGAAAATTTCAAGAGATGATAATTTCACCGAAAGACAAATTTGAGTTTGCAAAGTATTTGACAAAATTAAACCCGAAAATAAAAAATAACATAACTGAAGACTAAAAAAACGTTACACAACACCCTACAAAATTTAGCGCTGGTTTTAGCCAATTTACAAATCCCAAAGCGTCGGGACTCACGGACTTCATATCTGTGATTTATTGACTAACTTTAATACTTAAACAAATTAACCTTTTACAACAAGGCTCTAAATCATTCAAGAAATAAAAAGCTTAAACCTTATTGCAGCTAAAAGCGAAATAGAGTTTTTAAAGTAAACGTATTTGTGTAAAAATATATTATAAGATTTAGGTCATCTAGATACAATTATTTTATACTAAAAGTTGACTATTTCAGCTTTTATAGAATTCAAAAAAACAATCATGACTAAAACAGAAAGTGAAAAAGCAAACTTCCCCATAGATCGAGGTTTCACGATGCGTGGAATTGAAATCACACGATTAGAAACATTTATGGATGCTGCCTTTGCTTTTGCAATTACCATGTTGGTTATTTCTGTTGGAACAATACCAGAAAATTATTCCGAATTAATTATTTCATTAAAGGAAATCCCAGCATGTTTATGTAGTTTTTTTATCATCATGATTTTTTGGTTCAGCCATCGAACATGGAGTAGAAGATATGGATTGGAAGATATGTACACCATCGTTTTAAGTATTGGTCTCATCTTTATTTTACTCGTATTCATGTATCCCCTTCGGTTAATTTTCTCCGCTCTTTTTACGGGGCTAAGCAATGGATGGTTACCTTCAAAATTTAATGTTACAAGCACTAGTGAGCTGATTGGACTATATGCTATTTACGGCTCAGGACTTTTTGTAATGGCAGGAATACTGTTTCTTTTATACTTCCGTGCATTTTCGAAAAGAAATCTGCTAAAATTGAATCAATTTGAAATTAATAAAACAAAATCTAAATTAATATTTTTGGGAGCTGTCTCTTTTACTGGTTTTATCGCTGCAATTTTAGCATTAATTTTATCTGAAGATTTGGCGTCATGGTCAGCGTTAACCTATCTTACCATTCCATTCTTCGCCATTTTTATAAATAGATTTTATAAAAAGTGAATACCTTTTCCTTTTGTGATGTGAGGTTCAAAAACATTTCACCTCCTTTCCCAAGATAGCTCATACATCTGAAAAAATTATGATTCATCATGAGTGAGATCTAAGACTTTTTTAATACTAAAACAGCTTTCTTTCCCTGTCATTTTAAATTTAAAAAGAGGTGAAATTCATATGTACCAAGTAGAGAAGTCTATTTATGTTGTTATCTATTTTCGTTTTTAACACGTCTTTTATTGAGAAAACTGTTTTAGTATTTTAAGATTTATAAAATATAGAATCCCTTAGTTTTTAAAGTTAAATGCCAAAATAGCATGTTATTTGGCGGATGAATTTTATATTTATGGAATGATAAAAAATCACTTCTAAAATATAATTAGATGCTCTGTATACTCAATAAAAGCCTCGATCCCTATTTCAACCAAGCTACGGAAGAATATTTTCTGAAGAATTTTGATGAAAACGTTTTTATGCTTTGGCAAAACGACAATACCATTGTAGTAGGAAAGCACCAGAACACTTTAGCAGAGATAAATGTAGAGTATGTAAAAGGGAATGACGTGAGTGTAGTACGGAGGCTTACAGGTGGCGGCGCGGTATATCATGACTTGGGCAACCTCAATTATACCTTTATAATGGGTTATGGTGAAGAAGGCGCTAAAGTAGATTTTAAAAAATACAATCAGCCTATTATAGATGTGCTGTCCCAACTTGGTGTGGAAGCCAACTTTTCTGGTCGGAATGATATCTTAATCGATGGTCAGAAGTTTTCTGGAAATGCAGAGCATATTCACCACCAAAAACAAAGGGTTTTACATCATGGTACTTTATTATACGCCTCGGAAATTCAAGATATATCGGATGCGCTGAACGTAAATCCCTTAAAGTTTGAGGGTAAAGCGCGCAAATCGGTAAAAAGTAGAGTTACCAATATTTCCAATCATTTAAAAGAGGACATCGGCGTTGAAAAGTTTGGCGAACGTGTACTGAAGCATATCACACATTTGTATCCCGATGCAATTCCTTATGAAATCAACGCTTTTGATAAAGCGGCTATTCAAAAACTAGCAGACGAAAAGTACAGCCAATGGAATTGGAACTATGGCTATTCTCCTAATTACGGTTTTAAGAATGGCGTAAAAACCCCTGGGGGCTTTGTGGAAGTTCACTTTAATGTAGAAAAAGGAATAATTACCGATTTAGAAATTTTTGGAGATTTCTTTGTCAATAAAGATCTGCAACCACTAATTAAGGGTTTGATAGGGAAAGAACATCAGAAAGATAAACTCCTAGCTGCTTTGCAGGATTTGAAAAGTTCTGACTATTTTAATGCTATTTCTGAAGAAGAATTGGTGCAAGCTTTTTTCTAATAATACAACCTAAAGTCGAGTAATTTACAGAGATTATAATGCTTTTGAAACATGGATTCCACAACTTCCGCAAGATCATCATTTTCCTGAAACATACTGAAGAAAACTCTGTCTATAGTAATTGTACTTGAAATTTTGCTAGTGGTAGATCCATAACCTGAGATAGCTCGTGCGCCAGTAACATCTAAAAAATACTGTGACTCCTCATCAGTGAGATCCAAGACTTTTTGGTTAGCAAAATGTATGACTTTCCCAGTCATCTTCCCTTCAAAAAGTTCTGCAATCTCTTCAATGCTATAATAATAGTCATTCATCAGGATGTTGTTCGCCTCCCCCGGTATAACGAGGTAAATAATTTCGTAATCTTTAAAGTTATGATCTTCATACAGCAAATAACTCAAGCTCTCCTCCAATCCCTCTATGGTATCACAAGCTTTGTAAATACTCGTAATATCTTGTACTAAGGCAATATCCTCTAAGATTTTTACAACTTCAGTAGTGTTGGTAGTCTCTATATCTGGAACGGCTTCAAGACAATAAATAAATTTTTCAATTTCCATAACAATGTATTTTCAATTTATTTGGAGGAGACGAAACTGTTCATTCTGCCTGTGTTTAACAAGTAACTTATTAAAACATTAAGACTATGGTCTTCACTTTTCTGAAATAGGTTAAAAAATCAACTACCAAAAGACTATAGTTCCAGTCTCTGAGTCAGAATAAGCAAACTATCCAAGAGGATTTGGTTGCTTTGCATTAAGGCTATTATTGCATTAAAAAAAAATCGAAATGGCTAAGATCTCTTTTTATATTACCAAATTAAATTTATAATGTCCTATAAATAAATTGAATTATAATACGACGTAGCTCAGCACAGGTTTTTTACATAGTTGAGGAAAAAAATTAGCATAGCCTTAGTCACAGTAATTATTTTTGACAAAAAGCAGGTGAAAAAAGCCTGTGCCGAATTCGTTTCGGTAAAACGATTTATTAGGACATTATGGGTTTAATTTGGTATAAGTACTACAAGCCTAAACTTATACATAGAAAGTAATACAAAGTTCTCAATACGATTTCAATAGATTTCTGTCGAATCTCTCAAAATCACTCATTGACTTGCTCGGCATTTAAAATAACAGTCAGTCTAAGATGTGTTTCGATGCCTTTTTACAATATGTTGAACATCGTTATTTTGTTAACTTTCAAAATCTAATTGTTTGAGAATGTGGGCTGGTTCATACTAATGCAATGTATCCCACCACCGCCTAAATTGACGGCAAGGGCATCAATCATTACTATTTTTCGATTGGGAAAAACAGATTGCAATAGTTGTGCAGCCTTTTCATCTTTCACTTTCAACTCATTTGGCATTCCTTCTCTCCAACAAGTTTGCCCAATCACCACCTTGTCTGTAATTATAAAATTGAGATAACTAAACGCAGCCATAACCTTTACTGTATCGCCATTTGGAAAAGTACTCCCCTCTTTATAATCGAGTGTTTTGATGTAATCATAAACATAATCACCGGGTTTCATTGTCGAAAAAATAGGGCCTGGAAGCGGCATACGAATAATAGTAAATGGGTTATTATCTTGATCAGTCGCTGCGGATAATAGTTGGTAATTTTCCTCAATCCGTTTGTGATTTTCAAAAGCAATTGGATCGTTAAATTCTGTGCTATCTATTTGTGCCAAAAGGATTGTAGACTCATTTACAAAACGAGCGAATTCATCAATATGACCATTTGTAGTAACTACTGTGTAGGCTTTTGTTCCGTCTAAAGTTTCAACAGGCCCAAGGAAAGTGTGGTCGTCTTCAACTAAACCTTGTTTCAGCCAGATGGTTTTTTTAATTCCTAAAAGTCGCTTATATTCAGCTTCCATCTCCTTTTTGGTCATGGTTGGGTTTCTACCCATTTCAACTGATTCTGTGGTCATCAATATCCCTTTTCCATTTACTTCTCTATTTCCACCTTCACTAATCATTGAACTCGAAATCACAGGCAAATTATAGTGTTCAGCTACTCTTACATCATACATTTCTTCTGTTTTAGTACCGATGTCTAAAGTATCTGAGTACCCCCAAGAATTAAAATTAAAGTCTGCAACGGCTAAGGTATTTTTATTTGTTTCTACAAATGTTGGCCCCATGTCTCTTGTCCAAATTTCTAAAGACGGGATTTCAAGAAATGTGATTCTAGGCTGATTACCAAAGTGATTTTCCACTGTTTGTTTTGCTTGCTTAAGAAGTTCTTTATCCTTGCACGTTACCACTATGCTTATATCATCGATTAATGCTTCAATAATAGAAAGGGTGACCTTTTCAACCGATTCTCCTTCTTTATGATTCGTAGAGGGCCATATCAACCAAATCGCTTCTTGGGCTTCAAACTCTGCCGGTTGGTTTACAACAATTAAATTGTCCGTTGTCTTTGGAGAAGAGCATGAAATGAAAGATAAGGCAATTATAAAGCTGGTTAAAATTGATTTCATATTGTGTATTTAAATGTTCGTTAAGGCAGATGTTTACAAAGTTAAAGGCACATGCTTTATACTAGATTTTGACTTAGCCTAATTGATACTTGTTTGTCTCTTATTTTCATTACAGTAACCTAAAAATACATCTCTATAAAATACTCCCCAACTCCCATCTCCTTGATTTTCAGAACTGACGTATTTTCTCTTAAGGCCAGCAGTTAAATATACTCAATAATATGATTTCCGCAGCATAGCTTGATTTTGGCACACTATCATGGTTCATGGGTAATACCAATTTAGTTTTTAAATGTTGTATTAAAAATTTGAATTATACTACGACGTAGCTCAGCACAGGTTTTTTACTTAGTTGAGGAAAAAAATATAAGCATAGCCATAGTTACGGTTCTATTTTATGACGATTAATAAGTGAAAGAGAAACTAATTTTGTCCGACATTTGAATGCTAAATTGGTATAATCCTATTTTGGTATTTTCTCAGGCTATGGTCTATTGGAAAAATCATATCAATCTGCGAATTTTCTTCGCACCCCAAAGCATGTGTTTGTTTTTTAATTTAAAAATTGAATCATCAGCTTTATGATCAGTTCTGTTGGGGTGGTTAATCAGAACTCTTTCTTGCTTAATTAATACCAATTTAATTTTTAAATGTTGCATTAAAAATTTGAATTATACTACGACGTAACTCAGCACAGGTTTTTTACTTAGTTGAGGAAAAAAATATAAGCATAGCCATAGTTACGGTTCTATTTTATGACGATTAATAAGTGAAAAAGAAACTGATTTTATACGACATTTGAATGCTAAATTGGTATAAGCCCGACAACCCCATCTTTTCAAACCGATAAACCAACTTGTAAGTAGTAGGTTGCGATATGTTAAATGACCAACAAAGTTCTGTGATAGTGTACTTCTGAGTTAAGTACTCGTGAATAAATTATACTTTTTATTCCATTTTAGTTTTTGCTTTCCAGACTATGATAAATTATTTTTCAAGCAATTTATAAATTTTAAAAGTGCAAACTATCTCCCTTTACCTTACCTAAATGCTTTACAACGTCATACTCTATATACAGCCCGCTTCTCCACCATGTTTGTTTTCTCGAACATAAAAATAGATTTGCTAATCTAAAAATGTTCCATTCAAAATTGAAAACCGCATTGGATATAGTATGTGTTACCACCGTTTTATTTCACTCTGTTTGCAATATTCGGAATCAATTTATACAAATATTTTGGAAAATATTCAAGTATAACAAGATCATTCTGTTCAATAGTCAACAGGTGCTTCGGTTCACGATCATATTGACTAGTTTCAAGTAAATGGATTGCATCAAAAAATTTCCAATTTTCATTTAAGTGTTTGTAGCCTGATCTATATCTTTCTTCAATTTCTTATTCAGGCACAAAATGTCCGCCGTTCTTCACTCTTATTCTTACTCGCTTTTTTGCTGTATCGATAGAATCTAAACAGAAGAAAGCAAGTTCTAATCGGTAATCTTATTGCTTAAAAATTGTCGGCCAATAAAGTGGTGTGGTATTAAAATTAGTTTCGTAGCAGAAGTTCTCCTTTTGTGCTATTGCAGTTTCAATACTTGTTTGTAAATTATTAGATGACAAATTATGAGCGATTTTTTATTTCAATTCACTGTCAATTAGTGAATTATAAAAATCAAGGAATACCAAGTCGTAATCGTACGGAAATGAATTGTTTGGAGATAAAGCCTTAGAGAATGATGATTTTCCAGAACCGTTACAGCAGGCAACTATTAATAATATGGATTTAGACATTAAACTGAGGCCCAAGAACAGGTTTTTCAGTTAATTGCCCTTTGGTTCGTTTTTCCTCATATAGACGAATTTCTTTACGAACTTTAGGCATTTCCTGTGCAAGTCTCTCTTTAAGCTCTGATAAATGTATCAGTATATCTTGTTTAGTACCCATAAATACAAATGTACGAAATTTCGGGTATTCAACTATTTATAACAACTGTAAGTGTAGTTGTTGGTAAGGTGATGTTAACAAAGGTAAAGGGACATCCTTCACCCTACCCTGCTTGCTATTACCTTGTTGTATCTAGTTATTAAGGGAATTAAAAACATTGAATTTCCGATTAAGCACTTAGCCAAGGCTTTTGCATTTTGTTTTATCTTTTTCTTTTTAAACTCAATAAAATATAAATCTGCACAACCCCAAAATGGCTTACACTATTTTCTACTGACTTCTGTCTCCATAAAATATGAGTTGTAAGTAATAGATTTTAAGTCTTAATGATTTCTTTCTCCTTAATGGTTTTAGAAAAGTTCAATTCAGACCATTCTTTTTCTCTTTCATAATCCTAAAGTAAATATAAGTGAAAAGTCAACTCAAAATTGAAACTTAGAATTCCAATTTTTTTAAAATACAGCTCCACCGCTTGTAAATCTCCAAATCCTTAATATTTTAGTTTTACAGAAAAAGCTTTTTTAGGATAGCTTGTTAACATTATCGATAAGTTTAATACCACTCCATTTATTAAAGTTTATGTGTACAGTCTCATATCAATACAATGGTGTTTATGCTTATACTTAAGTGCTTTTTCATAAAGTTCGCTGTTATAATACCGTTCTGAAAATTTTTAGAAAGTTCAACAAAGGGTCATTTTTATTTCCTTTTTAGAAAATTACAACTAGTGGGATTAAATACCAAAGATATATTCAACATACACGGTACTTAAGTAAAATGTATGAACAATCAGCATACAATTGTTGTACAGTATTTATAGAGATTAATGTTAAGTGGTTTAAATAACCAATGGATTAGCTGTACTTTTGTCTCATTAAAAACCATATTAATTCCGCTGATAAGACTATTCTGCTAATTAAAAAACCATTGAGTATACTCATTTAAATATAGCAGCCAATGTTATGTTGTGAGTTTACTTTTAATACTTTATATAGATGTTAAGATGAAACAAATTATTACCGTAGACTTCTACTTTCACAATCTAAAGCATATACCAATTATCGATGTCAGATCACCTGGAGAATTTGCAAAAGGACATATTCCCAATGCTAATAATCTTGAATTATTTACTGATGAAGAACGTGCCGTAGTCGGCACGGCCTATAAAAAGGAGTCAAAAGAAAGGGCCTTTGAAATCGGGTATGAATTTGTAAAACCCAAACTAAATGATTTTATAAGCAAGTCTATTGAGATCGCCCCTGAAAAGGAAGTTGTGATACAGTGTTGGCGTGGAGGAATGAGAAGTAATGCTTTTGCCGATCATCTTATAGATAACGGTTTTGAAAAAGTGTATGTTATTGAAAAAGGGTACAAGGCTTTTAGAAATTATGTGCTCCAATTTTTTGAACACCCGTTAAACCTTAAAATTTTAAGTGGGTATACCGGTTCTGGTAAAACTGAAATACTACACTCTTTAGAACAGAAAGGACAACAGATAATCGACTTAGAAGGGCTAGCCAACCATAGAGGTTCTGCTTTTGGAGGTATCGATCTTCCACCTCAACCAACTACAGAACAATTTCAAAATAATCTGTTTTCAGTAGTACAAGGTTTAAATCCTAAGCTACCAATATGGGTTGAAGATGAAAGTAAGTCCATAGGAAAGGTGATAATTCCTGATGCATTTTATCTTAAAATAAGAACTATGCCTGTCTATTTTTTAGATGTTCCTTTTCAGGAAAGAACAAAACACCTTGTGGATACGTATGCAAGTTTAACCCATGATAAATTACAAGAGGCCATTAGTAAAATAACTAAAAGGCTTGGATACGATAAAGCTAAATTCGCCTTAGAGGCACTTGAAAGCCGAGATTATTATAAAGTCGTAGAGATCACACTTTTTTATTACGACAAAGCTTACTTAGGAGGATTACAAAAGCGTGAGGAATCTACAATTCTAAAATTTGAGATTCCAACAGTGAATCCAGAAGAAACAGCAAAATTTTTAATGAGCTTAACAAATTAAATAAATGAACGAAGGTATAAAATTAACAAGTTTTAGTCATGGTGCAGGCTGTGGCTGTAAAATATCACCTAAGGTATTAACTACCATATTAGCGTCTAGCTCTCCTCAAGTTGAAGACTCACATCTTCTAGTGGGTAACGATACTAGAGACGATGCTGCGGTATACGATATGGGAAGTGGAATTGGTATCATCAGTACCACAGATTTTTTCATGCCCATTGTGGACGACCCTTTCACTTTTGGAAGAATAGCGGCTACCAATGCTATAAGCGATGTATATGCTATGGGAGGAAAGCCATTAATGGCGATTGCAATTCTAGGTTGGCCTATTGATAAAATTGCCCCTGAAGTTGCTGCCCAAGTAATGGAAGGTGGGAGAAAAGCCTGCTCTGATGCAGGAATACTGCTTGCAGGTGGTCATAGTATTGATAATCCAGAACCTGTTTTTGGGCTTGCAGTTACAGGGTCGGTTACCCTCTCTAATTTAAAGCGAAATGATAAAGCAGAGGCAGGAAGCATTCTTTATCTAACCAAACCTTTAGGTATTGGTATTTTGGCTACAGCACAAAAGAAAGGTGTTCTAGAGGAAGACCATAAAGATATTGCTGCCAACTCGATGATGGTTCTAAATGATGTTGGAATGGATCTTTCAGAGATTAACGAGGTAACAGCTTTAACCGATGTCACTGGATTTGGACTCATGGGACATTTACTTGAAGTGTGTGAAGCTAGTGATGTATCTGCTATTGTTAATTATGATAAAGTGCCAATTTTCGATGAGATTCATGGTTATCTAGACAAAAAATGTATCCCCGGTGGAACGCTGAGAAATTGGGAAAGTTACGGTCACAAGCTTAACATCGAAGATGAAAAGCAACGACATATCTTATGTGATCCACAAACCAGTGGAGGATTATTAATTGCTGTCAAAAAAGAGGCTTCTCAAAAAGTTGAATCGATTCTAAAAAGTAAGGGTCTTTTTGCAGAACCGATAGGAGAACTCATAGAAAAATCGGAATCGCCAATTTATATAAATGACAAAGAATAGTGAACTAAACTAATAAGTAGTATTCTACTCATTTGATATTTTTAAAAGTTTAGATGAAGGTGGGATTGATTGCTTTCCCATGTCAGTTAATATTCTTCTCTAGAACTACTCATACTGAATGTAATTCGTGCAGTCGCTTCTTGAAAGGGAGTGCGATGATTGGTATGGGTTAGTGGATTTTATAACTATCGGTGAAAAACCCTAGAGATTGACGTTTTTTAGGGATATAACTGAGTTTATGGAAAAGTCTTTAGGAAGTCCTGTGTTTTTACATCCTACAAATGTTAATAAATAAGACTTCCAAAAGACATAATTTGTAGAGGCTCATTGAAAAGTTTAACTTTGTGGAAAACAAATCATGAAAATCTTTACATTTATTCTATTATCGGTAGTCCTTTGGAGCTGCCAATCTCAGAAAGATAAAAAAGAAGAAAATCAGTCTTCCCCAGAAGCTGGTGAAACCTCAATGGAAGAGCCTAGTTTACTTGAAGAAATTGCCAATGCCAATGGCTATAGCAACTGGTCGGATGTAGAAACTTTTAAATATACCTTCAATGTAGATGCTGGAGAAAACCACTCCGAGCGGTCTTGGGAATGGAATCCAAAAATTGACCAAGTGAGTATGACGACCAAGGACACCACCGTCACGTATAAAAGAAGTGAAATGACGGAAGAATTAAAGTCGATAGATCAAGCTTTTATCAATGATAAATATTGGCTAGTCTTTCCATTTCAGTTGGTTTGGGATGAAAATTTTGATTACGAAACTCAAGAAAATGTAGAAGCTCCTATTTCTAAAGAAAAATTAACAGAAGTCACGGTAATGTATTCAGAAACAGCAGGCTACACACCAGGAGATACTTATAAAATCTATTTGGATGATGCCATGAGAATTCAAGAGTGGTCTTATATTCCAAATGGGAGTAAAAAACCAGTATTGGTGACTACCTGGGAAGATTACGAAGATTTTAAGGGTCTACGATTGGCCAAAAATCATAAGACCAAAGACGGCAATTTTAGATTGTATTTTACAAACATCAGTGTTAATTAATATATGAAATATCTAAACACTAAAGTATTTGCAGAACAACTAGACGAGGCTGATCCGCTGAGAGCCTATCGATCTGAGTTTCTTTTTCCTAAGGCGAAAGATGGCTCTACAAAAGTTTATTTGTGTGGGAATTCGCTAGGACTCCAACCTAAACAAACCTCTGCTTTTATTCAGCAAGAATTACAAGACTGGGCAAATCTAGGCGTAGAAGGTCATAGCCATGCAACACATCCGTGGATGACCTCTAATGAGGACCTCGCTGGATCAATGGCTAAAATAGTTGGTGCTCTACCCCAAGAAGTGGTCATTATGAATACCCTCACGGTGAACCTACACCTCATGATGGTTTCTTTTTATAAGCCAACTCCCAAAAGGTTTAAGATCGTCATAGAAAGTGATGCTTTTCCGTCTGACATATATGCCGTAAAATCTCAATTAAAATTTCATAATATAGATCCTCAAGAGGGACTGCTATTATGGAAACCGAGACCTGGTGAGCATCTCTGCAGAACAGAAGATTTTGAACACATTGTCAAGGAACACGGCAATGAGATTGCTTTGGTGATGATAGGCAGTACCAATTATTATTCTGGTCAAGCTTATGATTTAAAACGAATTACAGAGGTGTCGAAAACAAAGGACATCACCGTTGGTTTTGACTTGGCGCACGGAGCTGGAAACATCCAACCCAATTTGCACAACATTGGTGCCGACTTTGCCGTGTGGTGCACCTATAAGTACCTCAACTCTGGGCCTGGAAGTTTAGGCGGTTGTTTTATACATGAAAAACATATTGCCGATGAGCATATCAATCGCTTCGTAGGATGGTGGGGGCATAACAAAGACTCGCGGTTTAATATGCGGGTAGACTTCGACCCTATTCCAACCGCTGACGGATGGCAATTGAGCAATCCGCCAATTCTATCTTTAGCGGGGACTCGATCATCTTTGGATCTTTTTGATAAAGCAGGCTTTGACAACATTAGAAAAAAATCTGTGCTTTTAACTGGTTTTCTGGAATTTCTCATCGATGATTTAGACATGGAGGAGATTTCAATTTTAACCCCGAGGTCCCCTGAAGAAAGGGGTTGCCAATTGTCTATACAAGTTAAAAATGCTAATAAATCACTAT
The DNA here is from genome assembly GCF_000153485.2 of Psychroflexus torquis ATCC 700755. Lineage (NCBI taxonomy): Bacteria > Pseudomonadati > Bacteroidota > Flavobacteriia > Flavobacteriales > Flavobacteriaceae > Psychroflexus > Psychroflexus torquis. The sequence goes on along the minus strand of NC_018721.1, from coordinate 3,129,301 downwards.
TCCATCAATTGATGGACAAAGGTGTGGTGGCAGACTGGAGAGAACCTGATGTGATCCGGATCGCTCCTGCTCCACTCTATAATTCTTATACGGATGTATTCACCTTTGTACAAATTTTAAAAAACTGCTTATATGCTTAAAACTGAATCTGTACTTATTATAGGTGCCGGTCTTTGCGGATCGCTGCTAGCTCTTCGCCTTGCTCAACGTGGCTACCAAGTGACTTTAGTCGAAAAAAGAGAAGACATGAGGACTGTCGCTTTATCCGCAGGTCGCTCTATCAACTTAGCCCTTTCGAATAGAGGCCTAAAAGGTATAAAACGGGTAGGCTTGGAACATAAAATTGAAGCCTATTGCATTCCTATGTTAGGACGTATGCTCCACGATAAAGAAGGCCATACTCAGCTTTCAAAATACAGCGGAAGAGATGGAGAGTACATCAACTCCATTTCTAGAAGCGGTCTCAATAAAATTCTATTGGATGAGTTGGATACCTTCAAAAATGTTGATCTTAAATTCAATCACTCTTGTGTTCATGTAGATTTGAAGCAAGCCCACGCGAGTTTTAAGACAGCAGATTCCAATTCAGAATATACCATAGAAGCAGATGTGATTTTTGGTACTGATGGTGCTGGCTCTGTCGTGAGGCAACAAATGGAAAAAGAACGAGGTTTCTTGTTCAGTCATTCTCAAAATTTCTTGACTCATGGCTATAAAGAATTGACGTTTCCTCCCAGTGCTGAAAGTGAGTATGCAGCAGAAAAAGGAGCATTGCACATTTGGCCAAGAGGAGAAAATATGTTGATTGCCTTACCCAACCAAGACAAGAGCTTCACGGTCACCTTATTCTTGGCTTATGAAGGTGGCCTGAATAATTTTAATTCCTTAACCACTGCAGAAAGCGTTGAAGACTACTTCAAAACCGACTACCCAGACGCCCTCGCTTTGATGCCTAATTTAGGGACTGAATTTTTTGAAAATCCTACGGCGCCTTTAGGTACTGTGAGGTGTGATCCGTGGACTTATGGAAAAGCACTTCTTATGGGAGATGCCTCTCATGCAATTGTTCCGTTTTACGGTCAAGGGATGAATGCCTCGTTTGAAGATGTTGTGGAATTTGATGATATTTTAGAAGAAAGCAATTTCGATTTAAAAACAGCTTTTAAGGTGTTTAGCGAGTCTAGAAAACCAAATGCAGATGCCATTGCTGACTTGGCTTTGGATAATTTTCATGAAATGAAATCCCACACGGCTCAAGATTTATTTTTGGAAAAGCGTAAGCTTGAACTGGCTCTAGAAAAAGAATTTCCTAAAGAGTATTTTTCTAAATATTCTCTAGTCACCTTTAGTGAAGAAGTTTCCTATAAGGAGGCTATGGACAAAGGCCGCGCTCAGGATAAAGCCATTTTGGGACTCTTAAAGCACCATAAATTGAATGGAGATCAAAGTTTAAGAGACCAGCTTACACTGATTCAAAAAGTAAGTCAACAGGTTTTGGAGGGGGAACTCTTATTTGAAGTCTAATTTCTTTTTTTGCTATTACTGAGATTAAACTATTCCCATGAAGAAAAAATAAACCTTTATTTTAGTAAGCTTGGTAAGGGTAAAATACTTTATTTTATAATTAGATTGCGGTAGTTCTACCGAAAGACTGAGCATTTCTTTTTTATAAAGGTTATAGCTCAGTTTGTTTAAACCAAAAGTGATGACGAAAAGAAATCTTAGAATAAACGGACATTCTCACCTACTTCCCTATCCGGAAGAGATCCCTGATTTTATGAGGGAAAAAGAAATCTTTTGGATAGATGAGGATAGAAAATTCATGCTGCAGAAAGGGTGGAAACGTCCTGTCACCGATTCTAGTTTTTTCTTAAAAGAAAAACTGGAATGGATGGAGCGTTACAAGATTGATCATGCGGTAGTTCTAAATTTGTCTCAACTTTATGGCAATGGCTTACGTGTAGAGGAAATGAAGAAAGCTTTGCGCTTTCAAAATGATTTTAATGCTAAAGTTCAACAAAATCATCCAGACAAATTCACTTGTGGCTTTGTTGTTCACCCAGGCTTTGTAAATGGTGCTTTGTGGGAAATAGAACGGTGCGTGGAGGAACTAGGTTTAAAATTGCTTTGCCTTCCCACTCATTACATGGATACTATTGGGACCTGGCGATGTATTTTTGATGAAGAAAACGAACCTATTTTTGAACTGGCGAGCAAATATAATCTAGCTGTTGAGATTCATCCTTACGATGGTGAAAAATTCATCAAGTTGGAAAATACCTCTTGGCGTTTTCATCTTATCTGGATGTTGGCTCAATGTGCAGACGCCTACCATTTCTTAACCCTAAATGGATATCCCGACAAATACCCCAATATGAGGGTTTGTTTTGCTCATGGCGGACAATTGGCACAAATCAATTTAGGGAGACGAATCCAAGGCTTTGACGGTCGACCAGATTTGTTTGAAGGTAAAATCCACCCAAGAAAGTCGGTAGGGCATAAAAATATCTTTTTTGACACGCTGGTTCATGATACCAGATCTTTAAAGCTATTGTTAGAAAATCAAAACAGTTCTCAAATTTTAGCAGGATTGGACGATCCATACCCTTTGGGTGAGATGGAAAGTGAACCTCAATCTTCTTATCCTGGCAAAATCTTAGATCTGGCCTTGAACGAAAAGATTATCACTGAATCTGAAAAAAATGAAATCTGGTCGGATAATGTCTTACAATGGCTATTTGGGGATGATGAAGCTGAAAAAGAAAAGCTAGTCAAAAAAATAATAAGTTAATGGATTTCATCCCCTCAGAACTTCAGGCGTATGCGGAATCCCATACAGAACTGGAACCTGAATTACTTCGGCAGTTAACCAAAGAAACCTGGCAGAAAGTTTTACAACCTAGAATGTTAAGCGGCCATTTCCAAGGTCGTTTATTGAGTTTAATTTCAAAATTAATCCAGCCAACGTCAATATTAGAAATTGGAACTTACACAGGTTACTCGGCTTTATGTCTAGCAGAAGGTCTTTCAAAAGAGGGGAGAATCCACACTATAGATCGAAATGAAGAATTATGCGATTTACAACGTAAATATTTTGATATAAGTGGTTTTGGTCCTCAAATTATTCAGTACACGGGAGATGCCAGAGGTATTATTCCGAAGATGAATATGCAGTTTGATTTAATCTTTATGGATGCAGATAAAAAATACTATCCAACCTATTTCGAACTGATTATTGATAAGTTAAAACCAGGAGGCTTACTCTTATCCGATAATGTACTTTGGAGTGGTAAAGTTATTGAAACCCTGCACCCAAAAGACGAAGACACCAAAGCCTTATTGGCATACAATAAAGTTTTAAAAGACGATCCTAGAATAGAAACCGTTTTGCTACCCATTAGAGACGGTCTTACCCTATCTAGAAAACGCTAATACTTTAAGATAAAAGTTTTTGGTTTTATTTAAAAGTTAAAATGAGTTTAAGACCAATAGGTTAAATATATTTGGCTAAAAAAAAAAAAACTATCAAGCCTTCCATACTATTTTTTACGCTTTTCATTACTCAATTTTTATTTAGCCAAGGCTATAAGCTATCTGGTAAAGTGACCGATGACGCTGGTTTACCAGTTTTTGGAGCAACTGTCCAGATCATTAATCCAAATAGGGGAACAGTTTCTGATCAAAATGGAAACTACTCACTTCAACTTGCGAAAGGGACTTATAGACTGAAAGTCTCTTATGTGGGCTTCCAAAATATCGAAATGGAGCTGAAATTGAGCAGTGACAAAATCATAGATTTCACCCTTCTTTCTAAAACTGAAAGCCTCGATGAAATTTTAATCACAGATAATATTGAAGGTATCAATATTAGGGATCCAGAAATGAGTGTAAGTAAACTCGATGCGTCTAGTATTAAAAAAATACCTGTGGTTTTTGGAGAAGTAGATGTCATCCAATCTCTACTTCTATTGCCAGGCGTATCCAATGCAGGTGAAGGGGCTTCAGGGTTTAATGTAAGGGGTGGATCTACAGATCAAAACTTAATTCTTATAGATGATGCTCTTATTTATAATTCCTCTCATTTGTTTGGCTTCTTCTCCATTTTTAACCCAGATGCAATCAAAAATCTAAAACTCTACAAAGGAGGTATTCCCTCCAATTATGGTGGAAGAGTCTCTTCTGTACTGGATATTCAGCAAAAAACAGGAAATAGCCAGTCTTTAAAAGGCGAGGGTGGTATTGGTGTTATTTCTAGTAAATTAACTTTGGAAGGCCCTATACAAAAAGATAAAAGTTCATTTCTAATAAGTGGTCGGGGGACTTACGCACATTTATTTCTAAAATTGGCAGACAACCAAAATTCGGCCTATTTCTACGACTTAAACACCAAATTAAATTTCAATATTGATGATAAAAACTCGCTGAGTTTTTCAGGGTATTACGGAAGCGATTACGTCAACATCAACGATAGTTTTACCAACATCTACGGTAATGCTTTTGGAATTTTGGACTGGAGACATGAATTTAATGATAAAATAAATTCAAAATTAAACTTCTCTTTTAGTCGATATAATTATGAATTGGATTTATCTTTAGTAGGATTTAATTTTCAAAATAGCATTTCCAATTTCGATTTAAGCTATAAGATCAATCACCAGATCAATTCAGAATTGAGTCTAACTTATGGATTGAGCAGCATTCAGTACACTATCGATCCAGGAGAAATTATACCTACCAGCGCAGACTCTGGGATCAACTCTAGAGATTTAGATAATAAATATGCCTTCGACAATGCCGCCTTTATTTCTGTGAATCAATCTTTAACCGATAATGTCAATATTCAATATGGATTAAGAGTCAGTGCATTTTTAAGAATGGAGGATGAGACCATAGATATATATGCCAACGATAATCCATTGCTATATGACGAGACTCGAGACATTTATGTAGAAGCTCAACCTATAGATACACAAGAAGGCAATACCTCATCCATCAGTGAAAGTTTTATCAATTTTGAACCACGACTAGGGATTTCTTATGCCCTAGACGATTACACCTCTATAAAGGCGAGCTATAATCGTATGGTTCAAAATTTACATCTGCTTTCCAATACGTCCTCTCCCACTCCATTTGACGTGTGGACTCCCAGCGGAGCTTATGTGAAGCCACAAAAATTAGATCAATATGCTTTAGGGTTTTTTAAAGATTTTGAAAACCTACCTTTCACCTTAGAAACTGAAATATTCTATAAAAGCATTGCCAACAGAATTGACTATATAGATGGTGCCAATTTAATTGCCAATGATGCTATAGAGCGCTCTATTCTAAATGGTGAATCCAGAGCCTATGGATTGGAATTTTATCTGAAGAAAAATACGGGTAGACTTACGGGCTGGCTATCTTATACTTTATCCAGAAGCGAGCAAAGAACCCCAGGAAGAACCCCTGATGAAATAGGTGTAAATAACGGCAATTGGTATTTGAATGGATTCGATAGAACACATGACATTTCATTAACCAGCAGTTATGAACTTAACCCCAAGTGGCAGTTAAATGCCAATTTTGTACTTCAAACAGGGCGACCTGTTAATTTTCCAGTGGGACAATTTGAATTTCAAGATCTCAACATTCCTGTTTTTGAAGGTAGGAATTTAAATAGGTTACCCAGTTTTCACAGATTAGATATCTCTGCAACTTACACCCCAGAGCGGCAAAACAAAAATTGGTCTACCTCTTGGAATTTTGGTATTTATAATGTGTACAATAGAAGAAATGCCGCTTCATTGAATTTTGAGCAAAACCCTACCTCAGGTCAGAATGAAGCCGTAAGATTTTCAATTTTTGGGATAGTACCCTCTGTGAGTTATAATTTTAAATTTTGAGCATGAAAAAAATACTAACATTTCTGTGCCTAGCCCTTCTTCTTATCTCTTGTGAAGATGTTGTGGAAATAAATCTAGCAGAAGCTCAACCAAGACTAGTCGTGGATGCTGCTTTGCAGTGGAAGAAAGGAACAACAGGGGAAGAACAAACGATAAAACTTAGCCGAACAAGAGGTTTTTTTGAACAAGAACCTGTCACTGTTAGTAATGCGAATATAACAGTGGTCGATGCTAATGGTACTTCATTTAATTTTGAAGAACAAAACCCAGGTGAATATAGAACTCAAAATTTTATACCAGAAATCGATATGGATTATATCTTATCCATAGAAGTCGATAACCAGCTCTATACTGCTGAAGAGACCTTAAAACCCGTTGTCTCCATAGACTCAATACAACAAAATAATGAAGGAGGATTTAGTGGTGAAAACATTGAACTGAAAGCATTTTACACAGATCCAGCAAACGTAGAAAACTACTACCTCTTTAAGTTTTTCGTTCCTTTTACGGCCTTCCCAGAATTTGAAATTTACGATGATGAATTCAATGATGGAAATTCTATTTTTGGTTTATATTCAGATGAAGATTTAGAGCCTGGAATGGATATCGTTATAGAAAATCATGGGGTTTCTCAGGCTTACTATAATTTTTTAAATATACTATTAGCTCAAGCTGGAAGTGCGGGTGGACCCTTTGAAACTGAGCCTGCTACTGTTAGAGGTAATATTGGCAATGCTACAGATGAGGATGAATTAATTTTTGGTTACTTTAGTTTGTCAGAAGTCGATGAAGTCCTATACACCATTGAAGAATGAGTAAAACATTTTCAAAAATAACCGAACAAGATTCAAACTACAGACACCTAGAAAAGATGTCGACTGCAGAGCTTTTGAAATCTATCAATAGTGAGGACCAGAGTGTTCCGTTAGCCGTTGAAAAGCAAATACCATCCATTGAAAAGCTAGTAGATGTTATTGTAGAACAATTGAAGATAGGCGGTAGACTTTTCTATATTGGAGCGGGGACCAGTGGGCGTTTAGGCATCTTGGATGCTAGTGAATGCCCCCCTACATTTGGGGTTTCTCCAGAGATGGTCAACGGAATTATTGCTGGAGGAGACAAAGCCATTAGAAAAGCAGTTGAACATGCTGAAGATGATTTCGAACAAGCTTGGAAAGACCTGCAAACCCATAACATTAACTCGGCAGATGTTGTTGTTGGAATCGCTGCTTCAGGCTCCACACCATACGTTGTTGGAGGTTTAAGCAGATGCCAGTTAGAAAATATAGTGACAGGCTGTATGGTCTGTAACCCCAATACTGATATTTCTAAAGTTTCAGATTATCCTATCGAAGTGATCGTGGGTCCTGAGTTCTTAACGGGAAGTTCTAGAATGAAAGCGGGTACTGCCCAAAAACTAACCCTGAATATGATATCCACCTCTGTGATGATAAAACTCGGAAGAGTAAAAGACAATAAGATGGTCGATATGCAATTGAGTAATGATAAACTGAAGCAACGTGGAAGCTCTCTAATTTCTAAAGCCTTAGGGATTTCTGATCAAAAAGCCATAGAACTCCTAAAACAACACGGAAGTGTTAGAAAAGCTATTGAACATGAAACACACCAATAAAGATACGTTAGCGAAAGGAGTAAGATTTATGGCTGGAGCCATACCCCTAATTTTTATTGGACCTTCAGTTATCTTCAGTGCATTTAACAATCAAGACAAACCTCTTTATTGGCCTATTCTTATAGGAGGAATCTTGCTAAGTAGTGCCGCAGGATATTTTATATTTAAGGGAATTCGAACTATCGTAAAAGCCTTATTTGATGAATAAATAAATTCATTCTTTAAAGGGTTTTTTGAGTTGATTCCAAAAATCTTGAGGATACTCTTCGTCCTTTTCAAAACCAAGTTCAATATTTTTTCCATCTTCAGGAACGTGAGCCGTTCCAAAGATATAATCCCAAACGCTTAGCGATAAGCCAAAATTCATTCCGTAAGGATGGTTTTCTGGCAATGCTTTGGAATGGTGCCAGATGTGCATCTTTGGGTTATTAAAAATATACCTCAGTGGGCCATAGTCCCAGCCCACATTGGCATGGTTAAGATGGCCTACAAAAACTCCAAACATATGGACTATAAAAAAATCTTGGATACCAAACCCTATCATTGCCAAAGGAATATACTGCACCCCTTTATAAATAACAGTCTCCATAAAATGAAATCTAAATTGTGCAGCAAAGCCCATTTCTTTTACACTATGGTGTACCTTATGAAATTTCCATAACCAAGGTTGCTTGTGCAACTGAATATGAATGTTCCATTGAATAAAATCGGCCAACAGAAACATGATAAGGAATTGAGACCAAATAGGGAAATTCTGAATTTGAAAAGCCACAAGGTTTTCTATGCCTATAAGTCCTAAAACATCATTAAACAGCTCAACGACAATATTGGAAACGGCATTGTAACCAATTAAGGAAAATAAGAAGAAATTGAAGAACACATAAAAGAGATCTAACCAAAACCCTTTTCGAATTATTTTCTGATTTTTCCTCCACGGACTAATGATTTCTATAGATAAGACTAAAAGAGATAGGCCAACTAGCCACCAAAAATAATTAGTCAAGGAAGGGTTTTGAATTTCGTTAACTAAGTAATTGAAATAACCACTAAAGGAATTCAGAAATATGTCTTTATACTTTTCCATAATTAAAAACAAAATTGAAGTTTCGAGCCTTCACTTTCAGTAACATTTATTACACTAGTCTATAAAGTTTTGGTAAAAACCGACCTGCCCTTTTTTTATATCCACCATAAGTTTCAAAAGCAGTCTCCAGAAGGGATTCTTCATAACTAGACTTATAATAGAAAAGTAAAAGTGTAACTATGCTTATACACAATTTAAACCCATCGCCAAGCCATAAAGAAAAGCTAAACATAAATAGGAGTATCCCCGAATAGATGGGGTGCCTTATATATTTAAAAGCACCGTTGGTTATTAATTTGGAATTTGCTTTTGGAGGAGGAAATGGAGATAAGTTTATATTTAATTGAAGTAGGGCAATGACGATTAGAACTACTCCAACTAGACCTATGTAAAACCAAACAAAATGCTCTAAGACCTCTATCTTAAACCAGATGATGTTTAGAAAAAAACTTATGAGACATATAAATTGAATAATAACTAAGACAACGTCTTTCAACTTAAGCATAATTCGTTTTTTTCAAAGTTAATATTCTACTTAAGACAAGCTTTATAAAACCCAGAATTGTCTACACGATTCACCTGAAGTTTTCATAATTCACTTTAAATATTCGGAAAAAAATATTAACTTTAAGTTCACTTTGAGGCTTTCAATTAAAGCCATAGAGTTGAAGCTTTCAGGGTTTACACTAAGATTAGTAAACCATTTAATTTGAAAAAAATTATTTCAATAACCAGTTAAAATCTAAATTTATGAAGAAGATATTAGTTCCTATCGATTTTTCAATTCCCTCAGAAAATGCACTTAAAGTTGCAGCTAAGCTGGCGATAAAAAACAAGGCTGAGCTCCATATTCTTCATGTAATTGAGTTAGCTGAGTCGCTTTTCGGCACTGAACAATTTAATGTTGATAATGAGCAAATACTTTTTTTCATGAAGATGGCCAGTAAGAAATTTGTTGAATTTTTAGACAAGGATTATCTCAAAGATATTTCAATTATAGAACACGTAGAACCTGGATCCGCCTCAAGAATTATAAGAGATGTCGTAGAAAAAAATGACATCGACATGGTTGTTATGGGGTCTAGTGGAGCTTCTGGCCTTGAAGAAATTGTAGTGGGTTCCAATACAGAAAAAGTAGTCCGTTTTTCTGAAGTGCCGGTCATGGTGATTAAGAACGAATTAAAAGATGTTGATTTTAAAAATGCTGTCTTTGCTTCAAACTTTGAGTTAGAGACTATGGAGGCTTATCAAACAGCAAAAGGTTTTGTTGATAGCTTTAAGGCTAAAATGCAACTCTTGTATATAAATTTACCTGGAAACCAATTTTATAGCACTACTGAAATTCGAGATCATATAAAAAACTTTCTGAATAAGATGGAAGCCCCTCTGTCAAGAGATAATATCGAGATTTATAATGATTATTCTCTGGGAGAAGGAATTCTAAATGGAGCACTATCTTTAAAAGCAGATCTCATCATTATTCCTACACACGGTCGAAAAGGAATTTCTCATTTTTTTAATGGTAGTGTAGGTGAAGATGTCGTTAATCATTCTGAACTTCCTGTGCTTACTCTTAAGATTTAATATTTAGGTAACTTGAATATTACTATGTTTAAAGTATGAAAAGAATATTGCTATTTATAACTTTAATCTTAATAGTCCTAGGATGTACTGCTGTAGAAGATAATACTGTAATTACTATAAAAGGAGTTCTTGTTGACCAAGAAATCAATCCAATTCAAGGTTTGAAAATTGAATTGATTTCTTCCGAAATAGAGTCTTCTCAAGAACTTCAAAACTTTGGTTTCAATCTAAATCAAATAAACCGTATTGATGTTTTTGATGTTACAAATGAAAGAGGAGAATTTAAATTTTTCTTTCCAAGGTCAAGTCTTAAGTTTGCTCTATTCATTGATCTGGACCAAGGTTTATATTTTCAATCTATAGAACCAGATGAAAATTTTCCTATTTTGATTATCGAAGATTCAAATTCTTTAGACCTCAACTTTGAAGATTTGATGCTAATACCAAATTAAACCTATAATGTCGAAATAGATCGTTTCTTTTTCGCCTGTTTTTCATCAAAAAATAATTACCGTAACTAAGGCTATGCTAATTATTTTTAATTTCAATCAATCAAAAAATAATTCAATTTATCTATACGACATTATAAATATAGTTTGGTATAATACCGTCTGAATGAAAAATTTTACAATTTCTATTTTCATACTTTTATCCTCTTTTGGTTATAGCCAATCAATAGAAAAAGATAGCTTAACACAACGTAGAATTAATAATCCTATCACTGTTCAAATTGGCCTTCAAGGTTCAATATTCACTTCTTTAGATGATAATTTTATAAGCCAAGCCTATTCTCAAAATATTGGTTTCAATTTGGTAGGAAGATTTGGAATTAAAGAATTTATAGGAATTGGTTTAAATTATAATCGATATGAGTTTAAGCTTGATGATTCAAGATTTTTTGGATCTAACTTCCCCTCAAGTCGATTCCATTCTTTTATGATTTTTGCATATTACCAACAGCCCATTTATAAAAATTTGACAGCTGAATTAAAATTTGGATTTTTTGACTCCGCCATTAAAAATAGAGGTACCCTAAAAACTGGTAATTTAACATATAACCTTAGTGGTGTTGTAACTGGACTAAATATAATTTACTACTTAAGTGATAAAAAAGTAATTGGAATTAGTTTTGGGGCAGATGTTCACTTCAGTCTTTCAGAAACTATAGAGACAGCTCCCGCAGAACAAAATTTTATAAATAAAAATATTTTTTCAACCTTAAACCTTGGGATAGTGATAGGGAATTGACAATACGAAAAGATTAAGGTATGTTTTCATTTAAGAATGTGATTTAATGATATTAACTATGTCTTGTTTTTGAAGTACCCCACTCTGTCTCCATTTTTGTTCGCCGCCCTTAAAAATAAGCATAGTTGGCACTCCCCTCACTTGATATTTTGCGGCTAGCTTTTCGTTTTTATCTACATCAATTTTAATGATTTTGATACTATCCCCCAATTCACTCTTAACCTCTTTTAAAATAGGAGCAAGCACTTTACAAGGTCCACACCAATCTGCGAAAAAATCAACAAGAACTGGCGTTTCACTTTTAATTAACTCGTTAAATTTTTGACTCATAATTCACTATTTTTTATTAGACTCAACTTTATACAAAGATAAACTTAGTAAGAGTTAAAACGTTTAAAAGCTGCTTTTTCTAGACTCTCACGATGATCAGGATGTGCAATTGATATCAAAGCTTTTGCTCTCTGTTTTAAATTTTTACCATAAAGATTTACCACACCATATTCTGTCACTATATAATGAACGTGCGCGCGAGTTGTTGTTACTCCGGCACCTTCCTTTAAAAACGGGGTGATTTTTGAAATTCCTTTTTTAGTAACCGAAGGCATAGCAATAATCGCTTTTCCTCCTTCAGACAGAGAAGCTCCACGAATAAAGTCCATTTGACCACCAACTCCAGAAAATTGCATTTGCCCAATAGTATCAGCACAAACTTGACCTGTCAAATCAATTTCGATGGCAGAGTTGATCGCGGTGACTTTAGGATTTCGTCTTATAATGGCTGTATCGTTTGTATATGCAGCCTCTTTCATGTGGACTAACGGATTATTATCCATAAAATCATACAACTTTTGTGAGCCTACAGCAAAACAAGTCACGATCTTTCCTGTTTTTACTTCCTTTTGACTTCCATTGATCACACCACTTTCTACCAAAGGTAAAATACCATCTGAAAACATTTCGGTATGGATACCTAAATTTTTATGACTCCCTAAGTTTTCCAAGGCAGCATTAGGAATGGCACCAATACCCATTTGTAGGGTCGCGCCATTCTCGACAAGACTGGCTATGTTAGCCCCTATTTTATTTTCAATTTCTGAAGCAACGGGGAGTTCATGACCGTAAATCGGAGCATCCTCTTCAATTGCAAAATCGAGCTCACTCACATGAATAAACCCGTCTCCGTGAGTCCTAGGTACTCGAGGATTCACTTGTGCTATCACCAATTTAGCGGTTTGGATAGCAGGAATAGTAATATCAATTGATGTCCCTAAAGAACAGTAACCATGACTATCTGGTGGTGAAACTTGGATAAAAGCAACGTCTAATGGTAATATGGATCGCCTAAACAGCAGATGTATCTCACTTAAGAAAATCGGTATATAATCCCCGTGCCCCTCTTTCACCGATTGCCTTACGTTGGATCCAACAAAAACACTATTCATTTTAAAAGCTTGAGAATAAGGTTTTTCTGTATAAGCAGCTCGACCTTCAGTATGAAGATGAATAATTTCAACATCACTAAGCGATTCATAACGGGATACCAAACCAGTAATAAGTTTGTACGGAGTCATGGCAGCACCTTGTATAAATACTCTATCTCCAGATTTTACTGTTGAAACCGCTTCCTCTAAAGAAACGGTATTGAGTTGGTAATTCATATGTAAAAGGTTTCAAGTTATAGTGCAAAAATACAACTCGATAAAGGTTATAATTTATAATAAACAAAAGTTTATAACAATGATTTTAACCAGTCTTTACCATCCTTTTCAATAGAAAACACCTTATAAGGAACAGGTTGTTTCTGAAGTAGTAAAATCGATTTTAAAGCTATTTTAATAATGAGACTTGGAATTATATATGCAGTTCCCTGACACTGATTTTGGATAAGGGTCCAATTTTCTTTTATCCAATTTGCCTGTTGATTTTGGTGAGAGAATTTAGGAGTAACCGCTTTAGTCGCCTCAAAAATAATAGCAATAGGTTGTTGATGAGAATAGCATTCTTTAAGGGCTTTTAAGTAGTGATGAAAATTCAAATCTGTACTTTTCTCTCCTGTAAAGCTAACTTTCACTATTGGAAAAGCAGAATTATCAATAACGGCGTAGGGTTTATGTTCCATATAGGATCAAAGTTAAATAAAATTTAGACTTCAAGATTTAAAAAGGAATCGTTTTTTGAAGGTAATTCTGTACTCCCCATTAAAAATTGATCTACTTCTCTAGCGGCTTCTCTTCCTTCAGAAATCGCCCAAACTACCAAAGACTGCCCTCTTCGAGCATCTCCTGCTGCAAAAATCGATTCTACGCTAGTTTTATACTCTTTAGCTTCAACAGTTCCTGCCTTAGATTGGGTTACGCCTAAACTTTTTAGAAGAGCATTTTCTGGTTGTGTAAATCCTACAGCTAGCAAAGCCAACGCACAAGGTAGTAATCGCTCTGTCCCTTCAATTTCTTTCATTTGTTGTCTACCTCCTTCGTTTACCCATTCGGTATCAACGAGTTTGATATGAGCAAGTTCTCCCTTATCATTTCCTACAAATTCTTTGGTCAGAGTACTCCATTTACGTTCACCACCTTCATCGTGAGAAGAGGAAGTTCTTAAGGTCATAGGCCACATAGGCCAAGGGTCTTTTTCGCCTCGTTTGCTTTGTGGTTTGGGCATAAGCTCAAGCTGAAGTACCGAAGCAGCACCTTGTCGATGAGAGGTTCCTATACAATCCGAGCCTGTATCACCACCACCAATAACAACTACATTTTTACCTTTAGCAGATAGTTTATCATCACACTTAATCCCTGAGATTTCTTTATTCTGAAGCGTTAAAAAATCCATTGCATAATGGATACCTTTTAAATCGCGTCCAGGAATAGGTAAATTTCTAGGTAAGGTACACCCCGTACAAACAACAATCGCATCAAAATCTTCCTTGAGCATTTCAGGATTGATACTTTTGCCTACTTCTGCATTGACTTTGAAACGGACACCTTCATCATCCATAATTTGAATTCGTCTATCCACTACCCATTTTTCAAGTTTAAAATCTGGAATTCCATAACGAAGCAATCCTCCAATTTTAGATTCTCTTTCAAAAACAGTCACCCAATGTCCTGCTTTATTAAGTTGATCTGCAGCAGCAAGGCCAGCAGGACCAGATCCAATTACTGCAATTTTTTTCTCTGTCCTTACTTCTGGCGTATTGGAGGTCATAAACCCTAGTTCATGGGCTTTTTCAGCTATTGTTTTTTCAATATGTTCTATGGCTACTGGAGATTTATTGATGCCTAACACACAGCTAGCTTCACAAGGAGCAGGGCAAATCCTACCTGTAAATTCTGGAAAGTTATTGGTAGAATACAATATCGAAACCGCATCTTCCCAATTCTCATCGTAAACAGCTTCATTAAACTCTGGTATTATATTTCCTAAGGGGCATCCCGAATGACAAAATGGAACTCCACAGTCCATACATCTTGCAGCTTGAGTTTTGGTTTTATTCTCTGGAAAAGGCTCAAAAATTTCCTTAAAATCTCCAACTCTATCCTTGGGATTCCTTGTCTTTGGAAGCTCCCTATCATATTTCATAAATCCATCATGTTGTCCCATTATGCTACTATTTTTTTATTTTGTTCTTCTTGTTTTTTTGCTTCTAAAATACGCTTGTAATCCGTTGGTATCACTTTAATAAACTGAGTGTACATCTCATCAAAACGATCTAGTATTGATTTTGCTTTTTCACTTTTAGTGTAGTGATAATGATTTTCGATTAAGGTCTTTAGTTCCTTGTAATCATCTTTGGAAGGAGATTCTAATCCCACCATAGCTTTGTTACAATTGGATCTAAACGTGTTTTTTTCATCAAAAATATAGGCGACTCCTCCACTCATCCCTGCGGCGAAGTTTTTGCCTGTTTCTCCTAAAATAACCAATCTACCTCCTGTCATGTATTCGCAAGCATGATCTCCAACACCTTCAACCACAGCATTAACTCCAGAATTTCTTACTCCAAAACGCTCTCCTGCCATTCCATTAATATAGGCGTAACCAGAAGTTGCTCCATAGAAAGCAACATTACCGATAATAATATTTTCTTCGGATTTAAATCCAGACGGTTGTGGTGGGTAAATAATCAATTTACCACCTGATAGTCCTTTTCCGAAGTAATCATTAGACTCCCCTTCTACTTCAAAAGTAACTCCTTTCGCTAAAAAGCAACCAAAGCTTTGCCCAGCAGAGCCGTTAAATTTATAATGAATAGTATCCTCCGCCAGACCTTCAGCTTTATATAGTTTACTTATCTCATTAGATAAAATTGCACCAGTAGCACGATTTACATTTCTGAGAGAAAAAGCATGCTTTACCTTAGTATGATGTTCCAAAGCAGGTTTTGCTTTTTCTAAAAGTTCCCAATCCAACACCTTATCAATTTCATGGTCTTGCTCTATTTGTTTGTATACTCCAACTTGCTCTGAGATTTTTTCTTGATATAAAATCGGACTTAAATCCAAATCTTTGAGTTTCCAAAAGGGAACTTCTTTTCTCATGTTGATGACTTCAGAATGGCCAACCATATCACTAACAGATTTAAAACCAAGTTGAGCCATGATCTCTCTAAGGTCTTCAGCTAAAAAATTGAAGTAATTCACCACATGTTCTGGTTTTCCAGTGAATAATTTTCGCAGTTCCGGATTTTGAGTTGCCACCCCTACTGGACATGTATTGGTATGGCATTTCCTCATCATAATGCAACCTTCTACAATCAAAGCTGCTGTGGAAACACCCCATTCTTCCGCTCCTAAAAGGGTAGCAATAGCCAAATCCCTTCCTGTTCGCATTTGTCCATCTGCTTGAACCGTAATCCGACTTCTTAAATTGTTCTTGACAAGCGTTTGGTGTGCTTCAGATAGCCCTAATTCCCAAGGTAAACCCGCGTGGCGAATAGAACTTAAGGGTGAAGCGCCTGTCCCGCCATCAGCGCCAGAGATCAGAACTACATCGGCATTGGCTTTAGCTACTCCTGCAGCCACAGTTCCTACACCTGCCTGAGATACAAGCTTAACGTTTATCCTAGCAGCACGATTCGCATTTTTCAAATCGAAAATAAGTTGAGCTAGATCCTCTATAGAATAAATATCGTGGTGAGGTGGAGGGGATATTAATCCCACTCCTGGAGTAGAATGTCTTACTCTTCCTATCCATTCGTCCACTTTATGGCCGGGTAACTGTCCCCCTTCCCCAGGCTTAGCGCCTTGTGCCATTTTAATTTGCAACTCATCTGCATTGGTGAGGTAATAACTAGTGACGCCAAAACGCCCTGAAGCCACTTGTTTTATAGCAGATCGCTCCCAATCTCCATTGGATTTTACATCAAATCTAACTTCGTCTTCGCCTCCTTCTCCACTGTTACTTTTTGCACCAATCCTATTCATAGCAATAGCCAATGTAGAATGCGCTTCATGAGAAATTGAGCCAAAGGACATCGCTCCCGTTGCAAAACGTTTCATAATATCTTTGGCAGGTTCTACTTCAGATAATGGAATAGGCGTTCTTTTTTTAAATTCAAAAAGACCTCTAAGTGTCAACGACTCTTTAAGCTGATCGTTGACTTCGTTAGCAAACTTCTTATAAAGCGCAAAATTATTTGTTTTTGTAGAATGTTGAAGCAAGTGGATAGTTTGTGGATTAAACAGATGCTTTTCACCACGTAGTTTCCATCGGTATACTCCGCCCACTTCGAGACTCTGTTTCACCCCTTTATTATCTGGATAAGCCTTGTGATGTCTAACCAAAACTTCTTTGGCAAGTCCATCAAAATCGATGCCTTCAATTCTCGAAATTGTACCCTTAAAGCATTTTTCTACCACTGTATTATGCAAGCCTAAAGCTTCAAAAATTTGAGCCCCTTGGTAAGATTGTAAGGTACTAATACCCATTTTGGATAAGATTTTCAATAAGCCATACCCAATCGCTTCTTGATAATTCGAAACTGCCTTTTCTTTTGTAATATCTGTATCCAACCTACCCTCTTCTTGAAGATGTTCTATAGATTGAATAGCTAGATAGGGATAGACCGCACTTGCTCCATAACCGATTAAAGTAGCAAAATGATGTGTTTCTCTTACATCTCCTGCTTCAACAACAATTCCTACCTTGGTTCTTAAATTGAGTTTTACGAGATGATGGTGAACAGCACCTGTAGAGAGTAAAGAAGGGATAGGAGCATGATCTATATCGATAGCTTTGTCTGAAAGTATCAGAACTTTCTTACCAGATTCTACAGCTTTCTCTGCTGCTTTACAAACCAAATCAATGGCTTTTTCCAAACTATCAGGCTTACCATCCGCTTCAAAAACACAGTTGATAAAAGCATAATCGAAACCTTTTTCCTTTAAATACTTAAATTTTTCGATATCAGAATTTAGCAATACAGGTTGAGAAATATGTATTTGTTTAGTGTGTAATTCTGTTTCATCTAAAATATTAAGACTTTCTCCCACCCTAGTAAATAAGGACATTACCATACGTTCACGTATAGGATCAATAGGAGGATTACTCACTTGGGCAAAGAGTTGCTTAAAGTAATTAGCAATATGTTGACTTTGTTTACTCAAAATAGCAAGTGGAGTATCGGCTCCCATAGAACCGATGGGTTCTGTAGCTCTTACAGCCATATCGCCTAAAATGATTTTTAATTCTTCTGAAGTGTACCCATAAGCATTCTGTAAATGAAGAAGGTCTTTACTGGAGAGGATTTGTCTTTCAAATTCTGGAACTGGCTGATGTCTAAGCTTAATTCTCTGATTTTTGATCCACTGTGAATAGGGTTTGTCTTTTACAATCCTGTGTTTGATTTCATCATCAAAAAGGACTTTATTTTGATCTAGATCTGCAAGAACCATACGACCTGGTTGTAATCTTCCTTTTTTAATGATTTCACTAGGATCTACTGGAAGTGCTCCAGCTTCAGAAGAAATTATAAGTCTGTCGGTCGAGGTGATGCAATATCGTGAAGGCCTTAAACCGTTTCTATCTAATGTAGCACCAACGCGTTTTCCGTCTGTAAAAATAAGAGCTGCCGGGCCATCCCAAGGTTCCATAATAGAAGCGTGATACTTGTAAAAGGCTTTACGCTCTGGATCTATAGAGACATTGTCTTGCCATGCCTCTGGGACTAGCATCATCATTGCATGCTCCAATGGGCGTCCATCTAATACTAACATTTCTACCATAGCATCCAAATTAGCAGAATCTGAATGTTCTGGATTTGTGACTGGTAACAAACGTTTTAAATCTGAATCTGAGAAAACTTTAGATTTGAAGTTTGCTTCTTTCGACTTCATTTTCGTCACATTACCTCGAATAGTATTGATCTCTCCATTATGAGCTGTAAAATGAAAAGGCTGCGCTAACTTCCAATTTGGAAAAGTATTGGTCGAAAATCGAGAATGGATAATTGCAAAGGCCGATTTGAAATTAGTATTTCTAAGATCTTCAAAGTAAGCTCTTAACTGATTAGTCCTTAATTGACCTTTATAGATCATCGTTTTTGTAGACATACTACAAACATAAAATGCTTTATTATTTCCTTTAAGATGGTGACCAATATAATGTGTCACAGAATTTCTAAGGACAAATAACTTTCGCTCTAATTCGTCATTAGACATTTCAGTTTTAGGTTGTATGATGACTTGTTTTATAAGAGGCTCTGATGGTTTAGCGCCAACTCCAGGAACTTTAGGATCAATGGGCACTTTTCTATACCCCAAAATATCAAGGCCTAAATCCTCTGCGTGTTCTTTAAGGATGTCCTCACATTGCGCAGCGACGCTAGGCATCTTAGGAAAAAACAACATCCCCACCCCTACAGGTTTTTTTGAGTCTAAACTGACATTAGCTTCTTTTGATATCCAGTTGATAAAGTCTTTATCAATTTGTATCAGTATCCCTGCCCCATCTCCAGTTTCAGGATCTGCACCAGTTCCTCCTCGATGCTCCATATTTTCCAACATGGTTAAAGCATCATCTATTAATTTAAACTCTTTTTTACCGTCAATATTTATAACTGTTCCGATTCCGCAAGCATCATGTTCAAAACTAGGATCGTATAACGAATCTCTCTTCATAAGCTCTATTTAAAATTTATATAAGAATAATTTATTAAAACTAGTTAATTTCGAAGAAGATAACCAGTAAATAGCCTATTCTTAAGTATATATTTTGTTAAAATTGACATTTGTACAATTCTTATTTTTTTAAGAGGATAAATCAGGAATCTAAATACGCAACTTTTTGTTATGTCCAATTTATGCTTGTAAATCTTAAAAATGAACACTTCAAGTTTTAGAATACTCCAACTAATAGTTAGATTTGAACTTTTTCCTAAGATGAATGTATTTAAATTTATAATTCAACTTCAGAAAAAATAATCAGATAAATTCTTAACTTTGCGTTTACTAAATCACTTAAGATGAAAACCTTACTCCCTTTTTTTTTAATTTTACTTTTATCGAATCTAAGCTTTGGACAGCAATGGCTAGATACTACTTGTAAAATTGAGAATGAAATAACCAATGAGGAATATACTTCAGCTCAATCCAATAATATTTTAACACTGATTATAGATCAAGAAGGGAAGCTTTTAATGAACGGACAAAAGAAAGAAGGCCTTTCGGAAATACAGTTTAAAGAATTGGTATATGATTTTTTGTCAAACCCTTCGAGTGTAAAAACTAAGTCAGACTCTCCCAAGCAGGCTATCATAGCTTTAGGATCATATGGCGAACACAAAAATTATGACCTTATCTTAAGATATGTTAGGGAAGTGTATTTGTATGCTTGGGACGCTTATTCGGAAGAAAAATATCAAGTTATTTATTCAGATTTGGATTGTAAAAAGAGAGAGAAGATAAGAAGTAAGAACTTTCCTTATAACATTATAGAATTAGGCAAAGATGAAGAGAATTCCAAAAAACCTGGCTCTTCTCCTGGAATCCCGCCATTTGCAGGAGATGTCAGCGATAATTAAATATCTAAGTCTATAGTTTGTACAACTTGAGATTTATTTGATTTTATCTCTAAATGCAAGGAAATATAATCATTCAAGTTAATGAGCTTAAGGACTCCAGAATTTATTTTTTCAAAACCTTTATCTGGACAATCACACAATTTCCCAAACACAACTTTTTGATTTTTTAAGCTGTGATTTTCTGAATGAATTTCTTTAAACCTCAACGGTATTTGAAGATAAACCTCTTCACTATAGTTTTTATTGGTTGAATCTTTGTATTTAATAAACACCACTTGAAAGTCTTTATCTTGTTCCAAGGTAACTTCTATTATTCCAGTATTGTCTTCTTTTAAAATAAGTCTCGACTCCTTAAAGACTTCAACTTCGCAATCTCCATCACCAGGACACTCTTGAAGTAATGGTAAATCCGTTTGAGAACTTTTGCAAGCCGCAAGAAGGATAACAACCAAAAGGGTAAAATATCTCATTTCAAATATATTCTTATGCAAATGAAAGCATACTTAATTTAAGCACTGAAGGTTTAAACAATAATTTATCAGTTTTACAAAACCCAAAGCACTAACAATAACTTTTGTTTAACTTCAAACCTATTTTATTAAACAATAAAATCTCTATTTTTGAACCATGATATACGAAATTCATACTCGACAAAAACTCCCTATTTCTAAGCAAGAAGCTTGGGATTTTCTATCTGATCCTAAAAATTTAAAGAAAATAATGCCAGACGAAATGGGTTTCGAAATCATATCTGGCGCAGATCGTAAAATGTTTACGGGTCAATTGTTGCAATATAAAGTGACACCACTACCAGGATTCAAGACCAATTGGGTTACTGAAATTACTCATGTAGAGAAACCAGATTATTTTGTGGATATCCAATTGTATGGGCCTTATGCTTTATGGCATCATAAACATTTTATTCATGAAATTGAAGGAGGAGTTGAAATTGAAGATCTTGTGCACTATAAGATTCCCTTTGGAATTTTAGGAAGGATGATGCATCCTATACTAGTTAAACCTAAATTAAACGAAATATTTAAGGCTCGCGAAGCTAAAATGGTCGAAAAATTTGGTCAATATTAAATTTAAATTTATAACTGATGAGAAAGAATATTTTATTAATTGGAGGAACAAAAGGAATTGGACTTGAAATCGTAAAAGAACTTAGTCCAGATCACAATATTATTGTTGCTTCGAGATCTGATGAAAATTTATCTGATTATGATGTAACGCATCACATATTTGATGCATTAACGGATGATATTTCTGAATTAGATTTACCAGACACCCTAGATGGCTTTGTATATTGCCCAGGTAGCATCAATTTAAAACCTTTTAAAATGATGAAGCCAGAAATTTTTGAACAAGATATGCAAATCAACTTTATGAGTTTAATGAAGGCTACACATGGAGTTATTTCAAAATTGAAAAATTCAAAACAAGCTAGTATTGTGTATTTTAGTACTGTAGCTGTACAAACAGGTTTACCTTATCATACAAGTGTTGCGGCAGCTAAAGGAGCTATAGAAGGATTTGCTAGATCTTTAGCCGCAGAGTATGCGCCTTTATTTAGAGTAAACGTTATTGCACCATCACTTGTGAATACACCTTTGGCTAATAAATTATTAGGAAACGATAAGAAAAAAGAAAAAATGGACGAAAGACACCCCTTAAAACGTGTTGGTGAACCTTCAGACATTGGTAAAATGGCAAGTTTCTTATTGTCGGATAACTCTACTTGGATGACAGGACAAGTTATTGGAGTTGACGGTGGCATGGGAAGTTTAAATGTAAGCTAGATCCCTACAACAGCAAATTAATTTGATGTAAAATAATTTTAAAGAAATCTTCTTGCAAGTCACTCAACTTGTAAGAAGATTTTTAAATTTATATAAAGGTTTTAAAAAACAGTTCAAAATGAAAAATAAGGTAAGAGTATTTTGGTTCAGAAGAGATATGAGACTAGAAGATAACGTAGGGCTATATCATGCTCTATCAGGAGTTTTTTCAGTTGTGCCACTCTTTATTTTTGACAAAAATATTCTTAACGAACTCCAAGAAGATGATGCCCGGATAAGCTTCATTTTTGAACAATTACAAAAAATGAGATCGCATTTGCAAGACCATTATGGATCATCAATCGCTACGTATCATTCAACTCCAGAAGAGGCTTTTCATGAACTCCTTAAAGATTTTGAAGTGGAAGCTGTTTATACCAATAGAGATTATGAGCCTTACGCTCACCAAAGAGATTCTAAAATCAATACCTTATTAGCAAACCAAGGGATAGAATTTCACGATTTTAAAGACCAAGTCATCTTTGAAAAAACTGAAGTTGAGAAAAATGATGGTGGAATGTATCTGGTCTTTACCCCCTATATGAGACAGTGGAAGAAGGAATTTGAAAACATTGATTTAAAAACTTTCCCTTCTGAAGATCATCTTGACAACACGTATAAGAATTCTATGTTGCCCGATGTATCCTTATCGGATATGGGGTTTGTGAAATCTTCTATACAAGTTCCAGACTATAACATTACAAAAGATTTACTTGAGCATTACGAGGATACACGTAATATCCCATCCATAGAGGGAACTTCAAGATTGAGCCCTTACTTAAGATTTGGATTGATCGGCTATAGAAAACTCATTCAAGCAGCATTATCCGTCAAAAACGAGACTTTTTTAAATGAACTTATTTGGCGGGAGTTTTATAAAGCCATCCTCTATAATCATCCCAAAACCCAAAACAGTGCCTTCAAACCTAAGTATGATCGCATCGAATGGCGAAATGATGAAAATGAATTTGAAAAATGGAAAAAAGGGAAGACTGGCTATCCTATAGTAGATGCTGGAATGAGGCAATTGAATGAAACGGGGTGGATGCATAACCGTTTGAGAATGGTTGTTGGTAGTTTTTTATGTAAGCATCTCTTAATAGACTGGCGGTGGGGCGAGGCTTATTTTGCTGAAAAACTTCTAGATTATGAAATGTCATCCAATGTGGGTGGGTGGCAGTGGGTTGCTGGCTCTGGTGTAGATGCCGCACCTTATTTTAGGATTTTTAATCCTTATTCTCAAACCGACCGATTTGATAAAGATAAGAAATACATCATGAAATGGATTCCAGAATTAAACACAGATCGGTATCCTAAACCTATGGTAGATCATAAAATAGCTAGGGAACGTTGTTTAGAAACTTACAAAGAAGCAGTAAAGTCTTAGATATGTTTTATTAATAGGATTGTATGGTAAATGTAGTGTGGTTTAAAAGAGATTTGAGGTTGCAAGACCATGCGCCTCTTCATTTAGCTTTGCAAAAAAAACAGCCTGTCCTCCTACTTTATATCTTTGAGCCTATACTTCTCAAGGATTCTCACTATAGCGAACGCCACTTTAGGTTTATTAAAGAATCACTAAGGGATATTCAAAAACAATTGGAAGCTTATCACACCCAAGTTTTAATTGTTGAGGGGAACGCTGAGGATGTTTTTAAAACCATACACCAGCAACTTACGATCAAATCTGTCTTTTCACACCAAGAAACAGGTCTTCAGATCACATTTAAAAGAGATAAAAACTTAAAGCTCCTATTCAAGTCTCTAAGCATACAGTGGAAAGAGTTCGTAAATAATGGCGTGATTAGAGGTCTACAAAATAGAAAAACATGGATTAATTTGTGGGAAAATTTTATGTCTCAAGACCTGCTGTATTTTTCTGCAAGTTTAGGTCAGTTTGAAAATCAAAATCAAATTGATAGTTTGAAGGGTCAGCTCAGTCCAGTAGATTTATCCACAGAAAGAAACCTGAACTTTCAGAAAGGGGGTCGCCCTACAGCCCTTCGCTATCTCAAAGGATTTTTGCAAGATCGCTATCCCAATTACCAAAAAAATATTTCAAAACCACTACTGGCAAGAAAATCCTGTAGTCGACTCTCTCCTTACATCGCGTGGGGAGTCTTGTCTATGAGAGAAGTCATTCAAGCTAGTATAGAGATTCAAGATAAAACTAAACACAAGCAAGCACTCTCCCAATTTCAATCCAGGCTTAGGTGGCAAGCTCATTTTATTCAAAAATTTGAAATGGAATACCACGCAGAATTTCAAAATTTCAATAGTGCCTTTAATGTTCTAGAAAAGCCCTACAACAAAGCTTTGGCAGAAGCTTGGAAAAAAGGAGAAACCGGTTTTCCGTTGGTAGATGCTAGTATGAAGTGCTTGATACAAACAGGTTATTTAAATTTCAGAATGCGAGCCCTTTTAGTCTCTTTTTTCACACACTTGCTTTGGCAAACATGGCAAGAGGCCTCTTCGCACTTGGCAAGCCTATTTTTAGATTTTGAGCCTGGTATTCACTATCCGCAATTACAAATGCAAGCTGGAACTACGGGAATTCACACCTTAAGAATATACAATCCTGTCAAAAATTCATATAAGCATGATCTTGATGGAGAATTTATCTTGACTTACCTCCCCAGTCTGAAAGGGATTCCGTTAGAGTTTGTGCATGAACCTTGGAAACTTACCGCAATGGAGCAAAGCATGTATAATTTTGAATTAGGAAAAGATTATCCAAGACCTATCATAGAAATGGCTACCACTCGCCAACATGCGTCAGATTCAATTTGGAAAATTATTCAATCGCAAAAATCTAAAATCGAGGGAAAGAAAATCTTAAAACGACACACCTTAAGAGGGAGTCGTTAATTAAATTTTTGCCTCGCTTTTTCTAAATCTTCAGGAGTATCAATCCCTATACTAACTTCTGACGTCTCTACCATTTTTATGGTTTTACCATTCTCTAGATAGCGAATGCATTCAATTTTTTCTGCGGCCTCAAGCGGACTCATCGGCAGATTATAAAAATCTGTTAGCGCCTTTTTTCTAAACGCATAAATACCGACATGCTTGAAGTAATCAACTTCTATCTCTTTTGCTCTATGAAAAGGAATTGGCGATCTAGAAAAGTAAAGTGCAAAATTCTTTAAGTCAGTAATCACCTTGACGTTGTTCGGATTTTGGATATCATCTTCCTCTGTTAATTTTACTTTTAAGGAGGCTAAATCAATAAGACCATCAGCATCATTTTCAAATTCTTTCAAAAGTAAACTTAAAGCTTTTTCATTGATAAAAGGCTCATCCCCTTGAACATTCACCACAATGTCTACTTCCATGTCTCGCACTGCTTCAGCGATGCGATCACTCCCGCAATAGTGTTCTTTTTGACTCATAATCACTTTACCACCTTCTTTTTCAATTTCAGAAAAAATAAGTTCAGAATCGGTCACCACATAGACCTCATCGAAGAGTTGAGTTGATTTGGCGGCTTCATATGTTCTAACAATCACCGTTTTCCCCGCTAAATCTTGCATGAGTTTCCCTGGAAATCGAGAGGCCTCGTAACGGGCTGGAATCATGGCTATAGCTCTAAAGTTCTTAAACATGTTTTATGGGTTTTATATGAACTTATAATTGGTTGTCTTCAAAAAAATCATCTTTAAATCCTATTAAGTAAAGTTTTTCCTTTGCTCTAGTACAGGCTGTATAGAGCCATCTTAGGTAATCTTTTCCAACACCATCTGGCAAGTAAGGCTGTTCAACAAATACCGTGTCCCACTGCCCTCCTTGTGACTTATGGCAGGTGATGGCATAACTAAACTTAACCTGTAAAGCGTTAAAAAAGCTATTCTGTTTCACTTTCATGAATTTTTTATATTTTGAAGTGATGTCCTCGTAATCTTTTATCACTTCTTGATAGAGTTTGTTGGAGTCTTCGTAGGGTAAAGATGGAGAATTCATACTTAACGTATCTAACATGATCACCGTCTCAAAAGGTTTCATCTTGGGATAATCTACCAGTTGGACTTTTACTTCGGCAAATCTAAAACCGTATAATTCCTTTAATCCAAAAATTTCTAGAATTTCTACGATATCTCCATTGGCTATAAAACCAGCTTCACTTTTAGGCTTGACCCAGAAGTAGTTATTTTTAACCACCATTAAAAAATCGCCTGGCGCAATCTCATCCTCTCTCATTAAAATTCGACTCCGTATTTGTTGGTTATAAAGATTTGCTCGTTTATTTGACCTTACGATAATAGCCGTCTCTTCGTGACCAAGATTACCGTAGGCTTCGTTGATGGCATCGAGGATTTCATGACCATCTATGAGCCTTACCATATCGGTATTGTTGGTCAATTTAAATTTGAAATCCTCAAAGTCTTCTGTTTCGATAGTTTCTCGAATACGGGTTGCATTTAAAAGAATATCACTTTCAAAACGCTGGCGGACGACTTCATCGAGTTCAACGGGAATCACATCCATCTGGTAGTGTGTGGACAACGTCTTTTCGTCCAGAGCTGGACTCAGATTAGATTTTACCGGTGGCAACTGGGCTGTATCTCCTATGAAAATCAATTTACAATTATCGCCAGAGTACACATACTCCATAAGATCATCCAAAACGGAACCTCGATTAAAGAGTTGATCTCCACTTGGAAAATCTGGAATCATAGAAGCTTCATCCACTATAAAAATGGTGTCTTTATGTTTATTTACCTGAGGAACAAATTCGACACCTCCACCAGAAGTGCTTTTAGGCTGATAAATTTTACGATGAATGGTTTGTGCATATTGTTTGCTGTAATTAGTTATCACTTTAGCTGCCCGACCCGTTGGCGCTGCAAGAATTACTTTCTTTTTGACTTTCCAGATATTCTTTACAAGAGTCCCAATAATGGTTGTCTTACCAGTTCCAGCATACCCTTTCAATAAAAAAATACGATCTACAGACGTTTCTAAGACAAATTTAGATAAAAGTTGGAGTGTGAGATCTTGCTTTGACGTGGGGGTATGCCCAAAATCGGCTCGTAATGCTTTATAAAACTCTTGATTATCCATATAAATTGAGGTAAAACTTAAATTTCAAATATAAGGACGATTTTTATGTGCTATACTTTTGTGATTGAAAAAAAGGTGTAAGTTTGCTAATATCAAAAATTCTTAATTTTAAGTTATGAAGATTGTAATACGAATTGTTTTGTGGGTTGTTATTGGAGTATTAGGTTATTTTACTTATCAAGCTGTTTATGGCCCTGTTGAATTCAACAAAATTCGAGATAGACGCTACATAGATGTTGTAGAAAGAATGAAAGACATTCGTGATCTCCAACTAGCGCATAGAGATATCGAAGGAAATTACGGCGATAATTTCGATGATCTATTGAAATTTGTCGACACAGCACAATTTGTGATTACACAAAGAAGAGACACTACGTTTCTAGATGAAGAATACAGAGAAATCTACGGAGTAGATAAATATAAAGAAGATGTGGTGATAGACACCCTCAGCTTTGCTTCCGTAAAAGATTCTATTTTTGGAAGTTCAGACAGATATAAAAATATCATGTATATCCCACATACCGATAATATAAAGTTTGAGATGAGCGCTGGATATATTGTGGAAAATGAAAATAAAATCCCAGTTTTTGAGGTGAAAGCTTCTAAGGATGTTATTCTTGCAGACCAAGATATAGATTTAGTTGTTCAAGAAAAACAAATAAAATCTGTAGATGGTGTGGACGGTGCTTTTATCCAAGTTGGTTCTATGAAACAAGTAAATACAAATGGAAACTGGCCTAAAAACTTTGGTGACAATTAAATGAGTGGTCACTCAAAACATATCTATAAAAGTTTATCCATCTTCATTTTACAAGATGGATTTTCTTTTTTAATTCTAGATGAATACCAAACTCCTTTGGAGTATAACGTATTTCAGATTCCGATTATGTCTTCAACTTCAGAACTACTTAATCTCATTAAGCCGAATATCAATACCGCTTTTATAGAGAGAGAGCACATCCAATCTGTAGATGTTATCTATGGAAATTCTCAATTTACTATAGTACCTCAAGACCTTTTTGACCAAAATTACCTACCTCATTATCTAAAATACAGCAGTCAATTGATAGAGGGAGATGATTTTGCGTTCGATGAGATTTCTTCAGCTAAGGCCAATACAGTATATATTCCCTATATTAATATCAACAATTATCTTTTCGATATTTTTGGAACCTTTACCTTTACTCATCTTTTTACAGGTCTTATAGAAAAAGGACTTATAAATAGTAAAGCTAGCAATGAGTATCTTTTACTTCATTCAACAAAGCATATGTTTTATCTTGCTGCTTTTAGAAATGAACAACTTATACTTTCCAACGCTTTTACTTTCGAAACTGCTGAAGATTTCGCCTATTATGCTTTGTTTACCATTGAAGAATTAAACTTGAACCGAAAAGAACTCATTCTCGATTTCACAGGTAATTTTGATAAGTCTGAAGATAATAAAGCTTATCAAATTTTATCGAACTACATTAAAACCATGGAGTTTTCAAATAAAAAAACTCCGTATCATTTTGAAAATCAACTAGGGTTTAATGAACATTATAATTTGATCTAACTTATGCGCATAGTATCCGGACATCTAAAGGGTAGACGTATTATTGCTCCCAAAAAACTCCCCGTAAGACCTACAACAGACATGGCTAAAGAGGGGCTTTTCAATATATTGAATAATAGAATTCACTTTCAAGACATAGAAGTTATAGATTTATTTGCAGGAATTGGAAGTATTTCGTTTGAATTTGCTTCGAGAGGCACTCAACGAATCACTGCTATTGATAAAAACTACGACTGTATTAAGTTTTTAAGTAAAACCGCTGATGAACTTGAGGTGGCCTTAGATGTTATTAAAAGTGATGTTTTTGACTATTTACAAAAAACACCACTTAAAGCAGATCTTATTTTTGCAGATCCTCCTTACGATTTATCTCTAGAAAATTTTGAGGCTATAGAAACGGCAGTGAGAGAAAGAAAACTCCTGAATGAAGATGGAATTCTTATTATAGAGCACTCGAAACATTCTAAACTTGACCACATAAAGAGTTTTCAACAACAACGCCGCTATGGTAATTCTGTTTTTAGTTTCTTCGAAATGGAAAAATAAATATTAGAAATACGATCTAACCTAGTGCTTATTTAAAGAATTTCAATAGAGATTAATTACCTTTGGAAAAAATTTAAATATGAAAAGTTTTTTACCTTCTGAATTAGAAACCAAAAAAGTATATGGTATGCTGTCAGGGTCTATAGGTCCTCGCCCCATCGCTTTTGCTAGTACAGTAGATGAAAATGGAGTTCCCAATTTATCACCCTATAGCTTTTTTAATGTCTTTAGTGCAAACCCCCCTATTTTGATTTTTTCTCCAGTGAGAAGAGTGAGAGATAATTCCATAAAACATACTTTGGAAAATGCAATGCAAACCAAAGAAGTTGTGATAAATGTCGTTAACTGGGATATGGTACAGCAAATGTCTTTATCGAGTACAGAATACGATCAAGGGATTAATGAGTTTACCAAATCTGGTTTGACCATGTTGAAGTCAGATCTTGTTACTCCGCCAAGGGTGAAAGAATCTCCTGTCCAATTTGAATGTAAAGTAAATGAGACTATTGCTTTAGGTCAAGAAGGTGGAGCAGGAAACTTGATCATTGCAGAAGTGGTTAAAATCCATATTCGAGAAGACTTATTAGATGAGGGCTTACATATCGATCAACATAAAATAGATTTGGTCTCCAGGATGGGTGGCAACTGGTATTCTAGAGCTAATCAAGGAATGTTTGAAGTTGAAAAACCTATTTCCAAAACAGGTATTGGTGTAGATCAACTTCCAGAATCAGTGCGATTAAGCTCTGTTTTAACTGGGAATAATTTAGGTCAATTAGGGAATTTAGAATATCTACCGACAGAGCAAGAGAATGAATTTTATATCAACGAAAATGAATTAGATCATTTGGTTAAAAGCAACTCGAAAGAACAGCTTCACGCCACTGCTCAATGCTATATAGAAAAAAATGAGCTTGAAAAAGCTTTACATATTTTACTCGCAAAACAATAATTATGGAAGTACAAGGAAAAATTAAAGTCTTAGGAGAAACAAAAGAATTTGGAAGTAACGGTTTCAGAAAAAGAGAAATGGTGGTCACTACCGAAGAGCAGTATCCACAGCACATCTTAATTGAATTTGTTCAAGATAAAACCAACATATTAGACAGCTATAATGTTGGTCAAGATGTCAAAGTTGGAATCAACCTAAGAGGAAGAGAATGGGTAAGCCCTCAGGGAGAAACCAAATACTTCAATTCTTTAAATGGTTGGAGAATTGAAAATGCAGAACAGAATAATACGGCAGAGCCCCTCCTGTTCCACCTTCAGATCAGTTTGAACCAGTTCAAGATTTGAATGATGATGATGAGGACGATTTACCTTTCTAAATCTAATTCAATTTAAAAGTAAAAAGCTTCAGAGGAATTCTGAAGCTTTTTACTTTTAAAATACACAAGGCAAAATGCCTTTACATTATTTTTAGAATTAGTTTTAATATTTTATTTTTAAATCATGTATAAACTTACGTCAGATATCATTTTTCCACACCCAAAATTTGCCGATGAAAAAGGCCTATTGGCCTTCGGGGGAGATCTTAGCTTAGAGCGGATAAAAGTTGCTTACGAAAATGGCATTTTCCCTTGGTATGAAGAAGGTCAACCAATTTTATGGTGGAGCCCAGACCCAAGAATGATTCTCTTTCCAAATAAATTAAATGTTTCTAAATCCATGAAAAAGCTTTTTAATGAAAAAGCCTTCAGGGTCACATATAATGAGAATTTTGAATATGTCATTAATAAATGTGCTAACATCAATAGGGAAAAACAAGACGGAACTTGGATCACAGATGCTATGATTACTAGCTATATTGGACTCCATAAGGCTGGTATAGCCAAATCTATAGAAGTCTGGCAGGATGATAAGATTGTGGGCGGACTTTATGGCCTGTTGCTGAAAGACAAGAACGTATTCTGTGGGGAAAGTATGTTTACAGAAGTGGATAATGCCTCCAAATACGGCTTTATTACTTTGGTTAAAAACATGGAGAAAAATGGTATTCGCCTTATAGATTGTCAGGTGTATACCAAACACCTCGAAAGTCTTGGCGCAGAGGAAGTAAGTAGACACAACTTCTTAACTCTCTTACACGCTGAAATTGAAAATTAAGAAATCCGAGTTCCATTTTTAAGTCTATGATCTGGGGACAAAAGTGAAGTACCTACATCAGAATCTACTGCTGCTAAAATTAAGCACTCACTCATCATCGTAGCGATTTGTTTTGGAGGAAAATTGAGAACAGCGATCACTTGCTTTCCAATAAGTTCTTCTAAGTCATAGAGTTCTGTAATTTGAGCCGATGAGCGTTTAATCCCTATGTCTCCAAAGTCAATTTCTAACTGTATAGCAGGTTTTTTCGCTTGCTTAAATGGCTCTGCCTTAAGTATAGTCCCCACTCGCATTTCGACTTTTTGAAAATCAGACCAACTCAAATTGTGTTCAAAAGTATCCATCTTGATATAGTTTAACTATAGTTTTTATCTATAGTGGAATCAGACAAAAGTAGCTTTTATTTATAAAGGCATTAACTTATAAAATTTTAATTAAGTCTTAAGTTTGCTCAAAATTAGTTTAATTATGAGTCAACAAGCCTTATTAAAACCCATAAAAATGGGTGATTTAGAATTGAAAAATAGAGTTATTATGGCACCTTTGACGCGCAGTCGTGCCGACAATAAATACAATACTCCAACCGACATGCACGTCAAATACTATACACAGAGAGCTAGCGCAGGTCTAATTATAAGTGAAGGATCACAAGTGTCTCCAGAAGCAATTGGTTACATTAATACAGCCGGTATATATACGCCGCAACAGATAGAAGGTTGGAAAAAAGTAACCGATGCTGTCCACAAAGAAGATGGTAAAATATTTATACAGGTTTGGCATGTTGGACGTATGTCCCATCCTGACTTTCATAATGGTGATAAACCTGTAGCGCCAAGTGCTGTGAATCCAAACGATAAAGCTTACACTTACCAAGGCTTTATGGACACCGTAGAGCCAAGAGCGTTAACCACTGATGAAGTGAAAGAAACTGTAAATGATTTTAGAAGAGCGGCAAAAAATGCTGTAGAGGCTGGTTTTGACGGTGTTGAAATTCACTCTTCAAATGGTTATTTAATCCATCAGTTCTTCAATAATACATCTAACCACAGAACAGATGAATATGGAGGTTCGAAAGAAAATAAAGCTCGAATCCTATTTGAAATTATTGAAGCTACAAAAGAATTTTTTCCAGAAAATAGAATTGGAGTGAGATTAAATCCTTCTTTGCACGGTGTTTTTGGTACCGAAGCAGACGAAGAAACAATTCCAACTTTTGAATATATTGTCGAAAAACTTAATGACTACGATCTAGCTTATTTACATTTATCTGAACCTTTTAACGATGTAAGTGATAAAGATTTTCTAGTTACTAATATTGCTAAGCACTTTAGGCCTCTTTATAAAGGAAGCCTTATGATTAATGCAGGATTTGATCAAGAAAGTGGTAATAAAGTAATTGAAGATGGCAATGCCGATATGGTAGCCTATGGTAGATTATTTATCTCTAACCCAGATTTACCCCTTCGTTTCGAAAAAAATGCAGAGCTTCAAAACTGGGATCGAGATACCTTTTATGTACCAGGTGAAAAAGGGTACACCGATTATCCAAAATTAGATCAAGAAAAAGTATCTTAATTTTGTTTAATTTTTAACACTAAAAGGTTTAACAATATCTAAATTTAGGTCGACTAATCATCGACCTTTTTTTATGACACATTTTACCAAAAAAGACATTAGTGAACTCCCGAAATTGGAACGCATGCACCTCATTAATAGTTGTGGAGGAGTGAAATCTGGCAATCTTATAGGCACTATTTCCAAAGAAGGAACTACTAACTTAGCTATTTTCAATTCGGTTATTCACCTTGGCAGCAACCCCCCTATGCTTAGTTTTATGTTACGTCCTTTAACCGTAGATAGAGATACTTACGAAAATCTAAAAGACAACAAGCAGTTTACGGTAAATCATATTCACGAAAGTTTCATAGACAAAGCTCACCAAACCTCAGCTAATTATGACGAAGGGATTTCCGAATTTAAAGAAGTTGGTTTATCTGAAGAGTATATTAAAGATTTCAAAGCCCCATTTGTAAAAGAATCTGTTATCAAAATGGGTTGCGAGTTCATCAATGAATATTTCATCGAAGAAAATGGCTGTCGATTGATTATCGGAGAAATTCAACATCTCCTTTTCCCTAGTGAAATCCAAGAAAAAGACGGCTTATTAAATTTATCTAAAGCAAAAAGTGCTGGAATAATTGGATTAGATGGATATTTAAGTACAGAACTCATAAAACGTTTTGCTTATGCAAGACCAGGTCAAAATATTAAAGCTTTAGATTAACATGGCACACAAGAAAACAAATTTGCCCGAAAAGATCTGCCTTACTTGTGGATTACCTTTTAGTTGGAGGAAGAAATGGGAGAAAAATTGGGATAACGTAAAATATTGTAGCGAAAAATGCAGAAGAAACAAAAAATAACCATTGTTTGGTTTAGAAACGATTTACGAACTCGAGATCAAAAGTCTCTTTTCGATGCTTGTCAAAGTGAAAACGCTGTTCTTGGCGTCTATTGTTTTGATCCAAGTCATTTTGAAACGACCCGGTATGGTTTTAAAAAAACTGAAAAGTACAGAGCTAAGTTCTTAATTGAAAGTGTTGAGCAACTATCAGACAACCTTCAGGACTTAAACATAAGTCTTCACATAGCACACAAGCATCCTTCTGAAGTATTTAAAGAACTCTCTGAACGGTATGCGATTACATCTGTTTTTTACCAAACTGAGTGGACCCGAGAAGAGAAGAGAGTTGAAGCAAAAGTTAAATCAGCTCTTCCAAATGCAGATTTTATAGAAAACTACGATCAATTTTTATTTCACCCAGAAGATTTGCCTTATGAAAGTTTCCAAGACATACCGGAAGTCTATACCAACTTCAGAAAAAAATGTGAAAAGCAAAGTGAAGTAAGACAAAAAGTTCCAGCCCCTCAACCCCGACCTACCCATCATTTATTAGAAGAAAGAAACCAAGCACCTAATCTATCAGATTTAGGTTTGGAAAATTTTGAAACCGATCCACGATCGGCATTTCCTTTTAAAGGGGGAGAAAATGAAGCTTGGAAGCGTATTGAACATTATTTCTGGGACACCAAAAAGTTACAGTACTATAAAAAGACTCGTAACGGTCTTTTAGGTACAGACTATAGTTCAAAATTTTCAGCCTGGCTGGCCAATGGCTCTATCTCAGCCGTTTCCATTTACCACGAGGTTAGAGCATTTGAGAAGCAAGTGAAGAAAAACCAAGATACCTATTGGCTAATTTTCGAGCTGATCTGGCGTGATTATTTCAAATATATATCACTTAAACACGGCAATAAAATTTTTCAAATTGGAGGTGTATTAAATAAGGATTACGATTGGGGAAATAACAAAAAGGCTCTGAGAGACTGGATAAATGGAAACACCCCAGAGGATTTTGTAAATGCCAATATGATAGAAATTAAGGAAACTGGCTTTATGAGCAACCGCGGTCGCCAGAACGTAAATAGCTATTGGGCCAAAGAATGGAAACAGGATTGGCGCATTGGAGCCGCCTATTTCGAATCTATGCTCGTGGATTATGACGTGCATAGCAATTGGGGCAACTGGATGTATAATTCTGGTGTAGGCAATGATCCACGAGATCGAAAATTTAATATTAAAAATCAAGCCGACCGTTACGATAGTGGTGGAAAATATCAACGAACATGGTTACAGGATAGTTTATTTTAATAGCCGAGAACCTGCTATCCGCTTAATCTTGATCTCGTAGCACTAGCCATATATATCTATCCAGAAGCTTCTTTGCAGTCGCTTTTGGATAAAACTATTGCTAAAGCACTACTTCCGTCAAGGATAACGCTTCTATCAGGGCTATGAGATTTTGAGACCTTTTCGATGAGTTGAGATGAAGAAGATAAAATTCAGAAAAAAAAGTGAAATGAAAAAAACCTTACGATTAATCCTTGGAGATCAACTCAACCTCAGCCACTCTTGGTTTGAAAATAAATCTGAAGATGTGATTTATTTCATGACCGAAAGTCAAGAAGAAACCGGTTATGTAAAGCATCACGTTCAAAAAGTAGTAGCCTTTTTTCTTTCGATGAGGAATTTCAAAAGAGACCTAGAATCCCAAGGACATCGAGTAATTTACTTTCAAATCGATGATAAATTCAATCGACAAAGTTTATCCGATAATATCAACAAGATTATTGAGGAGGAAGAGATAGAACATTTTGAATATCTCTACCCAGACGAGTATAGACTGGATATAAATCTGAAAACAATTTGCAACAAACTTAGTATTTCAAGTCAAGCTAAAGATTCAGAACATTTCTTTACAAAAAGAGATGATGTACAAAACTTCTACAAGGGAAAGAAGGAAATGACGATGGAATACTTTTATCGGGACATGCGTAAAAAGCATGAAATTATGATGCTTAATGATAAGAAACCAGAAGGTGGTCAATGGAATTTTGATAAAAGCAACCGCAAAAAATGGACTGGTAAACCACCAATTCCAAAGTTTAAAGGCTTTGATAAAAATGTTGAGGGAGTCTTAAAACAAATTGAGACCATGGGCATAAAGACTATGGGTAGAATTGACCAAGAAAAGTTTCCATGGCCAACATCAAGAAAAGAATGCCTAGAGGTACTCGATTATTTCTGTACTCATCTTTTGGTCCACTTCGGAGATTATGAAGATGCTTTACATACAGATGAGAAGTTTTTGTTCCATTCTCGACTATCGTTTTCCATGAATAGTAAAATGCTTTCTCCTAGAGAGGTTATAGAAACCACCTTAGATTATTACTACGATCACAAAGAAGAGATTGATATTTCTCAAATAGAAGGGTTTATAAGACAAATTCTCGGATGGAGAGAATTCATGAGAGGAGTTTACTGGCAAGAAATGCCAGAATATAAATCCAAGAACGAGCTTCAAAATACCAACAAACTTCCTGACTTCTACTGGACTGGTGATACTAAAATGAATTGCTTGAAACATTCGGTAAACCAAAGTCTAGACGATGCTTATGCACATCATATCCAACGCCTTATGATTTTAGGGAATTTTGCTTTGCTAACTATGACCGATCCCGATGAAGTGGATGCTTGGTATCTAGGGGTCTACATCGATGCCATAGAATGGGTAGAACTTACCAACACCCGAGGAATGAGTCAATTTGCAGACGGTGGAATTGTGGCCACAAAACCTTATGTTTCTAGTGGGAGTTATATCAACAAGATGGGGAATTACTGCAAGTCCTGCCAGTATTCTGTTAGTAAAAAAGAAGGCGAGGACGCCTGTCCGTTCAATAATCTTTATTGGAACTTTCTTCACGAGAAACAAGAGCATTTCAAAAATAATCATCGCATGAATATGATGATGAGTCTATTAAAAAAGATGAATAAAGAAACTTTAGACCACCATATCAGCCGATCAAAAGAAATAATAAAAAATCCTAGTAATTTTTAATATATTTAAGAAAAATCTATACTTTTGAAACTTAATCAAAAATCAAAACAAAATGAAAAAATCAATTTTATCTATCACAATGGCTGCTTTACTAGGTTTAGGTGTAGTAAGCTGTAGAGAACAGAAAGGCGATGCTGAAGAAACAGCAGACGATGTTG
This sequence comes from Psychroflexus torquis ATCC 700755, assembly GCF_000153485.2. Classification (NCBI taxonomy): domain Bacteria; kingdom Pseudomonadati; phylum Bacteroidota; class Flavobacteriia; order Flavobacteriales; family Flavobacteriaceae; genus Psychroflexus; species Psychroflexus torquis. The sequence goes on along the minus strand of NC_018721.1, from coordinate 3,092,122 downwards.
AAGAAACTATGGACAAAGCAGCTGAGGAAACTGTAGAGGTTATGGAAGAAGCAGCTGAAGAAACTGAAGAGGTCATGGAAGAGGCAGCTGAAGAAACTGAAGAAGGTGCTGAAGAAATGGAAGAAGCTACTAAAGAAGAAATGTAAGTCTTAGTTTATTCTAAAAACTTTATAAAAAGCTTATACAGTAAAATGTATAAGCTTTTTAAGTTATGTAAGGCTCCATTTGCTCCTGTAGCGCTTTAGCGTTATAAGCTGCCTGAATTGCAAAATCTTCTTCTTGTGAAGCGTATATAATTCCCCTTGTAGAATTAATGATCAATCCATAAGTAGAATTTAAGCCATGCTCACAGACTTCCTTTAGATTTCCCCCTTGAGCCCCTACCCCTGGAATTAATAAAAAGCTATCTGGTAAGATTTGTCTTATTTTTTTTAAGTAACTGGACTTAGTGGCCCCAACAACATACATCAACTGCCTTGAATTCACCCATGTTCGAGAAGTTTTTAAAACACTTTCAAAAAGTAAAGTTCCCTTGTTTTCTAAAAATTGAAAATCTTTAGCTCCTTCGTTAGATGTAAGGCCAAGCATAATAGCATGCTTATTTTTAAATTGAAGAAAAGGTTCTATAGAATCTTTTCCCATATATGGAGCTACAGTAACAGAATCAAAATTTAAGTCTTCAAAAAAAGCTTTAGCATACATCTTTGAAGTGTTGCCGATATCTCCCCTCTTGGCATCTGCAATGGTGAATTGCTCTGGATAATGTTCGTTAATATAATTAATCGTTTTCTGAAGTGCCTGCCATCCCTTTAGTCCATAGGCTTCATAAAACGCTATGTTTGGCTTATAAGCTATACAATACTCTTGGGTAGCTTCAATAATGGCCTTATTGAATTCAAAAATAGGATCGTCAAGCTCTAATAAATGCTTAGGTATTTTTTCTAAATCAACATCCAATCCCACGCAAAGCATGGATTTTTTCTGTTGAATTTGTTCAATAAGCTCTTGAAGTTGCATAATTAATTATAGGTCGTCAGAAATATTTTTGAGTTTCTCTGTATTATCGACGAGTTTTAACTCATTAATTATTTTCTCTAAGTCCCCGTTTATGATATTATCGAGATCATAGAGCGTGAGATTTATCCTATGATCGGTAACTCGACTTTGTGAATAATTATAAGTTCTAATTTTAGCACTTCGGTCACCACTAGTCACCATAGAGCCTCGCTTTTCAGCATCTTCAGCTTGCTTTTTGGCCAACTCCATTTCATATAGTCTCGACCTTAAAACCCTAAAAGCTTTCTCTTTATTTTTATGTTGTGACTTTTGATCTTGACATTGAGCTACAATGCCAGTAGGTTCGTGAGTAAGTCTTACTGCAGAGTAAGTTGTGTTTACAGACTGCCCTCCTGGTCCAGAAGAACAGAAATAGTCTACTCTTACCTCCTTTGGATTGACCTCAATATCAAATTCTTCAGCTTCAGGAAAAACCATTACTGTTGCAGCACTAGTGTGGACACGACCTTGAGTTTCAGTTTGTGGTACACGTTGAACTCGGTGAACACCGGCTTCATATTTTAATGTTCCATACACGTCATCCCCAGAGACTTCAAATTGGATTTCTTTGTATCCTCCATTGGTCCCTTCATTATAATCTACAACATCTACTTTCCAGCCTTTATGTTCGCAGTATTTGGATAACATTCTAAAAATATCTCCTGCAAAAATACTAGCTTCATCACCCCCTGCTCCTGCTCTTACTTCTACTACAGCATTCTTTGCATCTTCTGGGTCTTTAGGAATAAGCATCATGCGTATCTTCTCTTCTAGATTAGGCAATTCAACTTTGGCCTCGTCATATTGAAGTTTCGCCATTTCCACCATTTCAGCATCAGACTCGTTTGAAATAATATCATTGGCTTCCTTAAGGTTATCGGTGAGCTCTATATAAATCTCACGCTCATCCATAATAGCTTTGAGGTCTTTATACTCTTTTGATAGTTCTATATACCGCTTTTGATTGGACATGATGTCAGGCTGAATGATCAAATCACTCACCTCGTCAAATCTTTGTTTTATAAAGTTTAGTTTATCTAGCATAAGGTTTTAATGTATGGCAAATTTAAGGTATTTGAGGGGATTTTTTTTAACAGAAGCCGTCATAAAAATCAATAAATCTGAGACTATAAATTAAAGCTGTAGAGCGATTCCTATGCCAAGCTGCTGCTTAAGCTGGATTCTAGAACCCCCAACAACCACAGTGCCATCAGGAGCCTCCTCTCTAATTTTGATATCATCGTCGTATCTAATATGAGCACCTATACTAGCACGCATAAAATTATTGATTTTAAAATTGAAAACTAGCTCCCAATCTATATCTATATTACCAAAATTATTGATGTAATCTGAATATAGACTTATCCTATTTACGACAACCGCACTCTCAAAAATTTTTTGCTCAAATTCATTGGTTACTAATATGCCAAACTCATTTCTAGAGGTCTTCCCCTCTCTTATAATGTTTCCATCACCATCCCTAACTGCACTTCTTACACCAAACGCCCCATCATTGGCTAATCGTTGATTTAAAACAAAGGTGGATTTTTGGGTGATTGGAGATAAGTAAAGTTCAAAGCTCTCGTCGGGTTGAGCATACTTGGCTCCAATACCAAGAAAAATATAGCCTGGCGCCATAAATTCCGAGATGGAAACCTCAGTATCTGGATAATTAAAACCTCTTGAAACTTGAGTTTTATAACTAAATTTACCTGAATAAAACCAATTAGAATTTTTAGAAACTTCATAACCAAAAGAAGAAATAAGTTCCAAATCATCCTCCGTTTTTATTAATTCCTGACCTTCTTGCTGGTTGATTCCATATCTAAACCGAAATTGATTATCCCATCTAAAGCCCTTATTTCTATAAGTTCTTACTGTATTCATTCCGTACATTCCAGATATAGAGTTTGTTCCTCCTGCATTCCAATTTACAAAAGCTACTTCGCTTACATCTAAAGTAAATTCATTCACTTGCTCCCAAAAACTCGTTCTACCATTTCGAGGAATCAATTGATTATAGGTAAATACATAGTTACCCGAGACATCGAAACTAGTATTGATTAATGGCATAAACCCATTAGGAACCAGAGTTTTACCAACAGATTCGATCTTTTGGATCTCGCCAAAGGATTGCCCAAAACTTTTCGAGATAAATAATGAGAGTAAAAAAAGGAGTAGAACTCTTTTCATTTTATTTATGAGTATTCAAAATGGCCATAAACTGAAGAGATTAAAAGAGATTTTGATTCTGAAGCTTCTACTCTCCCTACAATTTTAGCATCTACATTAAAGGACTTGGAAATATCTATAATTTCCTGAGCTATGGATTCATCAACATAAAATTCCATCCTATGCCCCATATTAAAAACCTGGTACATTTCTTTCCAATCGGTTTGACTTTCATCTTGTATGAGCTTGAATAACGGAGGAAGTTCAAACATATTATCCTTAATAATGCGGAGGTTCTCTATAAAATGAAGGATTTTTGTTTGTGCTCCTCCACTACAGTGAACCATTCCATCAATGGAAGCCCTTCCCAATTTTGCAAACACCTTTTTTACAATAGGTGCATAAGTCCGAGTAGGAGATAAAATCATTTTTCCAACATCTGGAAGATCTTCTGAAATTTTTTCGGTTAATCTTTTAGAGCCAGAGTAGATCAGGTCTTTTGGAACTTTAGGATCGAAAGACTCTGGGTAAGCTTCAGATAAGTAATTAGCTAAGACGTCATGCCTAGCTGAAGTAAGTCCATTACTTCCCATACCGCCATTATATTCTGTTTCATAAGAGGCTTGTCCGCTAGAGGAAAGCCCAACAATAACATTACCCGCCTTTATATTAGCATTGTCGATTACCTCATCCCTTCTTAACCTTGCTGTTACGGTAGAATCTACAATAATTGTTCTTACTAAATCTCCTACATCTGCAGTTTCACCTCCTGTAGTATGAATAGAAATACCATGATCTCTCAAATCTTCAACGATAGATTCAGTGCCGTTGATAATTTCAGCAATAACATCACCAGAGATTACATTTTTATTTCTACCTATAGTAGAAGAGACTAAAATATTATCTGTAGCTCCAACACATAGCAGATCATCAACATTCATAATAAGAGCATCTTGAGCAATTCCCCTCCAAACCTTAAGGTCTCCTGTTTCCTTCCAATACAAGTAGGCTAGAGATGATTTTGTGCCAGCCCCATCGGCGTGCATCACGACACAATGGTCTTGGCTTCCCGCAAGATAATCTGGTATGATTTTACAAAATGACATTGGAAACAGGCCTTTGTCAATATTTTCTATAGCTTTGTGAACATCTTCTTTTTGAGAAGAGACTCCACGCTTGGCATATCTTGCTTGATCACTCATTTTAGGAAATTTGTTGCAAATTTATAAAAAATAAACCCAGTGTTATTAGATATCTAACACTGGGTTTAAAAAATAGTTTATCAACTCTTATTTTGTAAATAAAAGCTCTCTATATTTTGTCAATGGCCAAATTTCATCATCAACCATTAGCTCTAACTTATCACAATGGTAACGGATATCATCAAAATAAGGCTTCACATTATCACAGTAAGCAAAAGCCTTTTCAGTGGGATCTTCTATAAGATTTGCTTGTTTTCTTGCATTTATCATTTGGTCTACTTCTTCATTGATTTTTTCAATGTGTTCTGAAATAGCTTCAATAATATTCATCTGCTGTTTAGCTTGACCCTTAAAGTTAGACCCATAAATCTCTTTTAAACCCTTTACATTTTCGATAAGGATATTTTGATATTTTATAGCTGTAGGAATAATGTGGTTCCTTGCAATATCTCCCAAGACTCGTCCTTCTATCTGAATGTGTTTTGAATAATCCTCGATTTCAATTTCATATCTAGCTTTGACTTCGATCTCATTCATAATATTTAATCCACCAAATAAATCAATAGCCTTTTTAGAGATTTTAGCTTTTAAGGCTTCAGGAGTCGTTCTATAGTTACTTAGACCTCTTTTTTCTGCTTCTTTCTGCCAAGCATCTCCATAACCATCCCCC